>CAYUAQ010000082.1:0-20441 GCA_964442705.1 uncultured Desulfobacteraceae bacterium
GACCCTGGCGGTTTACCGAAAGGTTCTCGGAGGGAAGAGAGGGGAAGAGAGGGACGTCCTTAAGTAATTCAATAAGTGAGCACACCAGATCCACGCTATAACGGCAGCTGACAGCGAAGGAGGGGGTTCGATTTTAAGTAGACAGTTTTCCTTCAACGGGAAACGGTGAACGGGAAACGGGTAACTTTTGTTCCACCTGGCATTGTGGCTGCCGCAACCCCTGGCGGTTGCGGGGTAGCGGGCATGGCCCGCTTCAGGGAATATCCTCGTAATCTCGTACGAGTACTTCGCGGGGCTTGGCGCCGTCGGAAGGCCCCACGATCCCCTGGGCCTCCATCATTTCCACGATGCGCGCCGCCCGGTTGTAGCCGATGCGCAGGTGGCGCTGAATCATGGAGATGGAGGCCTGGCGCGTGCGGGTGACCAGGGCCACGGCGTCGTCATAGCGCTCGTCCACGTCTTCGTTGCCGGGGCCGGAAGTTTTGTCTTCGACGGGCCGGGTGATCTCCTCGTTGTACTCGGGCGCCTTCTGTTTCCTAAGGAAATCCGTGACCAGCAGCAGTTCGGCCTCTGAGATGTAGGCCCCGTGGATGCGCTGCAGCTTGGCGGTGCCGGGCGGCAGGAAGAGCATGTCGCCTCTGCCCAGCAGGTTCTCGGCTCCGTTAGTGTCGATGATGGTGCGCGAGTCGGTCTTGGAAGACACCTGGAAGGTCAGCCGGGTGGGGAAGTTGGCCTTGATGATGCCGGTGAGCACGTCCACCGAGGGGCGCTGGGTGGCCAGAATCAGGTGGATGCCGGCGGCGCGGGCCATCTGGGCCAGGCGGGTGAGGGCCACTTCCACGTCCCGGGAGGCCACGATCATCAGGTCCGCCAGTTCGTCGATGATGATCACCACGAAGGGCAGGATCTCCATCTCGCTGTCGGGGTCCGATTTGGCGGCCTTGGCCGCCTTGCGGTTGTACTGGCCGATGTTGCGGGTCTTGTGGGCCGCCAACAGCTCGTAGCGCCGCTCCATTTCGCGCACCGCCCAGAACAGGGCGTTGGTGGCCTTCTTGGCATCGGTGACCACCGGTGCGATGAGGTGCGGAATGCCCTCGTAGGAGGCCAGCTCGATGCGCTTGGGGTCGATCATGAGCAGCTTGACCTCTTCGGGGAGGGCCTTGTACAGGAAGCTGCAGATCATGGTGTTCAGGGCCACGCTCTTGCCCGAGCCGGTGGCCCCGGCGATGAGCAGGTGGGGCATTCTGTCCAGTTCGGCCACCACGGGCCGGCCCACGATGTCCTTTCCCAGGCACAGGGTCAGCTTGGACTTGGCGTTCCGGTAGACCTCCGAGGTGACCACTTCCTTGAACTTGACCAGTTCGCGTTCGGTGTTGGGAATCTCGATGCCGATGGCCGCCTTTCCCGGAATGGGCGCCACGATGCGGATGCTGGTGGCGCGCAGCGCCAGGGCCAGATCGTCGCTCAGGTTGACGATGCGGTTGATCTTGACACCGGCGGCCGGCTCGTATTCGAAGGTGGTGATCACCGGTCCGGGGGTGACGGCCATCACCCGACCGCGCACACCGAAATCATCCAGCTTCTTCTCCACCAGCCGGGACTGCACCTGCAGGTTCTTGTCGTCGACTTCGCGGTGCCGCGGTTCGGGATCTTCCAGCAGGCTGACCGGCGGAAGTTCCGCGCTTTCGCCGTCACGCATGAACTCGAAGACTTCCTGCCTGGGCGGCGGGGGCGTGGGGGCCGGCAGGGGCGGCGCGGTCTTGATCTTGACCTTGGGCTTTTTCTGGGGCGCCAGACGCCGTTTGAGTTTCTGGCGCTGCTGCGCCTTTTTGCGCCGTTGGCGCCACTTGGTCACCTGCAGCGCGGTGGCCTCCCGCAGCCTGCCTGCACGCTGCCACAGGTTTCCCAGGAATCCCAGCAGCGAGAATCCGGTGGCCAGAATGAGGCCGATGATCCAGAGCAGCAGCAGGATGATCACGCCGCCGGTGGGATTGGCGTACTTCACCAGTACGGACTTGAAAGACATGCCGATGAGGCCGCCGGCGGAATAACTGCTGCCCCACAGGCTGTAGCTCTTCTGGTGCAGGGCAAAAAGCGAACCGGTGGTGACGATCAGCAGCAGTGCGCCGCCCAAGGTGATGGCCAGCGTCTTGCGGGTGTGACGCCGGGGGCTGAACAGGTCCAGGCCGCCCAGGGTCAGCAGCACGGGAATCCAGAAGGCGCCCAGCCCGAAGAGGCCGATCAGCAGGCCGGCCACGTGGGCGCCGATCAGTCCCATGACGTTGTGCACCTGCCGGGTGGACACGGCGTTGTGGATGGACGGGTCCTGGGGGCTGTATGAGAGCAGGCTTACAAGGGTGAAGATGATCACGAAGAACAGCACGATGGCGCTGATCTCGCGGCGCATGAGATTGGGCGGTTCTTTTTTCAACGGTTTCAGACTTCCAGGATAAACGGCAGTATCACCGGCCGCCGGCCGATGGTGAAAAAGAAATATTGCCGCAGCGCGGTCTGCAGCCGGGACTTGAGTACCGCAATACGGTCGGTCAGATCCGGGGACAGCTCCTCGACGATTTCCAGCACGACGCACACGGCGTCTTCCAGCAGATGCCCCTTTTCGGTTTCAAAAACGAATCCGCGCGAGACGATTTCCGGGCCGTAGACGATGATGCCGGTTTCCTCGTCCAGCGCCATGGTGACCGCCACCAGGCCGTCTTCGGACAGGATGCGGCGTTCCCGCAGCACCGAGCGGCCCACGTCGCCGATACCCTTGCCGTCCACCAGGAGGCGGCCGGTGGGCACCCGGTCCTGTATGGCGGCACCTTGGCTGTCGAACTGAATCACCTGCCCGTCTTCGGCCAGCAGCACGTTTTCCGCGGCGATGCCGACCCGGCGGGCCAGGCGGCCATGCAATACCAGGTGCCGGTATTCCCCGTGGATGGGGATGAAGTAGCGGGGCCTGGTCAGGCCGATCATCAGCTTCAGTTCTTCTCGGAAGGCATGGCCGGATACGTGAATGTCGGAAATCTTCTCGTAGACCACGTCGGCCCCCTGCCGATACAGGTCGTTGATAATCCTGGCGATGGCGCGTTCGTTGCCGGGAATGAACTTGGAGGACAGGATCACCGTGTCCGCCGGTTTGATGTGGATCTGCCGGTGGGTTCCGGCCGACATGCGGGCCAGGGCCGACATGGGCTCCCCCTGACTGCCGGTGGTCACGATGAGCAGTTCACGATCATCGAAACAGTCCACCTCATCGATGTCGATTTCCAAGCCGTCGGGGACTCTCAAATAGCCCAGCCGTCTGGCGATGGCTACGCTGATTTCGATGCTTTTTCCATTGAAAATGATGCGGCGCCGTTGGCGGGCGGCGATATCGACCACCTGCTGGATGCGCATGATGCTGGAGGCGAAAAGGGCCACGATGATGCGCCCCCGGCTGGCGGCGGTGATGCGGGACAGTGTTTCGCCGATGGTCTCGTCTGAAACGGTGTATCCCTGCCGTTCCACATTGGTCGAGTCCGAGAGCAGGGCCAGCACGCCCTTTTCCCCCAGTTGGGCGAATCGTCCCACGTCGGTGGCGTGACCGCTCAGGGTCGAATGGCTGATCTTGAAATCACCGGTGTGGACAACCATTCCCAGAGGGGTTTTGATAGCCAGTCCCACGCCGTCGACCACGCTGTGACTGACACGGATGAACTCCACTTCGAAAGGACCCAGGCGAATGATGTCCCGCGGGCTGATGGTGTGCAGAGCCGTGGCTCCCAGCATACCGTGCTCTTCGAGCTTGTGGCGGGCCAGGCCCAGGGTGAATGCGGTCCCGAACACCGGCGCCTGCAGGGTTTTCAATAGATAAGGCAAGGCTCCGATGTGATCCTCGTGGGCGTGGGTCAGAACGATGCCGCAGACCCGCTTGCGGTTTTCTTTCAGGTACGACATGTCCGGGATCACGAAATCCACGCCAGGCATGTCGCTGTCCGGGAACATGAGGCCCGCGTCCACCACGAACAGGGTTTCGCCGTACTCGAATGCCATCATGTTCAGGCCGATTTCACCAACCCCCCCGAGAGGGATGATTTTCAGCATGGACGACTGCCTCCTGTGGTTCCGTAAAAGCCCTCGCAGATGACCCGGCGCACGTCCTCTATGAGTTTGTCTTTGTCTTTGCCCTTGTAGTCGGCGGTTTCAATGGGTTGCCGCACTTCCACGGTGACGTTGCCGGGTGAAATTTTCAGCCCGCTGCGCGGCATGATGGGCCAGGTTCCCCGTATGATGACGGGCACGATGGGGACGCCTGCCTTCCGGGCCAGGAAAAATCCCCCCTTTTTGAAGGGTTGGATGTGGCCGTCCGGGCTGCGGGTGCCCTCCGGGAAGATGAGCACCGATACGCCGTTGCGGATGGTCGCGGCCGCCTGCCGGATGCTCTCCAGGGCGGAGCGGCGGTCGGATCGGTCGATGCTGATGTAGCCGCAGCCCTGCATGCCGCGGCCGAAAATGGGGATGTCGAACAGTTCCGCCTTGGCCAGCCATCGGAACTGCACTTTCAGGTACCCCAGCAGTACGGGGATGTCGAAGTTGCTCTGGTGGTTGGCCATGTATATGTACGAGCGATTGGGGTCGATGTGGGAAAGGCCCGTGATCCGGACCCGCACGCGGGCCACGGCCAGGATTGTCCTGGCCCACGTGCGGGCGGACAGATGGGGGGCATTTCCCGTTTTGCTGAAAAGGGAAAGCACGATGGACAGTGTGCCGAAAAAGGCCGTCGCCGGTATGATCCACATGATGGTGATGATGGTGTGCAGCATGAAAATAAGTTCTCAGCCGTTTATATCTTGATGTCCAGTTCGTTGAGGATGTCATCCACCAGATCCATGAGCCAGGCCCGCTGAGCCGTATCGGCGTATCCCATGCAGCCGCAGCGTACCCGTTGCTGCGTGCGCACCAGAAACTCACAGGCCAGGCGCTGTTCTTCCAGCTCCAGGGTAAAATAAAACGGCTGGCACTGGGTGTGCCGCCGCTGGGTGCTGTTGAAAATACGCCTGGCCAGCGGTACCCAGTAAATTCCCTCGATGGTGGATCCGTTGAAATGCCGATCCAGATAGGTTTTCAGCTTCTTATGGTCCGACAGACGGAGCTGATCGATAACATATTGTTTCATATAAATATTATTATCACTTTTTGGGGGCCGGCGCAAGACTCTATCTGCCCGCGTGCGGCGTGAAAAAGGTACAGGGGGGGAGCAGCTATTCAGAGAAGCAAAAACCTTCCAGTTCCAGCATGCGACGTTTCAGGTCGGTCCCGCCACCGAATTGGCCCAATGTCCCGTCGGCCCGCACCACCCGGTGGCAGGGAACAACGATGGGGAACGGGTTGCGCGCCATGGTGTTGCCCACGAAACGGGCGGCCCGGGGGATGCCGGCCTCTCTGGCGATGTCGCTGTATGACCGCGCCTGGCCGAAGGGGATGGCCGCCACTGCTTCCAGGACTCTGCGCTGGAGCCCCGTCATGGAACTGAAATCCAGCAGATGCCAGGGAACCGCCAGCGGGTGGGGGGGATGGTCGAAGTAGTCTCCGATATCCTCGCAGAGGCGCCGCACCGGCTGCGGGATCGGCGATATGGCCCTGCCGGCAGGGCCGAGAGCCCGGGACAACGCGCGGCGGGGCCTCGGTAGCAGGATTTCCAGTACGGAGACGGGATCATGGCGAAAGACAAGGGCGCACCAGCCGAATGACGTTTTAAACGCATGAAAGTAGTGTTTCATTGGAAAACTCAAGGCGGCGGATCGGGTGAGTACGGGCGGGAGCGCAGGCACTGCTCCCCTGAAGGGAAGACGCCCCGGCCGTGTCAGAAAGCCGGGGCTAAAAAACACCGTTGTTCGGCTTAGGTCTCTTCCACGGTGATGGCGTCTTCTTCACAGACCTCGACGCAGCTTTCACAGCCTAGACACTCTTCGGCATTCACCGGAGAGGACTTGCCATCCACCATTTCAAAAACCTCGACGGGACAGACATCAACGCATTCTTCACATCCTACGCATTTTTCCTGATCAACCGTGGGAACAAAAGCCATTTAACTGCCTCCTTTGAATAAGATTAATTCCCGGCAAGCGTGGGCCGGGAAATCATTCATCGAAAAAAAATCCATATACCAATTGAAACGCCCAGTCAAGCCCTGTCGCAAGATTTTTCGGTTTTCTGGTGATATAATTCTAACTATCTGAATATACAATTATTTTAACATGCCAAAGCGAGTCCTTCACCCGGTCAGCAGGCCCACGAGGGTATGCCGGGAGGACACCGGCATGGGCGCTGGCTGCATGCCGCGGGGCGAGAAGACGGCGAAAAATTTTTCCGGCTTCCGGTCGGGTGCCAGATAAATTTCCAGCCGTGAATCGCCGGAACCCCCGGGAGCCCCTTCTGCACCGATCGGTAGCGCACCCTCTGGCCGTGGCGCCGCCGCCGCCGCTTCCAGTTGCTCTATGAGCACGCTGCGGGTTTCCGGCGGGGCAATGGTTCCCATGCAACGAATCCGATCCGGTCCGCAGATTTCGGCGAGGTGGTCGATCACATCCCTGGCCAGGGTGATAAAAATGCCTGTTGGCCGGGGGGCGCTGAGATACAGACCGGACCATGCCCGGATGCGCCGCGGAAGCATGTAAGTCAATGCATCCCTTACCGCTTCCGCATGGGCTGACGGCCGCAAGGGGATTTGCGTTTCACCCCTCAATTGCCCCAGCATGCGGGACTCGGCATTTTCCAGGTTTGCAAGCCGCTGTGCGGTTTCGGCCGTCTGGTGGTCAAACGTTTCGGCCATTCCCAGAAAAAGACGACAGTCGAAAAGGGGGTCCGCCGCCGGCGCTGCAGGATCGCCCCGGCGGATTTCAGAGCGGATGTGCGCCGGCGAGGTCTCATCGAAAAAGGGGACCGTTTCTCCGCGCCCGGCCCAGGCGGACAGATCCGTGCCCGGATGCTGCTGGGCCCAGCGGCGGTAGTCGTCGATGAGGCGCCGCAGTTCCGCCCGGCGATCGGTGGCCGGGATATGGTATCGGAGTTCCAGGCCATCGGTGATGGCATCCTGGGCTGTCGGTTCAGCCTCCAGGGGCCGGAGGAGGGTCAGTGCGGGGAAAAAACGCCCCACGGCCTCACGGTGACGGGCCGAGATCGTCGTGTACGGAAAAAGTATCGGCGTCATAGTCGTGCGTGCTCCTTACGCTATTTTATCGTCTCTGATGGTGACCCCCATGGCCCGGAGCCGTTCGCGCAAACGGTCGGCGGTTTCCCAGTCGCGTCGGCGTCGGGCGGCCTCCCGCTGCCGCAGGAGGTCTTCGATGCCCTCATCCCTGGTTTCGGGGGGCTCAAAACACAGGAAGTTCAGCACCGCATCCAGGCTCTTCAGCGTTTCCAAGACCCTGGCGCAGCCGCGGGCGTCGATCCGGTCTCTGGTCATCAGGCGGTTTACGCGCCGCACCACCGAAAACACTTTGGCCATGGCCACAGAGATGTTCAGGTCGTCATCCATGGCCGCCGTAAAGCCGTTTTTCAGATCGTAGATCAGTTGATCCAGATCGGCAAAGGCGGTGGAGCCACGGTGCTGCTGCAGGTTGCGCACGAAACGGTCCAGGCGCCGGAGGGAGTGGGCCGCCGCCGCCAGCCGGTCGGGCGAAAAAATCAGTGGCCGGCGGTAGTGGGTCGTGATCAGCCAGTAACGGATTTCACGGCCGCTGTAGCCCATGGCCTGTATCTGCGGCAGCGACATTTCCCGCCGTTTGCTGACCGCCTTTTTACCGTCCACCAGAACGGTTTCGCAGTGCAGCCAGTATTTGGCCATGGGGCTGCCGTACAGCGCCGCGGCTATGGCGATTTCATTTTCATGATGGGGAAAGACCAGTTCGCGGCTGCTGGTGTGGATGTCGAAGCGCTCTCCCAAATATTTCATGCTCATGGCCGCGCACTGGATGTGCCAGGAGGGACGTACGTTGCCCCAGCGGGTCTTGGTGTATATGCCGCGTTTGAGTTCGGAGAGCCGGGCGCGTTTGAAAAGCGTAAAATCCCTCGGATTGTCTTTTTCGTAGTTGTCCAGGTCGACGGTGGCACCGAGCCTTATCTTATTCAGATCGATGCCAGACAGCCGGCCGTAATCGGCGAAGCGCGAGATATCGAAATACAGTGAGCGCAGTTTTTCATAGGCATATCCCTTTTGCGCCAGTTTTTCAGCCAATCGGATCATGTCGTCGATGTGCTCGCTGGCCTTGGGATAGGCCCCCGCCGGCTTGACGCCCAGCAGCACGAGATCCCGCCGGAAGGCCTCGATATGCTCCTGCGTGAAGGTGGCCAGGGGTTTGCCGGCGGCTTCGGACCCCTGGATGGTCTTGTCGTCCAGGTCCGTGATGTTCATCACGTGCCGCACATCATAGCCCCGGTATTGCAGGTAGCGCACCAGCAGGTCAGCGAACACCATGCGCCGGCATTCTCCCAGGTGCATGCGGGCGTGAGCCGTGGGACCGCAGGAATAGATGGATACCCTGCCGGCCGTGAGGGGTTCGAAGGGCTCTTTGGCGCGGCTCATGGTATTGAACAGATTCAGATAAACCTTCTCTCGCACGGTGAACAGCGGCGTGCTCAGGTAGCGTTCGCCGCCGTCGGGAAAGACGACCACCAGCGTGCCGCCGTCCAGGCGCCGCGCTTCCCGGCGGGCAATGACCATGGCGGCACCGCTGCTCATGCCCACGAAGAGCCCCTCTTCCCTGGCCAGACGGCGGGTCATTTCAAAGGCCTCTTCGTCTTCGACGTTGACCTTTTCATCCAGGTGCCGCTTGTCGAAGATCTCGGGTCGATAGGCCTCTTTCATGTTTTTCAGGCCCTGTATCTTGTGGCCCAGATAAGGTTCCACACCGACGATGCGGATCTCAGGATTGTAGGCCTTCAGTCGCCGGGAGACCCCCATGAGGGTGCCGGAGGTGCCCATGGTGGCAACGAAGACGGTTACCCGCCCATCGGTCTGGCGCCATATTTCCACGCCCGTGCCGTCGTAGTGCGACCGCCAGTTGGCCTCGTTGTTGAACTGGTCGGCCATGAAGTATTTTCCGGGGTTTTCCCGGGCGACGCGGTAGACTTCCTCAATGGCGCCGTCGGTGCCCAGATGACCGGGCGTCAGGAGAATGTCGGCCCCCCTGGCACGCAGAATTTTGCGGCGTTCCTGGCTGACGGATTCGGACATGGCCAGCAGCAGGCGGTACCCCTTGACGGAACAGACCAGTGCTAAACCGATCCCGGTGTTGCCGCTGGTGGCTTCGATGACGGTTTTTTCGGGCGTCAGCTCCCCGGATTTTTCGCCGGCGGCGATCATGGCCAGGGCCGGACGGTCCTTGACGGATCCGCCGGGGTTGAAATACTCTATCTTGGCCAGCAGGCGCACCTTGGGGTTGGGGTTCAGGCGCCGGATCTCGATCAGGGGGGTGTTGCCGATGGTGTTCAGAATCGAGCTGCTCATATTTAATACCTTACGCCGGCAAAGCAGTCATAGAAAGGAAAAAAGTTATCCATTCTTGATTCTCTTTTTCACGGCCGCGACGATATCGGATGTGACCCTGTCCGGGTCACGGGAGGCGTCGATGACCACGAATCGCTGCGGCTCCCGGTGGGCCAGATCCAGGTACCCCCGGCGGACCCGCTGATGAAAGGCCAGTGTCTCCTCCTCGAAACGGCTGTCGGCGGCGTCCCGTGGTCCGGCGGCGATGCGTTTCCAGGCACGGCCCAGCCCGGTCTCTACCGGAAGGTCCAGCAGAAACGTGATGTCCGGGACGCAATGCCCCAGCATCAAACGGTGCAGCCTGATGACCAGGTCTGCGTCCAGATCGCGACCCATGCCCTGATAGACCACGCTGGCGTCGGCAAAGCGGTCACAGATGACCACCAGGCCATCGGCCAGCGCCGGGCGGATGACCTCGGCCACATGCTGCGCGCGGTCGGCGATATAGAGCAGCAGCTCTGTCTGCGGGCAGATTTGCTTGTTGGCCGGATCGAGCAGAATAGCGCGAATCTTTTCGCCGATGGTCGTGCCCCCGGGCTCGCGGGTCAGGAGGCAGCGGTAGCCGCAGCTGGCCAGAAACGATTCCAGCCGGCGAACCTGGGTGGTCTTGCCGGACCCCTCGATGCCTTCAAAGCTAATGAACATGCGCTAAATCGGTTTCCGGTTGACGGTTCTCGGTTGTCGGTTAAGGTTAAACTGTTCAACTGCAGAAGGAGTCGAGTTCCCAGCCCTTCAATTTCTCAATGGTTTCATAATCCGTGGTGTCGCACTTCAGCGGCGTGATGGAAACCCGTTGTCCGAAAACAGCATGGGTGTCCGTACCGGCCTCTTCCGCCCGCGGCGGCAAACGGTAATACTGCCAGTAGTAGGGCCGCTCGTAAGGATCACGGCGTTTGTCGATATGCTCGGCGGCCAGGCTGGTGGACTGTCGGCTGACAGTGACGCCGCCGGCCCTGCAACCGGGGACATCCGGTAAATTGACGCTCAGGAAAGTACCGTCCGGAAGCCCCCTCCGCCGGACTTTTTCGGCCAGTTGCCGCACGAAAAGGGCCGCGGACTCATAATGCCGCGGGGTACGTCCCTGGATGGAGACGGCAATGGCCGGCAGTCCCGCCAGGGCCGCCTCCCTGGCGGCGGCCACGGTGCCGGAATAGTTGACGTTGGCCCCCACGTTGGCCCCGGGATTGATGCCCGAGACCACCAGGTCAGGGGGCTGATCCAACAGTTGTTTCAGCGCCAGCTTTATGCAGTCGGCCGGTGTTCCGCTGACGGCGTGAGCCGCGGTCGTGTGCGGCAGGGGAACCGTTTCGGCCCGCAGTGGAATCCGCAGGGTGATGGCGTGTCCTATGGCGCTGCGCTCGCTGTCCGGAGCGACCACGGTCACGGTGTGTTGACGGGCAAACTGACGGCAGAGCACGGCCAGTCCCTGGGCATGAATTCCGTCGTCGTTGGTCAGTAAAACGTGCATATGAAATGTTTCTCGCTTGACGGTTGCCGGTTTTCAACCGACGACTTTTTCAACAACAGTGTATTGTGAGCATCGCCCGCATCGGGGTTTCTGCGGCTAATCCGGAGTGCCAAGGGTTCCGGAGTGACGCAATCTATAACAATAACTTGACTTTTACAAGCAAGTCGGTTTTATACTGCCCGAACGTGAGGACGGCATATTATCCCGAAAGATCAGGCAGCGTCAATTGGTAATTCCCGGGCATCTAATTATGCATAGAGGCTGCATGAAAATACCAGGGCGTGTACGCAGAATTGGTGAGGGAGGCGCGCAGCGGGTGGGGCGCCGTGATTGGGAACTGAAACCGATATCTTTTGCCGGTTTGAGCCTGGCGGTATGGCTCCTCCTTTTCTGGGGACTGGTTTCGCCCGCCTTGGCGGCCGATCTCAAGGCCCTGAAGAAAAACGGCAAACAGCCATGGCGGGTGGCGGCCGATGAGTTGAAATACGATCGGGGCACCGACCAGTACATCGGTAAGGGCAACGTGAGCATCTCCAGGGGGGATACGCAGCTGACGGCCGATTTCGTGCGCTTCGATCAGAAGAGCATGAAAGCCTTTGCCCGCGGGCATGTCATTCTCAATGCCGGCGGCGACATCATTACCGGCGACAGCGTCGAAATCGACCTGAATACCGAAACCGGCACCATTTACAACGGGACCGTTTTCTACAAGGAAAAACATTTTTTCATCCGTGGGAAAAAAATTCAGAAGGTGGGGCCCGAGACGTTTACGGCCGAGAGGATATCCGTAACTACCTGCGACGGCCCCTCGCCCGACTGGAAGCTGACCGGAAGCAACGTCAAGCTGACCAACGAGGGATTCGGCAGTGTCAGCAATGCCGCCCTGTGGGTCAAGGGCGTGCCGGTTCTGTGGGCCCCCTACCTGATTTTTCCCACCAAGCGCAAGCGGCAGTCCGGCTTTCTGCTGCCCGAATTCGATCAGTCCGACCGGCTGGGATTCCAGTACATTCAGCCCTTCTTCTGGGCCATCAATGAAAATTCGGATGCCACCTTCTTTGGCCAGGTCTTTTCCAAACGGGGATTCAAAATAGGCGGTGAATACCGCTACATGCTGGATGACTGGTCCAAGGGGACCCTGATGGCCGACTACTGGCGCGATACCAAGATCGACGACGGCCAAGGGACCAACAGTGAAGACTGGGGGTACCCCGGCGACGACGTGCTGCGCACCAACAAAGACCGCTACTGGATCCGGGGCAAGGCCGACCAGAGCCTGCCCTACGCCTTTACCGCCACCGTGGATGTCGATGTGGTCAGCGATCAGGATTACCTGCGGGCAATCCGAGACCAGATGACGGGATATCACGATACCCGCGACGCGTTTTTGAACACTTTCGGCCGCGACATCGACGACTACGATGATCCGGTGCGTATCAACCAGGTCGATCTCCGACGCAACTGGGGCAAGTTCTCCCTGGAGTCGGCCGCCCGCTGGAATGATGACACGCGGCTGCGCAATTCCGACGATCCCGATACTACCCTTCAGTACTTGCCCTTTGTCAGTTTCGAAGGTTCCAAGCAGCAGATGCTGGAGACGCCCATCTATTACAAACTGACGTCCAGTTTCAATTACTTTTACCGCGAAGAGGGCGAGGCCGGGCTGCGCGGAGACCTCTATCCCAGGCTGTTTCTGCCCTGGCGTTACAAAGGTTATTTTACTTTCGAGCCGTCGGCGGGGCTGCGTGGCACGGCCTATCATGTGACCCAGTTCTGGGATGAAGAAAACAACCCCGGCAGGGACCAGACCAGGGGCATTTACAACATCGGGGCGGACCTGAAGACCGAAGTGTTCCGGGTGTTTGAAGTGGGGGGCAAGCGGGTGGAGCGCATCAAACACCAGTTCCGGCCGCGGATCGTATACGGTTACGCCCCCAAAGTCGATCAGGACGACCTGCCGGATTTCGACAGTATCGACCGCATCGGCAAGAAAAGTCTGCTCACCTACTCACTGACCAACACACTGACCTCCAAGCTGAAGAAGACCCCCCGGAAAAAGAAGAACGCCAAGGGGCAGACCGCAGCGCTTGAAAACGACTGGGACTATGAGTATCGACGGGTGCTGTGGTTCTATGTGGAGCAGTCCTACGACTTCAACGACGGCGATGACGGGTTGACGCCGCAACCGGATGATGAAGAATACATCGGCCCTTTCATGCCCCTGCACGCCGAGTTGGAATTGACGCCCTTCAAATATCTGGCCCTGCAGGGCCAGGTCGATCTTGATGTCTACAAAACCGATTTCATTAAAAACGGTGTTGCGCTGCGGCTGTCCGACTACCGCCGCGACCGCCTTTTTGTCGAGCATCGCCGCAAGAAGGATGATTACAACTCCATTTACACCAGCCTGCTGATCAATGTAAATGACAAGCTCTGGCTCACCGGTGAGTGGGAGCAGGATCTGGAAGAAAGTGAAAGGGTAAGAGCCGGGGGGGGATTCCTCTATCAGTCCCAGTGCTGGGCCTTCAGGATGAATTACACCAGTGAGCAGGAGGAAGATCGGTTTACATTCATGATCGACCTCACCGGCATCGGGGGCTTCGGCAAGACCTTTGGCGTGCGCGGGGCCGGTCAGGAAGACTCCATCGTTCAATAAACCCGGCGACAGGGGTGTCTTCGGCGCACCGCCCTCTCTCCCCCCTGTCCGATGCCGATGGGATCCGGCAACATGCCTGTGCGCAGCCGGGTCTTTTTTATTGGAAGACGGGAACATGACAAGTGCGGACATTTTAAAACCGGCCTGGTATGTGCTGCACACCAGGAGCCGTTTTGAGAACGTGGTCAGCGAGGGTCTTGCCAAGAAATCCTTCGATGCCTTTTTGCCCAAGGTGCAGGTCAGAAGCCGGCGGCGGGATCGGCGCATGCTCATCAGGGTGCCGCTGTTCCCCGGCTATATTTTTGTCCGGACCGACCTGAACCCATACAAGCACCTGGAGATCCTGAAAACGGTAGGGGCGGTCAGGCTGATCGGCAACCGCCAGGGGCCTGTGGCCGTGCCGGAGGATACCGTCGCGTCCATTCGCATCATGGTCTCCGGCGATCAACCCGTGATTACCGGCAGCCGTTTTCGCAAAGGAGACCGGGTCATCGTGGTCCGGGGACCTTTCGAGGGTGTTGTCGGAACCTTTGTCCGTTACCGGGGCAAGGGGCGCGTAGTGGTAAACGTGGAAGCCCTTGGCCAGTGGGCGGCGGTGGATGTGGACGAAGAGGATGTGGAAATTTTCCGGGGACTCATTCCATAACTACTTGACTTATTATAATCTTTCAGTTTATAAGTTTTCAGTTATACTGATTTTCCCTTAAATAGCCATTTGAGGAGGCTCGATGAACAAGCTGGAGCTGATTGCCGCCTTGAAAAATGAAGCCGACATCTCCAAGGCGGAGGCAACAAAGGTGGTCCAGATATTTTTCGATGATATGGCGGAGGCCATGGCCCAGGGCGACCGGGTGGAAATCCGGGGACTTTGCAGCTTTTATGTCAAAGAATACAAGAGCTATACCGGGAGAAACCCGAAAACCGGCGAGAAAGTGGCCATCAAGCCCAAAAAACTACCCTTTTTCAAATCGGGAAAAGAGCTGAAAGAACGGGTCGACTATTAGTTCGTGACTGGATTCGAGTCCATTATTGGTCAGGATAAACCCGTTGCAGCCATCCGCGCACTTTTGCGCCGTGAAACCATTCCCCACGCGTTTCTCTTTACCGGAACAGAGGGGGTGGGGAAGTTGCGGACGGCGATGGAATTTGCCAAGGCCTGTAACTGCCGGCATCGTCGTCCGAATTCCGGCGGAACCCGGCGAGCGAGCGGGATGCCGGAAACGGGAACCGTCCCGTGTGGCGCCTGCACCGCCTGCCGGAAGATCGAAGCCGGTGTCCATCCCGATGTACTGCGGGTAAAACCCGCCGGCACCTTTATTCGTATCGACAGCATCCGCTCCCTGCAGCATTCGCTCTCCATGCGACCCTATGAGGCCGATGTACGGGTGGTCATCGTAACGGGCGCTCAGCACATGACCCCGTCGGCGGCCAATGCGTTCCTCAAGATGCTGGAAGAGCCTCCCGCTGGCACGGTGCTGATCCTGATTGCCGAACGGGTATCTGAAATGATGCCGACGGTGGTATCGCGCTGCCGACGGATTCATTTCAACCCTATCCCCTGCCGGAAGCTGGCTGATCTGCTGTCGGCCGAGGCGGGCATCCAGCCCGAGCCGGCCCACACCGCAGCGGCTTTTTCGGGCGGCAGCCTGACCCGCAGCCGAAAACTGATTGAAGAAGGCTGGTTTCATTTGCGGGACTGGGTCGTGGACGAATTCCAGCAGCTTCCGCAAATGCCGATCGGTCGTCTGCTGGCCCTGGCGGACAAGCTGGCGGCGGACACGCAGCTGTTGGCCGGAGCCCTCGATGTGCTGATCTCCTGGCTCCGGGATCTTCTGATCGTCCGGTTCTTTCCGGCGGGCGTGATTCATCGGGATCGGCGTGACAGCCTGGGCCATCAGGCGGCACACATCCCGGTCGCGGGGGTGATGGCGCATATTCGGGCCGTGCGGCGCGCGCAGATGGATCTGCGAAGCAACGTCGGTGCCAGACTGATAGCGGAAACACTGCTGCTGCAGCTGGCCTCCCGTGGGACCGGTTGAGGAAAGTGAAGCGGTTCGCGCAACCATGAAAAAAATAGTTGGCATAAGATTCAAACCCGCCGGCAAGGTATACGATTTCGAGGCCGGCGCCTTTGTTTTAAGCCTCGGTGACTGCGTCATCGTCGAGACATCCCAGGGGCTGGGGTTCGGCGTCGTCGCCAAAGCCCCGGTCACCGTGGATAAGGAATCCATCGATAAGCCCCTCAAAAAAGTTTTTCGTCTGGCCACGGAAAAAGACATCCGTCAGAAAAACGCCAACGCTGAAACCGAGGGGTATGCCTATCGGTTCTGCCTTGGTTGTATCAAAAAACTGGGGCTGAAGATGAACTTGTTTTCGGTGGAGAGCACTTTCGATGGCAGCAAACTGACCTTTTTCTTCACCGCCGATGGCCGCGTGGATTTTCGGCAGCTGGTCAAGATGCTGGTTCGGGAGCTGAACGTGCGGGTGGAGATGCGCCAGGTCGGCATCCGCAACCAGGCCAAACTGTGCGGCGGCCTGGCCCGCTGCGGCCAGCAGATCTGTTGTGCCACCTTCATGGAGAAATTCGTGCCGGTTTCCATCCGCATGGCCAAAGAGCAGAGCCTGTCGCTGAACCCCACCAAGATTTCGGGACAGTGCGGTCGGCTGATGTGCTGCCTGACTTTTGAATACGAGACCTACCGGGAATTACGGGGAAAACTGCCCAAGATCGGCAAAACCGTGGAAACACCCAGGGGAAGGGGTCGGGTGGTGCGTCACAACGCCCTGCGCGGCACGGTGGCCGTCCGCCTCAGGGACGGCGAGGAGATCGAGGTTGAAAGCGGCGATATCGTGAAACCACAAAACAGGAAGAAAAATGCTTGACCCTTTTTATATCACCACCCCCATCTATTACGTCAACGCCCGCCCCCACCTGGGGCATGCCTATACCACCACCGTGGCCGACGTGGTCTTCCGGTTCAACTGTATGCAGGGACGCGCGTGTTTTTTTCTGACCGGCACCGACGAGCACGGCGACAAGATCGTGGAAGCGGCTGAAAAAGAAAACATGAGTCCCCGCAGCTACGTGGACATGATCAGTACCGAGTTCCGCAAGCTCTGGCCGGAACTCAATATTTTCCCCAGCGATTTCATCCGCACCACCGAGCCGCGCCACATCGCCGTGGTACGGCAGGTGCTGCAGAAGATATACGATGCCGGCGACATTTATTTCAGCGAATATGAGGGCCTGTACTGTTTTGGCTGCGAGCGGTTCTACACCGAGCGCGAACTGGTGGACGGAAAGTGCCCGGACCATCAGAAGGCACCGGAGCGTATCCGCGAGGCCAATTACTTTTTCAGGATGAGCCGTTACCAGGACTGGCTCATCGACCATATCAAATCGCATCCCGATTTCATCCGACCGGAGCGCTACCGCAACGAGGTGCTGGCCTTTTTACGGGAGCCGCTGGAAGACCTGTGCATCTCACGGCCCAAGTCGCGTCTGCGGTGGGGTATCACCCTCCCCTTTGACGAGGAGTATGTCACGTACGTTTGGTTCGATGCCCTGCTCAACTACGTCTCGGCCCTGGGATATCCGGATGGGGAACGCTACGCCACCTTCTGGCCCCATGCCCAGCACCTCATCGCCAAGGACATTCTCAAGCCCCACGGTATTTACTGGCCCACCATGCTCAAGGCCGCCGACATTCCGGTCTATCAGCACCTCAACGTGCACGGGTACTGGAATGTCGACCAGAGCAAAATGTCCAAGAGCCTGGGAAATGTCATCGAACCCCTGGAATTGAAAAACATATACGGGCTGGACGCTTTTCGCTTCTTCCTGTTGCGCGACATGACCTTCGGTCTGGACTCCAGTTTCAGCGAAGAGGCCCTGGTGGAGCGCATCAATGCCGACCTGGCCAATGACCTGGGCAACCTTTTCTCCCGTGTTCTGGCCATGGCCCATCGCTACTTCGAGGGCCGCGTGCCCGCAGTGGACCCGGATCTGGAACCGAAGCTGCGCCAGGGGCTGAAAAACGACGCCCTGCGGGCCATCGATGACTTTGAACGCCAAATGGAGACCTTTGCATTTCATGCCGCACTGGGCGCCGTCTGGAAATTCATCGGTCAGATGAACCGTTACGTGGATTACACCATGCCCTGGGAGCTGGCTAAATCCGCATCCAGTGTCCGGCAGCTGGCGGCGGTTATCTATAACCTGCTTGAGGGGCTGCGGGTCGTCTCCGGGCTGGTATACCCGGTCATGCCGGACACTGCGGCTAAGATGCAGCGACACCTGGGGCTGAACGCAGAGGAACCCTTCTACCTGATGGACCGCCTGCGGGCCTGGGGGGATCTGCCCCCGGCAACCAGCCTGCCCAAGGCCATTGCCCTGTTCCCACGCATCGACACCCGTCCCAAAAAGCAGCCGGCACCCCCCGCGTCTTCGGGATTGGCGGATCTCAAAGATGAAATCAGCATCGAGGAGTTCAGCCGGGTGGACCTGCGGGTGGCCACGGTGCTGCATGCCGAAGCGGTTCCCAAAGCCGACAGGCTGATCAGGCTGGAAGTGGACTGTGGCGAAAAACGCACCATTGTGGCCGGTATCGCCAAGCATTATGATCCCCGTGAGCTGGTGGGGCGTCAGGTGGTCATCGTGGCCAATCTGAAACCGGCCAAGCTCATGGGCGTTCTTTCCCAGGGTATGCTGCTGGCTGCCAGTGAGGGCCAGTGGCTGTCCCTGGTGACCCCAGACCGGAAGATGACGCCGGGAACCCCTATTCGCTGACGAGTTGACGAAATGCTGTTCGATAAGGAAGAGATCATTGAGGGGCGCGGCGGCTACCGCTCGTGGCAGCTCAGCCAGCGAGGATTCCAGCGCCGCAGAAAGCGCCGGAAGCTGCTGCGGGTCGCTGTAAAATTTGGGCTGGCAGGCGTGGTGCTGGCCGCGGTCGCGGTGGTGCTCACGGGGCTGTGGGACAACTCCGGCCACGGACGGCGGCTGCCTCACGCCACGGCTTCGGTGGCCGGGACAACCGGTGGGCACGACCAGCCGGCGGCTGGCGCCGCCAGATGGGACAAAGCCCGGGTGCGCACGCTGCTGGCCGGGCAATCCCTTGTCAACCGGCACCAGCGGTCGTTTTATGTGGACAGTGGCACTGGGCGCTATCAGGTGGAAACCAGCCTGGATCCCTCCCTCCAGGAACAGCTGATGGACAAGCTGGATCGGGATCATTCACGCTACGTGGGAGTGGTGGTCATGGATCCCGACAGCGGTAAAGTGCTGGCCATGGTGGGCTACAATCGGGAAGATGCGCAGCAGGACCCCTGTACCCGCGTCCTTTACCCCGCAGCCAGCATTTTTAAAATCGTGACGGCCGCCGCCGCCATTGAAAAACTGGGGCTCAATCCCGGTTCCACCCTGCGCTACAATGGCCGCAAGCACACCCTCTACAAATCGCAGCTCAAGGACAGAAACAATCGCTATACCCGCCACATCACCCTCAGGGATTCTTTCGCCCAGTCCGTCAACCCGGTTTTCGGCAAGCTGGGTGCCAACTATCTGAGGGGAGATGGCCTGGAGGCCTACGCCCGCAAATTCGGATTTGGCCGCGAGGTGGGCTTTGAGGTGCCCGTAACCCCGAGCAGGCTGGTGGTTTCAGACAAACCTTACCAGTGGGCCGAGGTGGCCAGCGGATTCAACCAGACCACGCGCATCACCCCGCTGCACGGTGCCATGATCGCCAGCGCGGCGGTCAACGGCGGCCGGCTGATGGAACCCACCGTTGTGCAGCACATTGTCGACAATGATGGAAACACGGTTTACCGCTCCACCAAGGCGGTTGCCGGCCGGGCCATCTCGGAGCAGACCTCGAAAACCATGCGGCAGCTCATGGTGACCACGGTCAAAAAGGGAACCGCACGCAAGGTGTTCCGGGGCTATTCCCGGGACAAAGTGCTTTCGAAACTCAACCTGGGCGGCAAGACCGGCAGCATCAACAACGATCCGCGATACGACTGGTTCGTGGGGTTTGCCAGTGAAAAGGGCGGATCCCAGAGCCTGGTCGTATCGGCCGTGGTTGCCCATCACAAGCTGATCGGCACCCGCGCCGGACAGTACGCCCGCATGGTCATGGCCTTCTATTTCGGCGACTATTTTGCCCGCCGCCTCCCGAAAACCGGAAAACGCAGCGGGTAGTTTGTCCTCGGCCCGCATACCCCGCCAACTACGCCTTGACAGGGTGGTGAAGATAAATTAGAATTTTAAACTTTTATGTCATCTGATTTGTGTAGCCCCGGCGCTCTTATCAAGTTGCCGTGTGGTTGACGGATCCATATGTCGTAATGATTTCGGCAGGATGACCGGCAGTTTTTCCTCACACCAATGGATATGAAGACGATTAGGAATGAAAACTGAAAAGCCGACCGACATTGTTGCCAGGCGCAGACAGAAGCTGGGTGAACTGAAGCAGTCTGGTATCAATCTATACCCCAATGGATTCGAGGTGCCCCACACCGTAGCCGATATCCGCAAGGTGACAGACGAGCTGCCGCCGGACTGCAGCGAGGACGCGCGCAAATGGACCGTCGCCGGCCGCATGATGGCCATCAACCGGTTCGGCAAGAGCGCTTTCGTTCGTTTCCGGGACCGTACCGGCCAACTGCAGGCCTATATCCGCAGGGATCGCGTCGGCGATGAGACCTACCGGCTTTTCAGACAGCTGGATATCGGAGACTTCGTGGGACTGAGTGGCCACATGTTCAAAACCCGCACCGGCGAGTGGACCTTG
>CAYUAQ010000083.1:0-20250 GCA_964442705.1 uncultured Desulfobacteraceae bacterium
AACGTTAACTTTTCTTTGTTTTATGGCAATCAAGAAAAATACCAAAGGGGAATTTCATGGGGATTCACCAGGGAAAGTTCAAGTTTGCGCTGGTTGGGCATTCCGAGGAACTGGCCCGTGCCGTTCGGGCCGGCGTCAATGCGGATACGGAAGAACTCATCGTCAGGGTCATCGTGGGCGGCGGCATCAGCCGCAAGGTGATGACGTCGCTGGGGGGCAGGGGCATCATCTGCATTCCCCGTCGCTCAGTGATCGAAAAGGCCTTTTCCGAAGGGTTTGCCTTCGGCCGGGTGGAACGTGCCATGGGGCTGCGCGGCATCCCCGAAACCGAACTGATCTTCAAGGACTGCGAGGTGCCGGCCGAGAACGTGGTCGTCATGGGCAACGGGACCGAGAGCTTCAAAAAGCTGATGTACGGATACAACGGCCAGCGCATAGGGGCCAGCGCGGTGGCCCTGGGCCTGGCCCAGGGGGCCCACGACCTGTCCGTGGACTACATGAAAAAGCGCCGCGCTTTCGGGCGGGTACTGGCGAAGTTCCAGGGACTGCAGTGGATGATGGCCGACTCGGAAATCAAGCTCAACGCCGCCCGGCTGCTCATCTACCGTGCGGCCTGCAATGCCCGTCATCTGCCCCACAACGTGCGGCTGCCCTACATGGACGAAGCCTCCATGGCCAAGGCCTACACCGGACACGCCGCCCTGGAGGTGGTCAGCGAAAGCCTCCAGATGTTCGGCGCCTACGGCTATTCCCAGGACCTGCCGCTGGAACGTATGTTCCGGGACGTGCGCATGTTCCAGATCGGGGGAGGCACCACCCAGGCGCAGATCAACATGCTGGCGCGGTCGGTGTTCAAGCGAAAGTTCGACCTGCGCAAGTAGTTTGCCGGAGCAAGGGCGGAGCGTTCCGCGGAGGTCGCCTTCAGCCGATGCCGGTGCGGATCACGTCGATGATCCGCCGCACCAGGCGTGCCCGCCTGGGAGGATCTGCGGCCGCCAGAAAAGACCGGTGCAGGCTGTCGAAACGGCAGCGGCACGATCGCCCGCCGCCGTGCAGCAGGAGCACGGACGGCCGCCGGCCGCCGGTCATGTCGTCACCGACCAGCACCTGGTTTTCGAAGGGGATTTGAAATGCCTGTGGCTGCATGCGGTCTGCGCGGTCCCTTTTACGGAAAGATCGTCCCCTGTTCGGTTTTCCCGCAAGGTTGTATCACCTGAAAGTAGATTGTCAATGATCGGTGGTTTCGACGCCGCATCGGCGGCCGGTCCCGTAAACGTGAGTGAAGCAAGCGTCATGAAAAAATAAAGGGGGGATGCGAACGGTTGACTTGAGGTTTTTTCTGCCCTATCAAAAGAGGATATATCGTCAACAGCACCAAGCTTTCGGTGATGCTTAGCGGCGTGGATGATCTACAGCCAGCGATTATTGGCGGAAAGGAAAGGGATAAAGTGCACCAGAAGCTGATCATTACCATTGCGCCCACCGGCTCCAAGCCCAGGAAGGAACACACACCGCACGTGCCGGTGACCACCGATGAGATCGTGGCCGACGCCCTGCGCTGCGAACAGGCCGGGGCTTCGGTGCTGCACATTCACGTACGCGACGAGGCGCAGAACCCGTCGGATGACCCGCAGCGCTTCCGGGAGGTGGTGGAAGCCCTCTCCGGCCGCACCCGGCTGATTTTGCAGGTGTCCACCGGCGGCCGGGCCGGCACCGATCTGGAGAGCCGGCGGCGGCGCTTGGCCATGGACGTGGAGATGGCGTCTCTTACCACCGGCAGCGTCAACTTCCCCAACTCCGCTTACGTCAACCCGCCGGACCTGGTCAGGGGCCTGGCCCAAGAGATGAAGAAGCGCGCCATCAAGCCGGAGATAGAGGTGTTCGACCTGGCCATGCTGCACAACGCCGTCGACCTCGTGAAGGCCGGCCTCGTCGACCCGCCGCTGCACTTCAACTTCGTCATGGGCCTGAAAGGCGCCATGCCGGCCCGCGTGGAGCACCTGGCGCACCTGAAGATGTTCCTGCCCCCGGACGCCACCTGGGGGGTCAGCGCCATGGGTGCCGCCCAGCTGCCCATGGCGGTGCACGCCATCCTGATGGGCGGTCACGTTCGCGTGGGATTGGAGGACAACATTTACTACCGCAAGGGGGAGCTGGCCACCAACCCCATGCTGGTGGAGCGCATCGTTAAGATCAGCCGCCTGTTGGGCCGGGAGGTGGCCACACCGGACGAGGCCCGGCGGATTCTGAACCTGAGCCTCCGCTGGAGCGAGACAAAATGACCAGACCGGGGCACGTCTTTCACCGCAAACTTTCCGGGGACCTGCCCGTGGCCGTCAGCGGCCGGGGCGCTTTTATCGAAGACCGGTCCGGCCGGCGCTACCTGGATGCCAGCGGCGGTGCCGTGGTGGTCAACCTGGGCCAGGGACGCTCCGAAATTGCCGCGGCGGTAGCAGACCAGTTGCGCCTCGGATTCTACTTCCACCCCACCATGTTCACCTGCGACAGCGTGGAAACCCTGGCCGGCTTCAACAACTACCTGCGCTCCAGCCGCACTTTCCCGCGCCTGTCGGCCGCCAACGGGCAGACCACAGACCCCGCCTATGCCGGCTTCCTGGCTAAAGAGGGGGTTTGTGGCCAGGCGCACCGCCGGTGAAATTTTGGACTCCCTGGAAACCGGCGCCCGCAACATGGCCGGCGTGGCCGCGGCCTGCGCCTGCTGCGGCATCATCATCGGGGTGGTGACGCTGACCGGCCTGGGCCTCAAGATGGCCTCCTTCATCTCCATGCTGGCCGGCGGCAGCCTGTTCCTGACGCTGCTCTACTCGGTGTTCGCCTGCATCATCCTGGGGATGGGGTTGCCCACCACCGCCACCTACATCGTCATGGCGGCCATGACGGCACCGGCCATTCTGACCCTCAGCCAGGAGCAGGGTATCGGCCTGCCCATTCTGGCGGTTCACCTGTTTGTCTTCTATTACGGCATCGTGGCCGACGACACGCCGCCGGCGGGGCTGTGCGCCTATGTCGCCGCCGGTATCGCCGGCTCGGACCCCATCAAGACCGGCTGGAAATCCTTCCGCCTGGACCTGGCCGCCTTCACCCTGCCGTTCATGTTCGTGTACAACCCCAAGTTGCTGATGTACCACACCAACTGGCAGGAGCTGGTGATTCTCATCCCCGTTTGTATCATCGGCATGTTCTGCTGGTCGGTGTTCATACAAGGCCACTGGATCGTGAAAACACGCATCTGGGAACGCTTCGTTTTCCTGGCATTGGCCTTCGTCCTGGTCAACCCCTCGGATCTGGTGGTTGGTCCGGTGACGTTGAGTCATTTCCAGGCCAACGCCCTGGCCATGATCATTCTGGTAGCCCTGTTTCTGTGGCAGCGGGCCCGTCGCCCCCAGATCGTTGCTTCGCAGGCGCCGCCGGCTGCCGCTTGAGGGTGATGAACAGCAAAGCCGCCATTGGGGTGGGCGTCGCTCTGCTGGTCATACTGGGCGTGTCATTGTGGCCGGTGCATGTCGTAACGGTGCGGCTGCCGCGTCAGAACAACCGCCTGTTTTGGGCGGGGCGGGTGGCCTCCGATGATTTCATCAGGCTGACCTATCGCCATTCGGTCGAGTTGTCACTGGTGGAAGGGTGGTTTCAGGTGGCTCCCCGCAGCGGGTTTGTGGCTGTTGAAACCCGCATGGAATCGGTGGGAACGGGGCTGCCCAACACTTTCGCCGAGCGCACCACGCGCGACGGCCGCTGGCTGGTGGTGGATGAAAGGCGGAAGTCCCTGGAGACGCTTCGCTTTTTCTGCACCCCCATCAACCGGGTCAGGCTGTTCATAGCCGAAAGGCCCGTGGACCTCACGTCCCTCGGGCATTATGTTCTCATCTCGCTGGAAGCAAACAGGCGCAGCCTTCTGTTTTACTGGTGGTGCCTCATCCAGCTGGCCGGATACTGTTAAACCACATTCCCCATCAAAAAGCGTTCCAGCATCTCTTCGGCGCCCTGGGGAAGCGTTTCCATGTACCCCAGACAGTCCGGACATAAAGTCAGGCCGGCTCCCGTCTGGTGAGCCAGTTTGGCGCTGATCCTTTTCTCACAGAAATCACAGCGACAATCGGCGTGGTGCATGTCTATCCCGTAGGTCAACCGGCTTTTGGCGGTGTGACGCACGCCAGCGCTCTGGTGGAACGATCCTCCTCTGATTTTGCTAGCCATCTTGACCTCCCCTGTTATCCGCCTGCATGCCATGGTGACGTTTCGCCTGTTTTTCCGAATGCTCCGGCAACCGCTTCCTAATTTTGAGAATAAAATATACACATTGGAGACCGTTGTAAATCAGGAGAAACCTGATTTTAAACGAAATAAACCCTATACCGAGGTCAGCTTTTTCCTGATGGCGATTTTAACGAGATCCGCCAGCCGCCGCACATTGAGCTTGGCCATCAGGTTGTATTTGTGGGTTTCCACCGTTTTCGGGCTGACGCACAGCTGCGAGGCGATTTCTTTGATGGATTTGCCCTCGGCTAAGAGCTGGAGCACCTCGCGCTCTCTCAGGCTCAGGCTTTCAAAGCCGTCGGGGTGTTTTTGGCCATCTTCCAGATCCCTCAGATGCCGCTGAAGGATCTGCTGGGTGGAACCATTGAAGTAGGTGCCTCGCTGGCGCACGGCTTTCAGGGCCAGGACCAGGTCCGACAAGGGACTGTCCTTCAGAATGTAGGCGGAAATGCCGGCCTTGAAAAGCTCGATGACATACTCGCTTTCTGAGTGCATCGTGTAGATAACAACATTCGTGTCCGGAAACTGTTTCTTGATCTGCAGCGTGGCATCCAGTCCGTTCAAATCAGGCATGGAAATGTCCATGATAACGAGGTCCGGCACCAGGGAGGCGATACGTTTCATGGCCTGCCTACCGTTGAGCGCCACCCCGACCACCTCGAATTCCGGCAGATCGCCCAGCACGCCCCGGATGCCTTCGATTACCACCCTGTGATCATCGACAATCATTACGCTTGTTTTTGTCTCCGCCGTTTCCATTGGTTTCATTGGCTCCATTGCTGTTGGTGACCAGTCAGCGGCCGGTTTTGCGGTTGTCGGCTGAAAGATGGCCGCGGACCTCTACAGCGGGATTTCCGCCATCACCTGGGTCCCCTTACCCGGCTGGGATTCGATGGTCAGGTCTCCGCCGACCTGAACAGCCCTTTCCTCCATGATATAGATCCCCAGGAGGCTTTTGCCGTTTTCAGAAATGGCCAGTTTCTGTCGGTCGAAGCCGACGCCGTTGTCCTCGATGCTGAGTGCCAGCGATTCGCCCTTGTTGATCAGGCTTATGAAGACCTCGCTGGCACGGGCGTGTTTGGCAATGTTGATCAGCGCTTCCTGAACGATGCGGTACAGTGCAAGCGCTACCGCCGGTTCGATTTCCCGGGGAACGTCCTTGTCGAAAAATTGCACCTGAAAGTCGGAGGCCGTTTCAAAATCGGATATCAGGGTCCGGATGGATGGCACCAGCCCCAGGTGGTCGAGCATGTTCGGCCGGAGCTTGTAGGAGATGTTTTTCAGCTCCATCAGCTCGCGTACCGTTTTCTCTTCCACACTTTCGACCAACGCAACCAGCGAGGGGGCGGCCTTTTTCAGCTGGCCGATAATGGTGTTGAACCCCGTGCGCAGGGCGATGATGGACTGCCCCATGTGGTCATGCAGCTCCATGGCGATCTGCCGGCGGTCTTTTTCCAGCAGTTCGATCAAACGCGTCGACAGGGCCTTGCGCTTTTCGAAGGCCCTTTTCAGGTTGCGGTTGAACCGCTTGAGCTGCGCTTCGGTTTTTTTGATGTGGCTGATATCACGGATAACGCCATCGGTCTGTATCCCGATGCCCCGGTCATCGAATCTCGTGTGCAGGTTTATCTCGACCCATCGGGGGATGTGGTTTTTTGAAACGATCCGGCAGCGCACGCCCCTGGTGTAGTCCATACGCCGATGCAGAAGGTCCCTGATTACCGCGATCAGCTGTTCCTTGTCTTCGCGGTAGACGAAAGACGAAAAGTGCCGTCCGATGATTTCATCTCTCTCATAGCCGAAAAAAGTCTCCCCGGGCAGGTGCATATCGATGACGTTTCCATCCCGGTCGGTGGAAAAAATGATGTCCGGTATATTGTCAAGGAGCGTTTTGTATTTCAGCTCGCTGTTTCGCAGGGCCCTTTCGGCGCGCTTTTGTTCGGTTATGTCCCGCATGACGGCCACTCTGGCCGTCTTGTCCTTGTACCGCATCATTTTTCCGCGGATCTCGGCGTTGAATCGGGTCCCGTCTTTTTTCAGCGCCACCACTTCATAGGGCTTTTCGTATCCCGACAGCATGTAGTGCTCCACGCGCTCCCTGCACTCGGGGGCGACGAGTTCGGTGCCGGAGATGCCGATCAGTTCGTCGTATTCATAACCGAACAGCTCGGTGGTCCGCCGGTTGGCATCTATGCACACGCCGTTTTCGGACAGGAAAACAGCCTCGAAAGTGGCCTCGGACAAGGTGCGATAGCGCCTTTCGTTTTCCCGCAGCTCCTTTTCCACCCGCTTCAGGGGGCCGATGTCATGGGCGATGTGAACGGCGCCCTTCAAACGCCCCTCGCGGTTGAAAAACGGGGATACGCTTATCAGAAACATGCCGCCCAGTTTCTCTTCGCACAGTTCCGTCCGGCAGGTGCGGCCGTCGGCCAGCATGGTGGCGAAGGGGCAGCGCTCCACCGGCGCCGACGTCCCGTGGACCAGTTGGTAACATGTTTTGCCCAGGACCTCTTGGGCGCCGAGGCCGAGTCTCTGCGCCATGGCCTGGTTGAGCCACAGGACCTGGTACTGGGTGTCCAGGATCATGACAAGATCCGGTATGGCGTTGACGACCTGTTGCCAGTCCGTCTCTTTGATTAATTGGGATGATGACATTTGGGTACCCTGAAAGAAGCGCAGAACCTGCGGCGCACGTGGACCCGATGTTGTCTACAGATGGTCGCGGCCGGTGCTCCGGCGTGGTATGATAATTAATGATAACATTTTGACATTCCTATGCCAATACCAACATTTTGCAGGTTCCGGCATTGTCCATGGGTTGTCCAGGCGCTGGCCGGCTGTGACGAGACGTCACACGGGTGTTGAATTTCTTTGGATGAGATTGTCAACCGTCGGTCTTTTTGATACTGATGTTGCGCGGCGATCGGGTTGGGACCCCAATCGCCAGACGGAAAAAGGAGAAGGCGAGTGCAGTCAGCAGAAGATGCCACGCCCCTGACGGTGCTGGTCACCGGCGGCGGCGGCTTTCTGGGCGGTGCCATCGTGCGTCGGCTGGCGGCGGCCGGCCACCGGGTGAGGAGCCTGTCACGCTCCTCTTATCCCTGGATGAAGGAGCTGGGGGTGGAGCAGGTGCGGGCCGATGTGCGCCGGGCCGGGTCGGTGGCCGAGGCCTGCCGCGGCGTGGATGTGGTCTTTCACACCGCGGCGCTGGCCGGGGTGTGGGGCGACTACCGGTCGTATTTCGGCATCAACGTGACCGGCACCCGCAACGTGCTGGCGGCCTGCCGCCGTCAGGGGGTGAAGGCGCTGGTCCACACCAGTTCGCCCAGCGTGGTGTTCGACGGGCGCGACATCCAGGGCGGGGACGAAAGCCTGCCCTACACCCGGCATTTTCTCTCGGCCTACCAGCAGACCAAGACCATCGCCGAACAGGAGGTGCGCGCCGCGGCCGGCGATCTGCCCCTGATGGTGCTGCGCCCCCATCTCGTCTGGGGGCCCGGTGACAACCACCTGGTGCCGCGCATCGTCCGGCGGGCAAGACGCCTGGTGCAGGTGGGCGACGGCGGGAACCTGGTGGACACCGTTTACATCGACGATGCCGCCCGGGCCCACCTGCTGGCCATGCAGGCCCTGCTGGCGCGCCCCGGGTTCTCCGGCAGGGTATACTTCATCACCCAGGGGCAGCCGCTGCCGCTGTGGGAGATGGTAAACCGTATCCTCGGGGCCGCCGGCAAGGGGCCCGTCAAGCGCCGCATGTCGCGGCGCAGCGCCTGGGTGCTGGGTGCTCTTCTGGAGAAGGTTTACGCTGTCTTGAGGGTCAAGTCGGAGCCGCCCATGACGCGCTTCGTGGCCGATGAACTGGCCGCGGCCCACTGGTTCGACATCGGTGCCGCCCGGCGCGATCTGGGATATGAACCGCAGACAAGCATCCGCCAGGGGCTCGAGCAGCTGGCGGCCTGGCTGGCACAGAAGCCGGAACAGGTGTACTGACAGCTCTTCGAGGCCCGGTCCGATTTCAGGAGACCGGCCGGTCGGCGGCTTCCCCCTGCCCGGTGTCCGCAGAGGGCTGTTGGCTCTGCGGCGGGGCTTTTTCTTCGGCGGGAACCTGGTCGTAGTCGATCTGCAGCGGGGCCGGCTCCACCAGTCCGGCCTCGATCTGCAGGCGCAGCTTCTTCAGCTCGGTCTGGCTCTCGATGGATTTCTTGGCCAGCAGGTAACGCAGGTAGATGATCCAGATCACCAGGGCGCACAGGGTGGCGGCCACGGCGGCGAAGAGCCACTTGTAGCGGGTCAGGGTTTCGATGCCCACCTTGCCCAGGTAGGTGACCACGTTGGGCACCACCCAGTAGAGAAAGATGGCCGCAAAGATCAGGAAACCGATGGTGAAGATGTTGAAGCGCCCGATGCGGGCCATGATTTTCTCGAGGCGCGTTTCGTAGACAGTCTCGTCCACCGCCGCGGTTTCACCCCCGCTCTTCTCCTCTCCCTGGAACAGGGCCACCACGGCCTTGATCACGAACGCCAGCAGCAGCACCACCCCCACCGGAATGCCCACCGCCGCCACGAACCAGGCCCTGAAGGGAAAGGGCCGGTCCCGGGTGACCAGTTTGGTTTCGTACCGGTCCAGGGGGCCGAAGGTCTTTTCAAAATAATACTTGTCGAAATGGCTGAGGTGATCGCCGTCGGTTTCGAAAATCACGTTGCCCTGGGCATTGAGGATCTGCAGGGTCGACTTGCGGCCGGATTTCATGACCGCCACGGCGAAGATTTCGATCTCCAGCAGCAGCATCACCACGCTGATGACGATAAACATGGTCTTGTGTTCTTTGATAAAGGTCGTTACCCGATTACCTTTTGACATTTAGACACCTTTATGTTCATTTCACTTTTTACGCTGCATGTCTTCTTAGCATAGGGTAAAGCCGGTATTCAACCGATAAACCGCAACAGCCCGGACCGCTCCGGCCACTGCGTCGCCCCCGGTTCGGGAGCAGTAAAAAGCGGGGGGAGGAGCGATGCACAGGGTCATCATCTCGGTGCTGGGACCCGATCGTCCCGGCATCATCGCCGCCACAGCCAGGATTCTGTTCGCCGGCGATTGCAACATCGAAAACGTGTCCCAGACCATTCTTCAGAACGAGTTTTCCGGGATCTTCATCGTCACCGCCCCCGATGACCTGAGCATCGAGGCATTGAGTTCCCGGCTCAGCGAGGGACTGGCGCCCCTGCGGCAACATGTTTTCATCAAACCGGTGACGGCCGAAGGCCCCGGGTTCGACGCCGGGGCCAGTGAACCGTTCGTGATCACCACCCGCGGGCCGGACCAGAAGGGCCTGGTGGCCCGCATCACCGAGGTCATCGCCCGCCACGGCGTGAACGTCACCAACCTGCAGGCTGTTTTCAAGGGCGGCGACGACCCCGGCGACAACATCATGATTTACGAGGTGGATGTGCCGGCGGAGACCGACACCGAGAGGCTGCAGGAGGATCTGCGGGAAAAGGCCAGAGAACTGGGCCTTACCATCAGCATCCAGCATCGCCGCATTTTCGAAACCATCAACCGGGTGTAAAGGGGGTAGCGGTGCTCAACAAGCAGGAGATCCTGGCCACCCTGGAAATGGTACAGAACGAGAACCTGGACGTGCGCACCGTGACCCTGGGGCTCAACCTGGTGGACTGCGGCAGCCACGAGCTGGATCGTTTCTGCAGCAACGTGCGCCAGCGCATCGGCCACGTGGCCCGGGATCTAGTGCGGGTGTGCGATCAGGTGGGCCAGAAGTACGGCATACCGGTGGTCAACAAGCGCATCTCGGTGAGCCCCATGGCCGTGGCGGCCGCCGGTTTCGATCGCGGGCAGATGGTGGCCGTGGCCGAAACCCTGGACAGCGCGGCCAAAGAGGTGGGCGTGGATTTCATCGGCGGGTTTTCAGCCCTGGTGCAGAAGGGCGTGGCCCGTGGCGACCGCGCCCTGATGGACGCCATTCCCGAAGCCCTGGCGCGCACCGAGCGCGTGTGCGCCTCGGTCAACGTGGCCTCCACGCGGGCCGGCATCAACATGGACGCCGTGCTGCTCATGGGGCGCATCATCAAGCAGGCCGCACAGCTGACCGCCGACCGTGACGGCCTGGCCTGCGCCAAGCTGTGCGTGTTCGCCAACATCCCCCAGGACATTCCCTTCATGGCCGGGGCCTACCTGGGCGTGGGCGAGCCCGATGCCGTCATCAACGTGGGCGTCAGCGGCCCCGGCGTGGTCAAAAAGGCCATCGACCGCGCCCTGGCCGGGGACGACCCCATGGACCTGGGAAAGATTTCCGAGATCATCAAGCGCACGGCCTACAAGGTCACCCGGGTGGGCGAACTCATCGGCCGGGAGGTGGCCGAGCGGCTCAACATCGGCTTCGGGGTGGTGGACCTCTCGCTGGCGCCCACGCCCCACGTGGGCGACAGCGTGGGCGAGATCTTCCAGAGCCTGGGGCTGCTGAGTATCGGTGTGCCCGGTACCACGGCGGCCCTGGCCATGATCAACGACGCCGTCAAGAAGGGCGGCGCCTTCGCCAGTTCCCACGTGGGCGGGCTGAGCGGGGCCTTCATCCCGGTCAGCGAGGACCTCAACATCGGCCAGGCCGCCGGCGAAGGGCACCTGTGCATCGAAAAACTGGAAGCCATCACCAGTGTCTGCTCGGTGGGACTGGACATGGTGGCCGTTCCCGGCGACACTTCCGAGGAAACCCTGGCGGCCCTCATGGCCGACGAGATGGCCATCGGCGTCATCAACAAAAAGACCACCGCCACCCGGCTGATCCCGGTGCCTGGAAAAAAAGCCGGCCAGCGCGCCTTTTTCGGCGGCCTGCTGGGGCAGTGCCCCATCATGACGGTCAACAACGCCGGCGGCGAAAACCGCTTCGTGCGCCTGGGCGGTCTGATTCCGGCGCCTGTACAGAGTCTGGTGAATTGAAAAGCGAGGCACAAAGGGTCAAAGGCACAAAGGCACAAAGGCACAAAGTAAAGGGAAAAACCCGTCTAGTTCATGAAACACGAAATGTGCGAGGCGAACAAAGCATGCTGATCGATCGTTTTTTTGAAAGCGGCCGTGAGTTCCTGGGATCCCGGTATCCCATCATGTGCGGGGCTATGACCTGGGTCAGCGATCCCCGCCTGGTGAGCGCCGTGGGAAACGCCGGCGGGTTCGGGCTGCTGGCCGGGGGCAACGCCCCGGTGGACATCTTCGCCGGGCAGATCGACGAGACCCGTCGCCTGAGCGACAGGCCTTTCGGCGTCAACCTGATCACCCTGGCGCCCATGTACCGGCAGCAGCTGGACATGGTGTGCGACAAGGGGTGTCCCCTGGTGGTGTTTGCCGGCGGCATTCCCAAGAAGCGCGAGATCGCCCGGGCCAGGGACGCCGGTGCGCGGGTAATGTGCTTCGCCCCCACGGCGCCGCTGGCCCACAAGCTCATCGAACGCGGGGCCGACGCCCTGATGCTGGAGGGCTCTGAGGCCGGGGGGCACATCGGTCCCGTGGCGCTGTCCATCCTGCTGCAGCAGATCCTGTTCCAGGTGGACGAGGTGCCCGTGTTCATCGCCGGGGGCATCGCCACGGGCCGCATGATGGCCCACCTGCTGATGATGGGCGCCGCCGGCGTGCAGATGGGCACGCGCTTCGTCATGTCCGAGGAGTGCATCGCGCACCCACGCTTCAAGGAGGTCTTCCGGAAGGCCCGTGCCCGGGATGCCGTGGCCACCCCTCAGTTCGACAGCCGGCTGCCCGTGATCCCGGTGCGGGCACTGAAAAACGAGGGCACCACCTCCTTCAGCAAACTCCAGTTGGAACTGCTCAAGCGGCTGGATGCCGGGGAAATCGACCGCGAAGAAGCCCAGTATGAGGTGGAGCGTTTCTGGGTGGGCGCCCTGCGCAAGGCCGCCATCGACGGGGACGTGGAAGGCGGGTCGCTGATGGCCGGGCAATCCGTGGGCCTGGTGGAAAAGATCATGCCGCTTCAGGAGATCATCGAGGAGATGGTACGGGATGCCGAAGCCGAACTCCAGCGTCTGAAGACCATCTTCGATCGGGAGTAGAGGTCCGCTCCATGACATCCCTTCAAAAGACTGCGGCGGGTGCACCGTCCGGCGGCGTGGGGTCCGTTTTTGACACCGGCAAGATCCTGGCCCTGTCCGTCAGCCACTTCGTCCACGATGTCTTCTCCGCTTTTCTGGCGCCGCTGCTGCCGCTGCTCATCGAAAAACTCTCCCTGTCGCTCACCCAGGCCGGACTTCTCTCTACCGTGATGCAGATTCCGGCCCTGATGAATCCGTACATCGGCCAGCTGGCCGACCGCATCAGCGTGCGCTATTTCGTCATCCTGGCACCGGCCATGACGGCCATCCCCATGAGCCTCATCGGCGTGGCGCCCAGTTACGGCGTGCTGCTGCTCCTGCTCTTCGTGGCCGGCATCAGCGTGGCCCTCTTTCACGTGCCGGCGCCGGTGATGGTGGCCCGCCTGGCGGGCGGCCGCAAGGGCCGAGGCATGAGCTTTTTCATGACCGGGGGAGAGCTGGCGCGCACGGTGGGGCCGCTGGCCGCCGTGGGCGCGGTGTCGCTCATGGGCCTGGAGGGGTTCTATCCCGTCATGCTGGTGGGCGTGGCCGCATCGGGGTGGCTCTACTGGCGGTTTCGGCGGGTGAACCTGGATATATCCGACCGCCGGCAGAACCTGTCCATCGGCACCACCTGGCGGCACATGCGCCGCGTGCTGGCACCCCTTTCGGCCATCCTGGTGGCCCGCGGCTTCATGCACGCCGCCATGACCGCCTTTCTACCCACCTTTGTAGAGATGGAAAGCGGCAACCTGTGGCTGGCCGGGGCGGCCCTGACCATCTTCGAAGCCTCGGGCGTGGCCGGGGTGTTGACGGCCGGTTCGCTGAGCGATCACCTGGGGCGGCGCCGCATGCTGCTGATTTCCCTTTTGGGCGCACCACTCAGCCTGCTGCTGTTCGTTTACAGCGGTGGCTGGGTGCGGGTAGCAGCGCTCCTGCTGACCGGTTTCACCCTGCTGTCCACTACCCCGGTCATGCTGGCCCTGGTGCAGGAGCACGCCGGCGAAAGCAGCCCGGCGGCGGCCAACGGCCTGTTCATGATGATTTCCTTCCTGGCGCGCTCGGCCGTGGTGGTGGTGGTGGGTATGATCGCCGACCGCATCGGCCTGCACACCACCTATGTGATTGCCGCCGGGGCCGGGCTGGTCGGCATTCCTTTCGTGCTGATGCTGCCGCGGAGGTAGTTACAAAGGTGTCAGGTGTCAGGTTTTAGGTGAAAAAGGTATCAGGTATCAGGTGTCAGGTTTCAGGGAAAAGGTATTGGGGGTTTTGATTTTCAGCTGACAGCTGACGGCTTTTATATGGAGAAATTTCGGCGTGTCCGAACCCGAAGCTGCTGACAGGGCGGCCCTCGAAAAGATGGGCCGTGACATGATGGCGTTGCTGGCGCGGCGGTTTCCGGTGTCGTGCGCCAGCGACGAGTTTTACTTCTTCCCCCAGGCTACCCTCACGCCGGTCGACTGGACCCGCTGGGACCGCTATGACCCGGACACCGTGGCCGACACGGTCAGTCGGCTGAAGGCTTTTGCTTCCTCGCTGGAGAAGCTGGCCTGCGGCCACGAAACCCCCGCCTCCCGGGACCGTGAAGACCGCATCGACCGGGATCTGCTCCGGCGTACGGCCGTCACCCTGGCCGGCCAGCTGGAGACGGTGCGCAGCTGGCAGACCCAACCCACCCTGGTCCTCTCCATGGCCTGCATCGGCCTGGCCCAGGCCCTGGAAGACGAAGACCCCGATGCCGTCCACTTGCGGGGGTGCACCCTGGGTGGCTTTCTGGAAAGCGGACGGCGGCATTTGGAGGGCGTTCCCGAGCTGTTTTGCGAACTGGGCCTGGAGATGGCCGTTGACACCCGCAAGTACTTGCAGCTGCTCCTTCCCAGGGTGCCGGAACTCCAGAGTGCCCTGGCGGCACTGGTGCGTTTCGAGGATACCCTGCGCGGCCTGACCTGCCGCAAGAGGTTTACCCTGCCGGCATGGGTGTTTGAGACCATCGTGCGCGACCACATGGACACGGGTCTGTCCGTGAAGCAGGTGGCCGTGGAACTGGACGACGAGATCGCGGCTGCCCGCGCTGATATCGCGCATATGCTGGCTGCGCATTTCAACGGCCGTCCACTCGAGAAAGTCGTGGGCGCCATTTCCCTGCCGGAAGCAGGCCCGGGAGGGCTGCTGGAGCTCTATGCTGACGAGGTGCAGCGGCTCTGCCGGCACTGCCTGGCCCACGGATTGGTCAGCGAGCAACTGGCGGCCCGCTGCCCTGTGAGGGTCAGACCGGTTCCCGACTATCTCTCGGCCATCCGGGCGGCATCCAGTTACAGCATCAAACCGGGGCATCCGCCGACAGGCGGGACCTTCCATATCCATGGCGCCGATCGGCCAGGGGAGGAAAAGCAGTCCTACCAGCGGGAGTACCGCATCCTCAGTGCCCATGAAACTTGGCCCGGCCACCACCTGCTGGACATCCACCGCTGGGGGCACCGGCGCCCGGTGCGGCGGGTGGTGGAACACCCCACCTTTTACGAGGGCTGGGCCTGTTTCGCCGAAGAGCTGATGCGCCGCACGGGCTATTTTTTCACGGCCGAAGACCGGCTGCTGATGGCCCGCCGGCGGCTGTGGCGCGCCGTGCGGGGCAAGGTGGACCTGGAGCTGCAGACCGGCCGGATGGACCTCTCTCGAGCGGCGGCCTGCCTGGTGGAAACTGGCGTTCCCCCGGGCAGGGCCCGCTCGGTGGTGCGCAAATACCCGTTGAATCCCGGCTACCAGCTGTGTTACACGACAGGGCTGAGATCCTTTGAAAGGCTCTACCAGCGTTATGGCCGCCAGGACCCGGCCCGCTTTGCCGCCGTGGTGCTTTCCAGCGGAGAGGTCGGCTTCCGGCGGTTGGAGCGCAGCTTTCGCCGCCGGCAGCGATGATGTTTGGCAAGAATACGCTTAAATCACCGCCGGGCGCTGACGTTCCGCGAAAGATGGTTTTCGATTCCGCTCCTATGTCCATCCGGGGCATCATCTGTCTGACCGTCTGAATTTCAAGAACTCGTCGCCAGCTCCTCAGACAGCTTGAAATTCCTGACGCCGGCCAGACGGATGGCTTTTTCCCCGGATGACCAATTCCGCTTCACCGAGAACCATTTTGTGCTCCACGGCATGGGATCTGCTCAGCTTTCTTGAGGGGTTATCTTGATGCCATATGTCAACGCACAGTCCAAACCTAAACAACGGAGACTCACTTGGACAGTCAGAAAATCATCGGGTACCACTCCGAGTGGAACTTGGGAAGCCCCGGCGGATGGGACTACCAGCGCATGGCTCAGGAGATCGGCAGGGCGGTCTGGACGCAGGTAGCCGCCAGCCGGAACCTGATGGAAATAGACCTTGATTTCGATCTGCCCCTGCTGTCGCCGGTGGGTGGGTTTGCAAACCTGCTGGTGAGGGCCTACCGGCGGCTGGAGGGACAGAATCCCGGTCTCATCGCCGTGGTGGCCGAGGAGGAAACCCTGGCCGACGTGGTGGAAAACCGCAACCTGGCCGAGCGCCTCGACGCCGTGGAAGGCCTCTCCGCAGCGCTCATGGCACCCCAGGAACTGGAGCTTGTCAACGGCCGCGTCTGCCACCGGGGCGTTCCGGTGGGCGTGATCTTCATGGACTTCAACACCGACGTGCTGTTGGCCCTGCACCGCAAGCACGGCCTGGAGCCCCTGCTGTCAGCCGTGCGCCAGGGGCGGGTGATCAACCCGCGCGGCACGGAACCCATCAATGCCAAGGGGATGTTCGAGATACTCACCGATCCCGACCGCAACCAGGCCTTCCACGCCGGCACCGTAGCGCGCACACCGTGGACCCGACGCTTCTTCCCCCGCGCCACCAAAGGGCCCCGGGGCGAATCCATCTCCGACCTGGTCGCGTGGACGCGGCGAAACTGGCCGGACCTGGTCCTGAAGCCCGAGCGGGGGTATTCCGGCAGAGGTGTGCGCGTGGGCGGCGTGCACCCCGACGCCGACGCGGCCATAGCCGAAGCCCTGCAGCAGGGGGACTACATCGTGCAGCAGAAGGTACCCCTGCACCTGTGGGCCGAGGACATCCCGCAGTACGACGATGAAAAAGAGGCCGTGGAACTGGTGAGCTACCAGACCGATTTCCGGTGCCTCTTCGGGCCGGGGGAGACTTTCGGCTTTGTGAGCCGTTACGGCAGCGTGCCTACCAACGTGGGTTCCGGCGGCGGGTTTCAGCCCCTGGCCGTGCTGCGCTCGCAGTTTTCCGTGGCCGAGGCCACGGCGCGCATCAACGACGCCATCATGGCCATGGGCGCCGACGACATCCGCGGTGCCGTCGAGCAGCAGCGCGCCATGGCGCTGGACTTCCAGTTCACCTACCTGCTGGGGCCGGTCAAGATCGCCCTGCGGCCCCGGCTGATCACGGCCGCCCAGATCGACGAGCTGGACACTTACTGCGTCCGCATCTGGGACGACTGCCTGGTGCTGGAGAAGATGTGGCACGACGGCCTGCTGGACGACATGATTCGTATCGAGGAGGAAGAGCTGGAGATCGCGCGCTCCCAGCCCTGGCGGGGATCGCCGGCCATCTTCGCCGCGGACGGCATTTTCAGTTTTGGAGCCCACTGTGACCATTGACGTGGACAAAGACTGGTGGCGCACGCTTTTCGACGAGCTGTACCTGAAGACCGATGCGCGCTCGGTGTGCGACGATGACCTCACACGCCGTGAGATCGACTGCATCCAGCAGGTTCTCAACCTGGAACCAGGTGAACGCATTCTGGACCTGTGCGGCGGGCAGGCCCGGCACTCGCTGGAACTGGCCCGGCGGGGCTTTGGGCGGGTCTTCCTGCTGGACTATTCGCGGCATCTTCTGGCGCTGGGCAGCCGGCGGGCGGCTGAAGAGAACCTGAAAGTGCGCTTCGTACGCGGAGATGCCCGGCAGACCGGATTCCGTAAACGCTGTTTCGACACCGTGCTGGTGCTGGGAAGCTCCTTCGGCTATTTCGTGGAGGACCACGAGAACCGGCGTATCCTGGCCGAGGCCGCCCGCATCCTGGATGACGGTGGCCGCCTGCTGCTGGACCTTCCGGATGCTGATTTCGTAGTCAAAAACTTCTGCCCCGAAACCACCCATGAAGTGGATGGCGACATCAGCGTGCAACGCCGGCGCGAGCTGGGCGAGGGGGTCATCTGCTGCCGGGAGCGCGTCTTTTCCGAACGCGGCGGACTCGTCAGGGAAAACACCTATTGTACTAGGCTTTACGGAAAAGAGGAAATTTCCGGTTTGCTGAAAGAGGCCGGGTTCTCCGACATCGGTTTTCTGAGCGACTTCATGCGTCGGGACGCCCAAGGCGACTTCGGCACCATGACCAATCGCATGGTCACCATGGCCCGGCGCGCTTGACCCCTCACTGCCAGGCGTCAGTAATAGATCCGGCGGTCGGGTGGTGGGCCTTTTGCCAGGTGTCGGGGAATCAGTTTGCGCAGCACCCAACATGTCAGGGCATCAAAGCGGGTTAGAAAACGGTTCGATCCATGCTGAACGGTGAGATTTCTTGCCGTGGGAGAGGACAGCACCCTTTTGATTAGGTTACATGAGGACAGTTGGCAGCTGCCGGTCTGAAAGGCTTCTTCCCTCAGCCCTCCCATGGTATTCAGGTCCTTTACACTATCCCTTCCCATTAGTACTACCTCCCGGCTTTGATTGGAGAAAATTCTCCACTTTCAGAAAAATTCTGAGGTCTTTTATCGCCAGACGTGTAGTTGTTGTTTTATTATAATGGAGGGGATTCCCCGCTCATGGGCCATACAAATGCTTGGGAACTGTAGCGCTACTGCCATTGGGATTAGAACTGCATTTATTAAATACGCATATTCGTAAAGCAATTCAAGACCCCGAACGGAGCCCCCGGAACAGGGGGTATGGCCGTCATGGGTTTGTTGTTGTGGTGTAAAAAAACGGACTTCCTGCTAAAAGTCACTTGACCGAAAAGGAGGGGTCCGATGAACACAAAACGAACACGGCAAAATTACGCCAAAGAATTCATCCAGGATGCCGTCCAGTTGGTCACAGAACAAGGGTACAAGTATTGTTGTAGGGTTAATAAGTTTTCACAAGCTCAAGACTTGAGTTCATGTAATAAAATATCGCGCCCTTTTGGGATCCTGAATTTCTTTTGCCAGGTGCCCCTACTACTATATCAGGTACGTTATTTCCCATAAAGTCTCCAATAACCACCGAACCTCCAAACCAATCGCCAAAATCATTAGAATCTAGTGGTTCTTGATTTAAACCTTCCCAATAATTTAATCGTGTAGATGCACTTAAAAAAACAAAAACATAACCTGATTCTGGAGAATGTGGAGGATCTTCTCCAGGAGATCCAACAACTAGATCATCTATTGCATCTTTATTAAGGTCGCCAACAGCCAAACTTGCCCCAAACCAATCACTGGACTCTCGCGCACCTATACCCTTTTGTGAGATAAATTGCCATCCAGCGAGTTCATTCGATTTACCCTTAAATAAGAATACTGCTCCTGCTCGAATATCATCGATATCGCTGGCTATATCTCTCGGTGCGCCAACAACTAAATCATGTTTACCATCGCCGTTAAAATCACCGGCGGCCAAAGCCCATCCAAATAGATCATGATCCTCATTGGGGTCGAGATTTCCAGTTTCCTGATTGATTCCTTGAAAGGGTTTGAGCTTTGAATTTGTTCCCTTGAAAACAAAAACACAACCTGAGCGTGGGTTTGAGCCAGGAGCTTCACCCGGTGCACCGACAGCAAGATCATCTTTACAATCACCATTGAAATCACCAATTGCTAAAGAGTATCCAAACTGATCTCCAAATTCATTTCTCCCTGAACGTTTCTGGGTAAGTATTTGTTTCTGCTTAAGACCGGTTTTAGAGCCCATGTAAATTTCGACGACTCCTGATAAGGCAGTCTTTCCGACAAAACTACCAGAAATTCCTATCGCTAAATCTTCAAAACCATCATTGTTGAAGTCACCATGTGGCAAAAAGCTCCATTCAGTTCTCCGGTCATGTCGCGACAATCTTCAGCTTTCCAGCCCGCGGAACGGGTGCAGGAAAGCCCTGTCGCTGAATACCTACCGGAGGCCGTCGAAAAGTGTCGGGAGGGTGATCATTTACACTTAGTGGGGTTTAAAAGTTCGCTGGCTCGTACGGAAATTTGGGAGCTGGGTATCAATATGTCAATCGATATGGATTTTTCATAATGTCCATTAGATTTATTGCGTAAGCAACCAATATATTTCTTGACGTTGTAATTTGGGTAACGTAAAAACTTATCTATGGGAAGAAAATCAATCGACAATATTCGCAAGCCACAAATATTGGAACATTTTCGGCAGGTTGTAAACGAGGAGGGAATCCACAAGGCATCCGTGGCTAAGATTGCCAAAAAAATGGGTGTTTCGCCCAATTTGGTGCTACATTATTTCGATTCAAAAGAGGCCATGGTTTTCGAGCTTTTCGATGTAATTATGGATCAATATATTAAGTACCTCGACGAGGCAATCAGCGGTGTCCCTAAAGGTCCTCAAAGGCTCAAGGCATTAATAAAAACAATGTTTGGATTGGGCAAAAACCATGAACTGCTGAGTGAGAAGTCATATTACGCTTTCTATTATTTGAGCTTATTCGATGACCGGATGAAATCGCGATTCAATCGAAAGTACAGACAACTTACCGATATCGTGATCAAGGAGATTGAATCCTACGACTCCTATAAGAGGACAAGCTATGAAGAATTGGAGAGGCAAGCGGAGTTCCTTCTTGGTCTGTTTGAAGGATTTGTATTTAAGGCGAGCATTAGAAAAAATGGCGATCATTTTGAGGAGTTTGGAAATTATTTT
>CAYUAQ010000084.1:0-19979 GCA_964442705.1 uncultured Desulfobacteraceae bacterium
CGGCGGGTAGGGCGACAGCAAGACCTGTGACGCCCAATCCGGTCACGAAAAAACTATCACCGGCCTGCTCACCGCGTTGGCAGGGGCCAACGTGATATACGGGCTGGGGATGATCGAGTCGGGCATCACTTTCGACTACGGCCAGCTGGTCATGGACGACGAATTCGCCGCTATGATCAAGCATGCGGTCAACGGTATCCCGGTCACCGACGAGACCTTGTCGGTGGATATCATCGCCGAAATCGGCCCGTTCGGGGATTTCATCGGCCACGACAGCACCTTCGACCACATGCGCTCGCAGTCCCAGCCGCGGCTGATCGACCGGCAGATCCGGGAAAACTGGGAACTGTCCGGTGGTCGAGAGCTGTACGAACGGGCTTGCGAAAAGGCACGCCATCTGATAGAGAGCCACAATCCCCCACCGCTTCCCGAAAGCACGCTTCTGCAGTTGCGTACCATAGTCAACAGTGCCGAAGAAGAACGGGGGGTTGCGCTGAGCGAACAATAGCTGACATAAACCATGTGGAGGTGAGAGATGTCGGACGTTTTTACCAAAATTACCGAAGAGTTGATCGCTGGAAATCTGGCCGGTGTGCCCAAGATGTGCCTGGAAGCGGTGGAAGCCGGAACACCGGCGCAGGAAATCCTCGACAAGAGCCTGTTCCCGGGTATGGATGTGGTAGGCCAGCGCATGAAGACCGGCGAGATGTTCATCCCCGAGGTGCTGCGCTCGGCCAAGGCCATGCAGGCCAGTCTGGAGGTTTTGAAGGACAAGCTGGTCGATGCCGGCGCCAGATCCAACCTGGGAGTGGTGATTCTGGGCACCGTGCAGGGCGATATGCACGACATCGGAAAGAACTTGGTGGGCATGCTCATGGAAGGGGCCGGTTTCAAGGTCATCGACCTGGGTGTGGACATCAAGCCCGAGCAGTTCGTGACCGCCATCAGTGAACACGGCGCCGCTCTGGTGGGGATGTCGGCCCTGCTGACCACCACCATGCCCAAGATGGAAGAGACCGTCAAGGCCCTGACCGAGGCCGGCCTGCGCAACAAGGTCAAGGTCATGGCCGGCGGCGCGCCGGTGACGCCCAAGTTCGTGGAACAGATCGGGGCCGACGGCTACGGTGCCGATGCCGGCGGCGCGGTGGAAACCGCCAAGGAACTGCTCGGCGCGGCCTGAAAAGGGCACTAACCAGCGAATTCACAGGAGTCGCCATGATTATCGTCGGTGAACTGATCAACGCCAGCCGCAAGGCCATGGCCACGGCTATTGAGCGTCGGGATAGGAAACAGATCCAGGAAATCGCCCGCCGGCAGGCGGAAAACGGTGCCGACTACATCGACGTCAATGCCGGTGTTTTCGTAGGCCAGGAAGCCGATTACCTGAAATGGCTGGTAACCACCGTCCAGGAAGCGGTGGAGACGCCCTGCTGCATCGACAGCCCGGACCCGGCAGCCATCGAAGCGGCCCTGGAACTGCACCGGGGCACGGCCATGCTCAATTCCATCTCCCTGGAAAAAGACCGGTATGACACCCTCATGCCGATCGTGGCCGGAACCGGCCTCAAGATCATCGCCCTGTGCATGAGCGACGAGGGCATGCCCGAAACCACCGCCGCACGCCTGGAGATCGCGGACCAGCTGATCAACGGTCTGGTAAACAACAACGTGCCACTGGGAAATATCTACGTGGATCCCCTGGTCCAGCCCATCTCGACCAACCAGGAATTCGGCGTGGCGTTTCTGGAGGCCATCGAAGAGATCATGGCCCGTTTCGAGGGCGTGCACACCATCTGCGGGCTGTCCAACATCTCCTACGGGCTGCCCCAGCGGGCACTGTTGAACCACACTTTCATGGCCATGGCCATCGGCAGGGGGCTCGACGGAGCCATCGTCGATCCCCTGAACCGCCGCATGATGGCCACCATATATGCGGCCGAGGCCCTGGCCGGACGAGATGAATACTGTGAACAGTACCTGACCGCCTACCGTCAGGAAAAACTTTCCTTCTGATTCCCGGCCGCGTTCATTTGGGGAAAAAACCATCGCAAGCACGACCGGCCTGTGATGCGTGGGGCATGGGACAGGTCGCTTTTTCTTTTATGAATATCGGCCTCAGGAGTAGCGCCCGTACTCACGCACGGTTTCCACGGCAGCCCTGACGTTTTCCGGCGGGGTGGTGGCGCCCAGGTTGCACAGCAGCAAAGCGAAGCGTCCGTCCCGCCCGCCCACCTCGATGTAGTGCCGCACGCGCTGGCGAATCTGTTCGGGGGTGCTCATGGCCATGAAGGCCGCCCCCACGCCCAGGATGAGCGGGACCTTTTTTCTGCGGGCGAAATCCTTGTACAGTTCCGGGCCCAGTTCTTCCACGTCGGGATCCTGTCCTTCCACGAAGCCGGGGCACACCTGGTGCTTGTACGCCAGCATCTCTTCAGGGTCCTTGAGGTGCTTTTCCCCCACCCAGTTGGGCACGTACACTTCGGGACCGCACAGCTCCCGCAGACGCAGGACGTAAGGAATGATCCAGTCCCGGAGGATGTCGGGACTGACGATGGGCAGCGACCCGGAGGCGTCGTCTCCGGAGATGTTGCGCACGGCCGGAAATTGCTTTTTCAGGTGCAGCACCCAGGGGACCAGGACCTCTTCGACGACGCGGTCGAACAGCTCGCGCACGAAATCGGGATGCGTGTACATGTCCATGAGCAGGGTTTCCAGTCCCCGGATGTTGGCCGCCAGGCTGAAGGGGGCGCAAAAACGGATGGTGATTTCCGCCCCGCCGATGAGGCGCCGGAAGATGCGGTTCATCTCCACCACGTGGGCAAAGCGTCCGTCGGTATCAAAATTCGGGGTCTTTATCTTCTTCAGGTCGCCGTGCTCCCGGATGAGCGGTTTGGAGCGGTCCACATCGGGCATGTCCCCATCGCTGTATTTCATGGCCTGTCCCAGGGCCTCGGCCTCGATGTTGTAGACATCGTAATCCAGCACCGGCACGTCGATACCGTATCGTTCCTGTACCTCCAGGGTACCCGCGGCCAGGATTTCAGGGGTGGTGTAAAACTCCCGCGCCGGGATGCCCAGCTCCTTCATGGCAAATTCGTGCATCTGGGTGACGATGGGCACGCGGTCGGGTATCCCTTCCATGGCGGCCTCGAAACGTCTTACCCCTTCCTGAAATGAAGCGTAGCTGTCTTTAAATATCATCCCCGCAACTCCTTTAACGATTCTTCCAGGATGGACAACCCGCGGTCCAGCTGTTCGTCGGTGATCACAAAGGGCATCAGGGTCCGGATGACGTTGCCGAAGTTGCCGCAGGAGAGGATAACCAGCCCCTTCTCGTAGCAGCGCTGCACCAGTTTTTTGGCCTCTTCCGTGGCCGGCTCGCGGGTCTCCCGGTCACCCACCAGCTCCATGGCCAGCATGGGGCCCATGCCGCGCACTTCCCCCACCAGTTCATTTTGCTCTGCCATGGCGTCAAAGCGCGTGCGCAGTGTGCGGCCAAGTGCTTCGGCCCGCTGCAGCAACCCGTCTTCCAGCAGGATTTCCAGCACCGCCATGGCCGCCCGGCAGGAGACGGGATTGCCGCTGTATGTGCCGCCCAGGCCGCCCACATGGGGCTTTTCCATCAGCTCGCGGCGGCCGATGACGGCGCTCAGGGGCATGCCGCCGGCAAAGCTCTTGGCCAGGGTGATGATATCGGGTTCGATGTCCCAGTGCTCGATGGCGAAAAACTTGCCGGTGCGGCCGGCCCCGGACTGCACCTCGTCGATGATCAGGGCAATGCCGTGCTTGCGGCAGATCTGCAGGAGTTTTGGGAAGTACTCCGGCGGCGGAGTCACAAAGCCGCCCTCGCCCTGGACAGGTTCGGCGATGACCGCGGCCGTGGACTCGGCCGCCACGTGACCGATGAAAAACTCCTCCAGGTAGTCGGCACAGGCCGTGTCACAGGCCGGGTATTGCAACCCGAAGGGGCAGCGGTAACAGTAGGCGAAAGGCATGCGATAGACTTCCGGTGCAAAGGGGCCGAAGCCCAGCTTGTAAGGCTTGATTTTACTGGTCAGGCTCATGCCCATCAGGGTGCGGCCGTGAAAGGCGTTTTCAAAACAGATCACCGCCGGCCGGCGCCGGTCGTATCGAGCCACCTTGACGGCGTTTTCCACGGCTTCGGCGCCGCTGTTGGCGAACATGGTCATCTTGGGCGAATCCCCGGGCGCCAATTCGTTGAGGCGGGCGGCCAGTTCCACGTATGGCTCGTACATGGCCACGTGGAAGCAGGTGTGAATGTATCTGGCGGCCTGGTCGCAAATGGCGGCCACCACCTTGGGGTGGCAGTGACCCACGTTGTTTACGCCGATGCCGCCGGCAAAATCGATCAATTCCCGGCCATCCACGTCGAGCATGACCGCGCCGCGTGCCTCGCGGATAAACGCCGGGGTAGTGTTGAAAGGACTTTGGGGCACGTGCAGGTTGCGCTGCCGCAACAGTTTTGCACTCAGACTGGCCATGGCTCCACCCTCCCTGTTTCGTAGTTTGCGGTTATTTACTTCTGAAAAAGATTCTTGAACCACCTGAACCGGACTCCCGCATACACCACCGCCAGGAGGAAATCAAGACGGGTGTTCATCCAGCCACATGACCCCCCGGGACGTGCGTCCGTCAACTTTCAGACTGACCGGTGCCTTCAGCCTGGCATGGACGATGTAATCCGTCTGCGATGCGGCCGGCATGGCCGCAACCTGCCGCCAGTCCATGAAATCTTCTCCGCCCTCGCGCACGGTGAGGTAGTTGATCCCCAGGGTGGTAATGTTGTGGAAGAAATGAGACCCCTGCGAGGGGTCTGCATTGAGCTGGGCCGAAGTCGTCTCCACCACGGCACCGACACCGGAGATATCCGCCCAGTTCACGGGAATACCCAGCCAGCGGTCCGCCGACCCCCAGCGGCCGGGGCCGATGAGCAGGTATTTGCGCCCCTCCTGCACCAGGCCGGCGTTCAGCCGCCCGACCTGCGCGGCCATCTCAACGGTTCGGCCCGGGTCGAACGCCTCGGGTTTGATATAGACAATGTCCCTGATATCCGTTCTTTCCGCATTGCCCAAGGCGTGGGTGGAATAGCAGAACGCCCGCCGAATGTCCTCTCTGAGTATCTCGACCGTCTTGAGCTCCATGCGGGCGCTCATGGGCCGGATCTGGAGAAAGGCAAAGGTGGGCCTGGTATGCGGATCGGGCGGCAGATCCACGGCGAATTCGATCTCCACCGGGCATCCCATGCCCTCCTGTCCGGCCTGCAGAAGCTCATTGAGGATGTCGCACAGGGGGAAATCGCCGTATTTCAAGATGCGGTTGAAGGTCAGAACCGGATACCCGCCGGGGACGGCCGTTTCCCGTATGCGGTGATCCTGTGGTACATAGGTGCTGGCCAGCAGCCTCACCGACGGCTCGACGGCGGCGTCGTCGATTTCCCTTCTAATCAGAGTGACTTTTTCACCGATGTCCCCGCAGCCGCGGGGGAAAGACGACTGTATTTCCAGTGCATAGAAAAATCGCTGGGCATTTTTAAGCACGTCCTCCACCGCTGAAAACTGGGGCAGCAGCTGGGGATGCCGGGGGCAGAAGCGCAGTGCACGAGCTCCTTCGGCCACGGTTTTGCCCATCCCCAGGGCGATGGTAGCGATGCCGTCTTCGGGTTTCATGCGCTCAAAGGGGTAGTAATTGTGGGACTGGGCCACGCCGGAAATGGCGGGATAATAGAATCCCCCGCTTTCTCTGCCGATCATCTCCTGGATGATGACGGCCATCTTCTCCTCCTCGGTGCGGTGGCCGACCCGCTGGGCAAAGGCCTTGGGACCTTGAAAATAGGTGGATGCGTAAACCAGCTTGATGGCGCAGATGAGTTGCTCCAGACGGGCGGTGAGGTTCGGATCCCTATTGGGCAGCATGTAGGTGCGGTAGAGCCCGGCGTAAGCCTTGAACTGGGCATCCTCGAGAAGACTGGAGGAGCGGATGCTGAGCGGACACGTCACCTGCGCAAGGTAGGCGGCTAGATCTCTTTCTATCCACTCCGGAAAGGTCGCCTTTAAAAAAGCCTCGGCCACGGCCCCGTCCGGGATATCCTTCTTGGACAGATCCTTCAGATAGTTGTTAGCGACAAAATCGTCGAACCCTTCGGCTGTGATCACCAGGGTGCGGGGAACCAGGATATCGACGTCAGGGAATTTTTCCTGAATCCGTGGATAACGGCGCAGCATGGCCGATATGAAAACCAAGCCGCGGGCCTTGCCGCCCAGCGACCCCCGGCCGATCTTGGTGAAATTCGTTTCCGGGTCGAAATCATCGGCATCAAAATCCGCCACCACTCCCCTCTGTCGTCGTTTGCGGCGGGCCCGGATGACATCCATGAGGTATCTTCGCATGCGGGCGACGTCATCTGCAAAATCGGCCGCCGACACCGGACGGATGCGGGCGGCCACCGTGATTTCGGTACGTGCAAACAGCCATCTGGAGAAATCGTTGCGGGTCCAGTGGTAGTAAAAAGAATCATCCGGGATAACGGGCAGGATTTTTTCCAGTGCCCGGAAACTGGAAGCCCGGGCAATCTCCCGCCCGTCGGGCATGCGGAACACGAAATCGCCGAACCCCAGATGCCGCGTGAAAAAATGCCGCACCTCGTCCAGCAACGAAAGGGAATTCTTGTCGACAAAAGAAGCCGCTATTTTTTCTGCTTTTTCCCGGTTGCTGGACTCCGAGCTGGTGAGCAGGAGGGGGATGTCGAAGCGTTCGGCCTTTATGCGGGAGAGAAAATCGACCCCGGCATCGGGGTCCAGCGCATCGCCCCTGGGAAAGCGGACATCGGAAATGACCCCCAGCACGTACGGCTCGAAACGGCGCCACAGGCGCTCGGCCTCTTCGAAGGTTTCAGCCACAATGATCTTGGGCCGGGCGCGCATGGTGAGCAGGCGGTGCTCTTCATTGAGCCCGTCCTCCATGGCCGCCTGGATCTGCAGAACGACTTCTTTATATAGAATGGGCAGCAGCGCGGCAGCATAAACAGGGGAGTCTTCAACGAACAAGATTACACGAATACCGGCCCGGCGGGTGTCGTGGTCCACGTTCCAGCGATCTTCCACACTCTTGATCAGGGCCAGCAGCAGGTCGGTGTTGCCGGACCAGGCATAGATGCGGTCGATTCCCGGCGGGCGGGAAGGAGCCGGGGCATTTTCCGGCAACAAAGCACTGTGGGTCACCAAGATCACCGGCAGATCGGAGCGGATCTCCTTGATGGTCTGTCCCAGGGCGAAGGCATCCATATCCACCAGTCGGGGCATGGTGATGACCAGGTCGATTGGCCTGTCTGCCACGGCCTGCAAGGCCTCCTGGGCCGTCGACGCCCAGGTGATGCGCGGCGGCTGGCTGAGATTGAGTCCCCGGTACTCGTTGATGATACGTTCCGACAGCCGGCCGTCTTCTTCCATGATACAGGCATCATAAAGGCTGGAGACCAGCAGAATGTCTCGCACCTTGCGGGTCATCAGCTCATGGAAAATCTTGACGCGGGAATCGAAATCCGCTCTGGTACATCCCGGTTGCATTGTCACCTATTCTTCCCATCCCAGGAAGATATCCAGAAACCTACGTCTGCCTTCTTCCCAACGCACCAGTGACGGCGTAAACTTGCTCTGGTTTTTATACCCGTTGAAATTCTTGAACCGAATGTGGCCCTCCAGGGCGCGGTAGTCGGTTTTTTTGAGGGCATCCTTGATCTTCACCGGGTCCAGCGACTGGCTGGCTTCAATGGCATTGACCAGAACACGCATGGCATCATAGCCAAAAATGATGGCGTAGTGCATGGGCTTGTTGAAACGATCCCTGACCCGCTTTTCAAACTCCGGCGGAACCCTGCCCCACAGGGAAATGGCGTAGGTTCCGTCCACCACGTCCGGCCCGGCACGCATGGGTAGCTCCATCTCCCCCATTTCCTCTGAACCGATGAAAATGGAGCGCGGCATGAGCCCCATGAGCTTGGCTTGGGTGAGCAGCACCGCTCCCTCGGAGGCAGTGCCCACATAAAAGACGAGGTCCGGTTCGGCCTTTTTAATGCGCTTCAGCTGGGGGCGAAAGTTCGTGCCGCCGCGCTCGAAGGTTTCCACCACCACGGTCTTGACATCGCGCCACTCCAGTTCGTTTCTGGCGGTTTGGGTGAAGAGCTTCCCATAACCGTCATTTACCACCAGAAAGGCCGCCGTGCGGGCGTCGAAGGCCTTGAAGATCTTCGGCATCACCGACGGGATCATCATCTTGACGGTGGGGCGCATGCGAAAGTAAAACTCGTGGCCGGGGTTGGTGACACTGTCCACTGCACACTCAATGGTAATCCCCGGAATGCGGTACTGATCACACAGGGGGGCGATGGCATTGCAGACGCTGCTGCAGTGATCCCCCAGAATCGCCACAACCCGGTCCTCGGTGACCATCTGGTGAAAGTGGGCAATGCCGTTTTTGGGCGCGCACTGGCTGTCATATTTGTAGATACGGATTTTATACGGTTTCCCGCCGACAACAATACCCTTTGCGTTGATGTCCTCCAAGGCCAGGAGGATGCCCCGCCAACCATTGTTGCCGAATTCAGCGGCGGCACCGGTAAACGGCGCCGTGTACCCGATCCGGATTTCACCGGCAGCAGGCACTTTTTCGGCAGCCGGCAAAGGCACGCAAAAAAGGGCCGACAGCAAAAAAACAAATACGGCGTTGCGCAGAATCTTCATTTTTCACCCTCCTTTGACCGTACCGGGCGAGGGTATCACACTTTACCCGGCGCATCCGGTTACGGTATCAGGGCAGATGCATTAAAACGCTGCAGGCCCGAAATCCGGTACTTTCAGCGTTTGACAAGCAGCGTGGGCGCCTCGGATCTTCGGATGACTTTCTCGGAAACAGAGCCGATCCGGGCCCCTCTCAGGTTATTGCGGCCGTGAGACCCCAGTACGATAACCGAAACGGCCTCCTCTTTTTCGACTTTCAGTATTTCACGGACCGGATAACCCGTCCTGAGGATCGTTCGGACCGCATACCCGGCGGTTTCCAGCTCGGAGGCGACAGCCTTCAGCTTTTTGGCACGATCTTCTATCAGCCGCTGCTCCGCCTTTTCCCTATCCTCCTGGTAGCGGCCGTCCTGGAAATAGACTGCCGAGTGGAGGGTATCGAGAGTGTCGATGATGCGCTGGTGAATGACATGCAGCACCAGCACCTGCTTTGCCCCTGCATAATACAGCGCCTTTATGTACTCAAGGCTCTTTCCGGCCGTGTCCGAGAAGTCTGTGGGATAAAGAATTTTGGTAAACACGTTGCGTCCCCCTCTTTTCCAGAGCGTTTTCCGCTGTCATTCGGCCGTGCCTCACTTTCCGAACACCAGATCGGGCAAAAAGGTCACCAGCGGTGGAATCAGGCACATCAGAACGACCACCACGATCAGGATCATCACAAACCAGATGATTTCTTTAGAGTAGGTAACGGCGTCCACCTCGGCGAGATAACAGGTGATATAAAACCCCATTCCCACAGGCGGCGTGATCATGGCCAACTGCAGGGTCAGAACCATGATGACACCGAAGTGAACCGGATTGATTCCCAGCTTCAGTACTACCGGCAGCAGCAAGGGGCCCATGATCACCAGCAGCGACAGGTCCTCCATGATCATACCCAGCAGGATCAATACGCCCACGATGATGAACATGGTGGCCGTGGGGTTGGTGGTAATGGAGGTGACCATCTGCATGAGATGCTGGGGAATCTGGGCGCGGGCGGCCAGTGTGCCCAGTGCTGCCGCAGCCGACATCACAAACAACAGGGCGCCGGTACCGGTGCCCACGTTGATGAAGATCCGGAACAGGCGCCGGAAACCGAAAGCCCGATAAAACCCCATGGCCAGAATCATGGCATAGAGACAGGCGACGGCGGCGGCCTCGGTAGGCGTAAAAACGCCGGTGATGATACCGCCTACCAGGATGACGGGGGTCAGCAGCGCAGGACCGGTGCTCACAAACGAATTCCAGATGGTGCTGAAGCTGGGCTTGGGACCCTTGGGATAGCCCCGTTTCTTGGACAGAAAATAGACTACCAGCATCAGCCCGGAGCCCATCATGAATCCCGGGATGACACCGCCCACCAGCATACGCCCCACTGAGGTGTTGGTCACCACAGCGCCCACCACCATGCAGATGCTCGGCGGGATGATGGGGCCGATGATGGCCGAGGAGGCCGTTACGGCGGCACTGAAAGCCGCATCATAGCCGTCGTCCTTCATGGCCTTGATCTCCACCTTGCCCAGGCCGGAGGTGTCCGCCAGGCCGGATCCGGACATGCCTGCGAAAATGATACTGGCCATCACGTTGACGTGACCCAGTCCGCCGGGGATATGGCCTACCAGGGATTTGGCAAAGTCAAAAATACGATCGGTTATCTTGGCTTCGTTCATCAGTTCGGCGGCCAGCATGAAAAAGGGTACGGCCAGCAGCACATAGGAATCCGAGGCCGAGATGACCCGGGCCGAAAAAGACAGCAGTTCCCGCGACTGGTCTGAAAGAAGCAGGTAGTAAACCGTGCTGGATAATATTCCGAAGGCGATGGGCATGCCGAAAAAGAAGAAGATGAACATGGCAAGGAAAATATAAATCATGCCGTCACCTCCTCTTCTTCTCTGCCGAACACCTCTTTAATCAGTTCGGCAATCATGTAAAGAGACATTACAGCGGCGTTAAAGGGCAGAGATATCCATGGGATGTACATTGGCATGCCCGTCATGGGGGCCGAACGATAGCCGGCCAGCAGGGTGACTTTGCCGCTGTTATAAGTGATAACGATCATGACAATGGCAACTGCGGCGGCTACCAATATCCTGATGAACCGACTCCAGGACTTGTTGACGAACCGATGAATCGTAAAACCCATGGTCAGATGGGTGGACAGCCGGGTGACGATACTGGCACCGGTAAAGGTTATCCATATCAGCAGAAATCGGCAGAATTCCGATGCCCAGTGGGTGGGATCATTGAAAACATAGCGGCGAATCACCTCAGTAGTCACAATAACCACCAGAGTGAGCATCAGTATACCCATCAGAAATTCAAGGAATATATTGATACCATCCAGTACTTTGTCGGCAATCTTGACGATATTCATCTGAGGCTCCCATAGTAGAGAAGCAACCCGTTTGATTTATGAGTGCTGCCGCCAGTCGGACGGCTGACGGCAACAGAAAACAATTCGGTAAGTAGTACAGGCAGGTTAGTACTGTTTCTTCATGATTTTCCAGTAAACATCGATAGCGTCCTTGTTGCCGGCCAGAATGGTGTCGATGTTATCGCGTATGGCTTTCTTGAAACCGGAAGTGTCGGTATCTATAAAAATCTTGCCCCTCTTCTTCAGGTCGGCGATGACACCGCCCAGCCGTTTTTTTACCTCGACAGCCCCCTTCTCACTGGCCACCTTGGTGGCTTTCTTGAAAACCGCTTTCTCCTTGTCCGTCAGCTTGTTCCAGAAAGCCAGGCTGGTGTTGTAGGAGATCATGTTGTACAGGTTGTTGGTCATGTTGACGTACTTGATGGGTTCGTAGAATTTTTCGTCGTACATATCCAGGATGGGGTTGTCGACGGAGTCCAGAACACCGGTCTGCAGGCTGGTGTAGATTTCGCCCCAGTCCATGGAGGTGGGTTTGGCGCCGTAAGCTTTCCAGCAACGCACCAGGGGAGCCATCTGGGCCACGCGGTTGATCAGGCCCTTGGCATCGGCCACGGTTTTAAGCGGTTTGCGGCTGAAGTGATTGTACACACTGCCGGCCCGCATATTGCCGATGTTGGTGATGCCGTTTTTCTTCATCATCTTCTCGTTCATCTTGGCGAAGATTTCCGAGTTCATGAATTTTTCATACTCGTCCACCGAATTGAACTTGTAGTGCACGGCAAACACCTGGTATTCGGGCACCAGGTCGGCCAGTACACTGATAAACTCGGTGTAAATGTCCACCGTGCCCAGTGTCATGCCCTGAATCAGGGCCAAGGTGCCGCCCAGCTGGCCGGCCGGATAGACTTCCACTGTCCAGTCGGGGAGTTCTTTTTCAACGGCCTCCTTGAAGGCCAGGGCGCCGAACTGGAAAATAGATGCCGGCGAGTTGACATGTCCCAGCTTGCAGATTTTTTTCTTGCCCGCAAAGGAAGGCGCGGAAAAACCAAAAAACACCACCAGACTAATAACAAGAACAAACAATAAGCTTTTCTTCATGTTTTTCTCCTCCATAAGGCGTATGGAACAATTGTTCACTTGATTAAATTTCCTGGCACTGCTAGCCACAACCGTGTGTTATCTCTCACCTCCCTTCATTTTACCTTCATTTCCAGAAAACCCCGGGGGATGCCCTGGAGAAAGGCTTCAAACGGTTAACCATCAGCACCCGCCTGCCGGCGGGAAGCCATCTCCATTTCGATTGCATGGGTGACATTCTGATAGAACTGGCGTATGTACCCTTCGTGTTTGGAATAAGACCAGTGAGCATCCCGCATGATGCCGGCAGCGCCAGCAGGGTCTTTCCGTTCAAGGCAGATAATGATCTGCTCGTGTTCTCCGCAGTTGATCAATTCCCACTCCTTGATATAGGCTCTGCGCGGAAAATCGTAAAGACGTTGTTTAAACAGTTGAACCGTCTTGCGTAGCAAGCCGTTGCCGCAACGCTGCAGAAAAACATCGTGAAATTCGGCATTCAACCGGTAATAGCTCTTAAAATCTTCCCGCTGGACAGCGATTGTCATTCTTTCGTTGAGACTGGTCAGCCGTTTGAGAATCAGCTTGTCCGTCCTGGCGGCGGCTGACACAATGGCGGACGCTTCCAGTGAACCCACCACCTGGAACAGTTCTCTGACATCTTCAAGGGTCAGCTGATTTACCAGTACCCCCCGTCTAGGCAGAATGGTCACAAACCCTTCGGCTTCCAGAAAAATGAGGGCTTCTCGGAGGGGGGTTTTGCTGACATCGAGTTTTTTGCAGATTTCCCCCATATTAATGTAGGCGCCGGGCAGGATATTGCCGCTCTGCAACTCCTCGCGGAGGTATTGGTACACCTGTTCACGCAGCGATTTCAAGTTCAACATAACACAAACCTGTCTTCCAGGGGAATATTCATGGCCACATTGACATTCTCCGCGGTTTAAGAGTAAGAAGATTGCGGCCTGATACCGGGTTTCCCCGGATGTAACGCAGATGCCCGGCGGCAGGCCGATCAGGCATTTCTTGGAACATCCCGACTAGCGGGCGACGCAACTGCGCACACTCTTGTCCCCGGCCTGCTGGCCGGTCTTGTCTCTGCTATCGCCGTAATCAAAGCGGCCGGCCGGCGGTGCAAAGCGAATGGTGGCAATTTTGTTCTGGACAAAGAAATCGATGCCCTCTTTGCCCTGGACCTTGTTGGTGCCCAGGTGGGAATCCTTGATGCCCCCGAAGGGCAGGTAGGGGTGCGGGGCCGGAATGCCCACGTTGACGCCCACCATGCCGACATCCGCACGGTTTATGAATCGTTCGACATAGTAAAGGTTCTGGGTGAAAATACAGGCGCCGTTGCCGAAGTTCTGGGCACGAATCAGGTCCAGCACGTCATCCAGATCCCGGATTTTGACCACCGACACCACCGGCCCAAATATTTCTTCCTGATAAATCGTCCGGCAGGGGGTGACGTCGGCGAAGATGGTGGGGCCCACGTAGTAGCCGTTCTTGATGCGCTCGGGCACCTCCGGGTTTCGACCATCCATGACCAGGCGGGAGCCGCCCTGCACCCCGATCTCGATGTAATTTTCGATCTTTTTCCTGGCCTGGGCCGAAATCACGGGGCCCATGTACACGTCCGGATCCATGGCATCACCGATTTTGACGTTTTTGGAGACTTCCACGATGCGCTCGATGAGCTCGTCGTAAATCTGAGGTACGGCCGCCACCAGTGATCCGGCCAGGCAGCGTTGGCCGGCACTGCCGTAGCAGGAGTGCAAGTAGTTCTGAATGAACACGTCCCACTGAACATCTTCCATGGCCACCAGGAAATTCTTGGCGCCGCCCAGCAGCATGGAGCGCTTGCCGCCGCGGCCGCAGGCTTCGGCCATCTTCTTAGCCGTGGGGGTGGACCCTACCAGGCATACGCCGCTGACGTTGGGATCCTCATACCAGGGCTGTACCACGGTGCGGTTACCGTGGATGATGTTGATCACCCCGGGTGGCAAGCCAACATCATTGAAAATATCCCCCATCTTCTGCATGAAATAGGGGGACTGGGTGGAAGGTTTAAAAACGAAGGTGTTGCCCACGCCGATGGCAAAGGGAATGAACCAGCCGAAAACCAGGGCCGGGAAATTGAAAGGCGCCACACCGCAGAATACCCCCAGGGGAGACTTGATAACCCGGCCGTTGATGTTGCCCGCGATGTGGTCCAGGGTGTCGCCCTGGATCAGGGTGGGGATGCCGCAGGCCGTCTCCAGGATCTCCACCACGCGCTGGACCTCCCCGCGCGCCTCGCTGATGTGTTTGGCCTGGTCGATGGCGATGGCCACGGCCAGTTCCTCCTCGTTGTCAATCATGGCCTGCCGGATGTCGAACAGGTAACGGACCCGCTGCCCCACGCTCATGCTGCGCCAGCCGTCATAGGCGTCGGCGGCGGCCTGCACCGCCCGGGTGGAAGTCTCGGGGCGCGACAGGGGCACTTCCCCGATCTGCTCACCGGTGGAAGGGTTGTACAGCGGTACGGTTTCTACTCCAGACTCTTCAATCCACTCGCCGTTGATGAAATTCTTTACCTGGATATACGCCAACTCATTGCCCATGCTATTTCTCCTCTGTTTTGCGTGTTACAGGTTCATAAATGATGCGTACCGACGCTTGCTCGGTTTTAGGGCCGCGGAACAAATTAACGCCACAATCCAGCTGGTCTTTTTTGTCCGTGTTCTGCGTTGCATCAGCCGTTACAACCAAAAAGGTTGCGCCCGCTGATGCGTCTTGAACACGAACAATAATCCGGCCCTCTATTTGTGGATTTTATTCGTTCCGTGACCCTTAGCGGCTGCAGGTTGAGATAAATACCCGGGAAGGATCAACTGAGCATCTGATATATGATATATTAAATATCTTGTCAAGAAATATTCGCGGCCGGCCGGTCGCCAAAAAGGCATGTGGTGGTGCCTCGGCCTGGGCATATCTCTGTATGCCGTGCTAACTAGCTTTTATCTTAAGTGATTTTAGAATAGTTCCGTCCGAAAACAATTCTTGGGAGCCGGCATTCTTTAACAATTGACAGGGAAACTGATATTAGATATATTAGATATTAAAGGGCATGTCTTGTCAACATTCCCGACGACAGTGTTCCTGCACACCCAACCAAGGAGGGGAAGCATGATCAAACTGAAGAAAATCGCTGAACAGGCGGGCAAAGAGGACTTGGACCGTTACGAGGTGGAAAACAATTTCCAGTCCTGGTCCTACCAGCCAGACCAGTCGCCGCTGCGGGTGGTGTCGGCCGAGGGCGTTCGCTTCACCACCGAAGACGGCCGTAAGCGCCTGGATTTCAGTTCCTGTTTTGTCAGCCACAACATCGGGCACCAGGATCCGCGGGTTATCGATGCCATCTGCGACCAGGCCCGCACCCTGACGTCCTTTGCGCCCAGCCTGTCCACCCGGCCGCGTGCCCTGCTGGCCAAAATGCTGGCCGAAATCACCCCCGGCGATCTTTCCCGGTCCTTCATATCCCTGGGTGGCACCGAGGCCAACGAGGCCGCCATCAAGATCTGTCACCAGTACACCGGCCGCCGCAAGATTATCACGCGCTTCCGCACCTACCACGGGGGCACGGCCACCTCCATGACGCTGTCTTCCGGCGACGCCCGCAGCTGGGCCCAGGTGCTGGGCGGCACCGAAATGATCCGCGTACCCCAGCCCTACTGCTACCGCTGCATGTTCGGGCAGAGCTACCCATCCTGCAACCTGCAGTGCGTCAAGTACATCGACGAGGTCATCGAGCTCGAGGGCGGCAGTGAACGGGTGGCCGGCATTATTTTCGAACCGGTTACCGGCGCCAACGGCATCATCGTACCGCCGCCGGAATATTTCCCGGAGCTGCGCAGGGTCTGCGACAAATGGGACGTGCTGATGATTGCCGATGAAGTCATGAGCGGTTTCGGCCGCACCGGAAAGTGGTTTGCCATGAACCACTGGGACGTGGTGCCGGACATCATGACCATGGCCAAGGGGCTGACCTGCGGCTACCTGCCCCTGGGGGCCACGGTGGTGCGCAAGCACATCGGCGACCATTTCAAAGGACAGTTTTTCAGCCACGGCGCCACCTACGCGGGCCACGCCCTGGGATGTGCCACGGCCCTGGCGGTGATTCCCATTTATCAGGAGGACAATCTCATCGAAAACTCGGCCCGTATGGGTGCCTACCTCCTGGATAGGGCACACGAACTGGGCGAGAGGCATCCCTGCATAGGCGATGTCCGTGGACTGGGCCTGTTCGTGGGACTTGAACTCGTCAAAAACAAGCAAACCAAAGAGCCGCTCATCCCGGTGGCCGCCAAGATCCAGCCAGGCGTCAACCCCAAGCTGGCCATCGCGCAGAAGCTGGGCGAACTGGGCATGATGGCCATGGCCGCCAACCCGAGCAACGTAATTGCCATGGCACCGCCTCTGATCATCACCAAAGACGAAATAGACGAGGGGATCGCCATCATGGACAAGGCCCTGGAAGCCGGCGATGAATACGCCGATCGATAATACACAAGGGCACCTCGAACGAAAAACTTGCCGGCGATGAGGATGAAAAAGGGGAGGATCGATGATTACATCGATCCTCCCCCACTTCATCATTTTTTTCACAGCAAAAAATCACACCGGCCGTTTAATGCGGAATTTCGACTGTGGATATCGCCTGCTTTGGATTTATCCGTCTCCAAGGGGAAGGTTATCGACACGCTTTTTTTGGAAGAAAATCCTCTGGTGACCAAACAGATCTCGAATAAACACCTCCCGGATATCGTTATTCTTTAAACAGCGCATCTTTGCCCTGTATGCTTTGCCCCTGAAAACGGATGCTGCCCACATTCTTATGCGAGGGAAAATCTTCTCTTTGCGGGGCGCATACCATGCTTTTTCCCACTCGGTAAGGGTCTGAATGTAATCCAGCCTGCCGTCGGAGGCTACAAGTAAATCAAAATAAGGTTGGGCGAGTCTTTCGAGGTGGCTGCGATTACGAGGTATCCAGGAGCCCGGGAAAAACATTCTAACCGAAGCCAAAACCCGTTCATCGCTTTTGTGGGGAGCCTGCAGGGAGCACCGGTCAATATCTTCCGCAGTGGGTTCGCGATCACCCCAGGGAAGATTTCTGCCCCAGGTCATCGTCTGGAGATAGAGCCGGCCGTTATCGACAAGCAACTCGTAACACGTACGAAAAAAACGCTCGTAAATTTCATCCCTCTTACCCTCAAAATACTCTTCAACCGAACAGAAATGCTCGAACGAACCGATCGATATGATCACGTCGAATTTGCCCAGTTCTCCGGGCTGCAATGCTTTCCAGTCGCGCAGAACCGCATTCAACCCATTCTGCCGGCAGACTTCAACTTGCCTGGGAGACAATGAAAGCCCGACACCATCGCCGCCACGCGCTTTAATGGCTTTTAACATCGGCCCCCAGCCGCATCCAATATCAAGAACCCGGTATCCGGGCCTGAAGCCGGTTCCCTTCAATATCCACTCGTGTTTATCACTCTGGGCCTGTTGAAGTGATTTGCGGTAGTCTCCGTTGTAGTAGGCGGCGCTGATATCAGCATGTTCCCCCAGACTTAGGCGCCAAAGTTGATCCAGATCGTCATAAGTAAAAACTATGTCTTTTTGCGTTCCCATAACAAGCCCACCTTATTAGCCATGATGACGGCGTGATTCGGCTGTCACCGGAATTGGGAATAATTTGTCGCAGCCGGCTTGCCAACCTGGTTGCCCTTCAGGTGAAACTTTGTGCCCTTCAGGCCAAATGTGAGGTGATCCAGTTCACTTCAGCAGATCAACAGGTGTCGGAGACCAGGTGGAAGAGGAAATTGGTTTTGAGACATCGTTTCCACAGATAACATATCACGAGATGGCACCGCATGGCAAATACCCAATATCATCATTGTGTCAGATGTAAAGACAGGAGCTTTTTTCTTCATCCTGACAGAGCGCCAACATCCCCAGAACCGGGGAATCCGGGCTTTAGCCGAGATCGTCTACTCGGTGCGGATCAGCCATCAACATAGCTGCACACCATCATTTCCGTCACGTGGGTGCCCGCATCGATTTGGCATTTCACAAAAACATGGACATGAATGGTACAATCGCTCCTGCTTTCATGGTATATGAAAGTCAAAATCTCAGGGGGTCCACTCCAACCCCTTTTTGAAACCGAACCGAGGCGGAGGCAATGTATCAAAATACGCCCCTCTGGCAATGGAGCGCCTGCGACCTGGCGGCCGCCATCAGGAAGAGAGACATCAGCAGTCGGGAGACTGTCGAATCTGTCGTCAGGCGGCTGCAGGATAAGAACCCTGAACTCAATGCGGTGGTCATCGACCTGTCCACACAGGCTTTGAAGCAGGCCCGAACCGCCGACGATATGGTTCGATCGGAGGTGCAATTAGGCCCCCTGCACGGCGTCCCCGTGACGGTAAAGGTCAACACAGACGTGAAAGGCCAACCCAACAGCAGCGGCATCGAGGCCATGGCCAATTGCATGGCCCCCGAAGACGCGCCGGTGGTCCGCAACCTCAGAAAAGCCGGCGCCATTATCCTGGGCCTGACCAACACGCCGGAATTTTCCATGCGCATGATGACCGACAACCCCCTGTATGGGCTGACCGTCAATCCCTGGCAGGCGGCTTTCACCTGCGGCGGGTCGTCCGGGGGTGCCGCCGTAGCTCTGGCCGCCGGTTTTGGTCCCATCGCCCAGGGAAACGACATCGGCGGTTCGCTGCGCATACCGGCGTTCTGCTGTGGCGTCTGCGCCGTGCGGCCCACCCTGGGACGGGTGCCGGCCTATAACCCAAGCCAGGACGACGAGCGCGCCCCGGCGGCCCAGTTATTTTCCGTGCAGGGGCCCATGGCCCGGGAGGTGCGCGACCTGCGGCTGGCCCTGGCCGTGATGGCAGAACGCGATGTCCGCGATCCCTGCTGGGTTCCGGCCCCTCTGGAAGGTCCGAAACCTGTCCGGCCGGTAAGGGTGGCCGTCACGAAATCACCGGCGGGCGATACCCCGCACCCGGTCATTGTCCAGGCTCTAGAAGCGGCCGCCAGGCACCTGGCCAATGCCGGTTACACCGTGGAAAGCACGGAGGCCCCTTTTTCCGAAGAATTGGGTGAACTGTGGAAATCACTGCTATTCACCGAGATGCGCCAACTGCAGGAGCGCATTATCCGCCGTTACGGCAGCAAAGCGTTTCACACCTTCCTCGATGGGTGCTATAATAGCACGCGGCTGCTGGACGGCGAGGGCTACATGCGTGCCCTGATGGCGCGCACCCGCATCCTGCGGCAGTGGCTGCTGTTCCTGGAGGACCATTCCCTGGTGCTGGCGCCACTGTCGCTCAAGCCCGCCTTCCGGGTGAACGAGGACATCGGGGGCGAGGATACGGTGCGACGGCTGTTCACCGAATTGCGGCCCTCGTATGCCATCAACGCACTGGGGCTGCCGTCGGTAGCCGTGCCCGCCGGTATCCACGAAGGGGTTCCCTTCGGTCTGCAAATCGTGGGGGCCCGCTTCCGTGAAGACCTGTGCCTGGATGCGGCCGAAGTGCTGGAAAAAAAAACGGGCATCCTGGCCCGGCGCTTATGGGAGAGATTCTGACAACCGCAAAGGAAAAGGAGAAAAAGCATGGGCATCCGTAAAATCGAACGCACCCCGTCCGCCTACGACTATCCCCTGTTGATCAAGCACCTGC
>CAYUAQ010000085.1:0-19843 GCA_964442705.1 uncultured Desulfobacteraceae bacterium
CGGCCTCAGCCGGGGCGCTGAATAGGGTTGACACCCGAACCGCTCAGCGGTTATCAATGAACAGGCAACGGTCACAGGCAGATCCCCTCCAGCGCCGGGGAAACACAGCTACCGTTGCCGGGGAGAAGAGAGACTTTTTTGCAACTGGTTCGCCAACGCAACCATTTCATGGAGGGATACCATGTCGGTACGAGAGAAGTTTTCGCTGGACGAATTCTTGAAGCTGGCCGAAGTCAACGAGATCGTCAGGGAAGAAAACCCCGCTCTGGCTGCCCGCCGCCAGAGCATGCCGCCGGTCTGCGAGGTTTTCAGGGCGCCGTTCACCCGGCTGGAGGAGAGGGGGGAGATCCGGTTCGAGGTCGACAATGAAACCCGCCGCAAGCTGCCGACCCTGATCGAGAACAAGGTTCAAACGGTCCGCGGCGTCGACGAGCCGGAGGAAGATTTCCGCAAGAGCTACCAGCGCCGCCGCAACATCGGCATCGTGTTTTCCGGTGGACCGGCCCCGGGCGGCCACAACGTGATCGCCGGGCTTTACGATGCCGCCAAAAAGGCCAACCCCGACTCGCGCATCTACGGCTTCCTGATGGGCCCTGACGGCATCATCGAGAACCAGGCCGTGGAGCTGACCGGCGAACTGGTCGACGCCCACCGCAACATGGGCGGTTTCGGCATGATCAAAACCGGCCGCACCAAGATCGACACCCCGGAGAAAATGCAGTTATCGCGGGAGACCTGCCGGGAGCTGGGTCTCGACGCCCTGGTGATCGTGGGCGGCGACGACTCCAACACCAACGCGGCTTTCCTGGCCCACGAACTGCTCGATGACGGCGTGCAGGTCATCGGCGTGCCCAAGACCATCGACGGCGACGTGCAGGTGCGCGACGCCGACGGCAATGTGCTGTGCGCCATGTCCTTCGGCTTCCACAGTGCCGCGCGCGCCTTTTCCCAGGACATCAGCAACCTGTGCACCGACTGCAATTCCGACATGAAGTACTGGCACATCTGCAAGGTCATGGGCCGCTCGGCCAGTCACCTGGCCCTGGAGGTGGCGCTGCAGACCCACGCCAACATGACCCTCATCGGCGAGGACCTGGCCGACTACGTGGACAAAGAGCGGCTGGAAAAGGCGCGCCGGCAGGGGGACATCGACTTCAACGCTTACGGCATGACCCTGCGGCACCTGTCGCGGGTGGTTTGCGACGGCATCGTGCGGCGCGCGGCCGTGGGTAAAAACTGCGGCGTGCTGGTGATCCCCGAAGGCGTGCTGGAATTCATCAACGAGATCCAGGTGTTCATCATCAAGCTCAACACCATCATCGCCGACTACAACAAGACCCACGACCGGGGTTTTCACGCCGATCACCCGCTGCTGGAGGACAAGCTGGAGTACCTGCGCCGGCTGGCCCGCCGCTCCCGGGAAGAGGGCCTTTTTTCCATCTGGAACACCCGCGACGACGACCTGTTCAACGACATTCCGGCCTTTTTCCAGGAGGGCCTGCTCACCGAACGCGACAGCCACGGCAACTTCCAGTTCTCCCAGGTGGAGACCGACAAGGTGATCATGGGGCTGGTGCGCGACTACCTGGACATTCTCTGGGAAGAGGGGCAGTACAAGATGGGTATCGAGCAGGACTACTACCGCCAGGTCATGGAGAAAGGTGGCCTGGACGCCGGCGCTTATGAGACGGTGCTGTTCCGCAATCCCGGCGAGGCCTACCTGCTGATGAAACCCGAGATCATCTCGGAAAAGACGTTGCGGCACGTGCTGGTGGAGGCCGGCATGCTGGACAAGGAAGCCGATCCGCCCGCCGCCGTGGAAAAACTTTACAAGAAATCAGTGCCCAAGTTCAAGACCCAGACCCACTTTTACGGTTACGACGGCCGCGGCAGCCACCCCACGCACTTCGACTGCAAGTACACCTACAACCTGGGGCTGACGGTTTTCAGCTTGATCGCCAACGGTGCCACCGGGCAGATGGCGGCCATCCGTAATCTCGAATTTTCGTTTGACCGCTGGGAACCCATCGGCATCCCCATTGCGCCCCTCATGCACCTGGAGGAGCGCAAGGGCAAACTGGCCCTGGTGCTGGAAAAAAGCCTGGTGGACATCCAGTCCAACGCCTTCCAGGTAGTCAAGGCCTTGCGCGAGAGATGGCTGGCGGCCGAGCCGGGCCCCGACCACTACCGCAGCCCGGCCCCTATTCACTTGAGCGGGAGTGTGGAGGAGGATCGGCCGTTGACGCTGTTTCTCAATTCGTTGAAGTATGAAGGGTGAAGGGGAAGGGGAAAGTTTGAAGTTTGAAGGGGGGACGGCACGTCAGGGGGGCAGGGGCGTGATGTCGGCCAGGGCGCGGGCGAGGGCTTTGAATTCCGCTACTGTCAGGGTTTCGGCGCGGCGCGCGGGGTCGATGCCGGCCGCCTCCAGGGCCAGCCGGGCCTGGGCGGGGGAGACCGGCAGGGCGCTGCCGGCCAGGGCGTTTTTGAGGGTTTTGCGCCGCCGGCCGAAGGCGGCCTTGACGGTGGCGAAGAAGAAGGCTTCCGGTTCGGTGCCCGCGGCGGACCGGTCGCGGAAGCTGATCCTGAGAACCTCGGAGTCCACCTTGGGCGGCGGGAAGAAAAGCCGCGCTTCGGCCGTGGCCACGCGCTGGATGTCGGCGCAGTAGGCCAGCATGACGCTGAGGCGCCCATAGGTTTTGGAACCCGGCCCGGCGCAGATGCGCCGGGCCAGTTCCTTTTGGAACATCAGCACGGCGTGTTCTACTGCGGCGCGGGCCTGGATCAGCTGGACAAGCACCTGGGAGGAGATGTTGTAGGGCAGGTTGCCGATGACGACGAGCCGGCGGGGCGCTTGGCGGCCCAGCGCGGCGATGTCGAAGCGCAGGATGTTCTGCCGCACCAGTTCGACGTTGCCCAGGCCGGCGGCCAGCAGTTCGGTCTTCAGGAGCCCCAGCAGTTCGGGATCCAGGTCCACGGCCACCACGCGGTGCGCCCGGCGGGCGGCCGGCAGCGTCAGCGCCCCCAGGCCGGCGCCGATCTCCAGCACCACGTCACCCTCCCCGATGCCGGCGGCCGCGATAATCCTGTTGGCCATGCCGGCATCGCACAGAAAGTGCTGCCCCAGCTGCTTTTTGGCGTCCAGCCCCCAGGCCTTGAGCAGTACTCGCGGTGACGTCATGTGGCTTCTTTGCTCATGTCGGGCGCTTTGACCGCATCGCCTTCAGGGTCATTGGCCTATTTCGCCCGGTTCTTCTTGGCCTCGAAGTAGCCCCTGGTTTCCCTGACGATGACCGGAGACAGGATCAGCAGGCCGATCAGGTTGGGAATAGCCATCAGGCCGTTGAAGGTGTCCGACAGCGACCACACCAGGTCCAGTTTGGCCACTGCGCCGACACCCACGAAAAGGACGAATACGATGCGGTAAGGCATGATCACTTTTTCGCCGAAGAGATATTCGATGGATTTTTCCCCGTAGTAGCACCAGCCCAGGATGGTGGAGTAGGCGAACAGCACCAGTCCGATGGTGACCACGTACTTGCCGCCGGTGAAGCCGGCCTGAAACGCCATGGTGGTCAAAGAGGCGCCGGTCTCGCCGCTGTTCCAGGTGCCGGTGATGATCAGGATCAGGCCGGTCATGGTGCAGACCACCAGGGTGTCGATGAAGGTCTGGGTCATGGACACCAGGGCCTGGGTGACCGGGTGCTTGGTCTGGGCGGCGGCCGCGGCGATGGGCGCGCTGCCCAGTCCCGACTCGTTGGAAAACACGCCGCGGGCCACGCCCATGCGGATGGTCATCATCACGGTGGAGCCCAGAAAGCCGCCCGTGGCGGCCGTGGGCGTGAAAGCTTCTCCCACGATCATCGCCAGGGCTGCCGGGATCTCGGCGATGTCGATAATCAGGATGATCAGGGCACCGAGCATGTAAAACCCGATCATGATGGGGACCAGGACACCGGTGACCCGGCCGATGTTCTTGATGCCGCCCAGGATCACCAGGGCCGTGAAAACCATCAGCGCGATGCCGGTGACATAGAGGGGCACGTTGAAGGTGGCCTGCACGGCGTCGGCCACCGAGTTGGATTGCACCATGTTGCCGATGCCGAAGGCGGCCACGGATGCGAAAACGGCAAACAGGGTTCCCAGCCACTTCCAGCCCACACCGTTGGCGATGTAGTACATGGGACCGCCGCTCATGTTGCCGTCGGCATCCACCTTGCGGAATTTTACCGCCAGCACGGCCTCGGAATACTTGGTGGCCATGCCCACCAGCCCGGTGATCCACATCCAGAACAGGGCGCCGGGGCCGCCGGCCGCGATGGCGGTGGCCACGCCGGCGATGTTGCCCGTACCCACCGTGGCGGACAGGGCCGTCATCAGCGCCTGAAAGTGGGTGATGTCGCCGGGGTTGTCGCCTTCCTCCTTCCTCTTGATCAGCGCCAGGTAGAGGGAGTACCACAATTTGCGGAATTGCAGGCCCTTCAGCGCAATGGTCAGCCAAAAGCCGGTTCCCACGAGAAACACCAGCATGGGCGGTCCCCATACGAAGGCGCCCACGCTGTCGACCAGGTTTGAAAACGATTGAACAAACCCCTCCATTACATCCTCCTTGTCGTCGCGTCTTTAACGGGTATCGGTCTCCACTGTGGACACTGGTGCTGCGGTGTGCCGGAGAAACCCTATTCCTCGGGGATCTGGTATTCTATGCTGTAGGGGACGATGGCGCCCCCCCTGGCAAATTTCCATACTTCGATGGGTGCCAGCACATCGCCCCTGTCGTCGAAATCCACTGGTCCGGAGGCCCCCTCGTAATTGATGGCCTTGCCCTGGTCCAGCAGTGCAAAGGCCTCTTTGAAGTCGCCGGCGCCGATGAATTTGCCGGGCGGGTCGGCCACCGCCCGCAGCTGGTCGCGGATGTTGGCCGAGGTGAGCGGCAGACCCTTGACCTTGGCGGCGTAGGCGGCCAGGCCGACAACAGCCATGGCATCGTAGGCATTGGCAATGAAGGGAACGGTGGGCAGGCTGCCGTAGGCCTCCTTGTAGTCGGCGAAAAAGCTGGCAAAAGATTCGCCGGCGGCCACGCCCGGTGCGGTCCCCATCATGCCCTCGAGATGTTTCGGCCCCACGGCCTGGGCGAGCTTTTCAGACTTGCTGCCGTCGCAGAACAGGAAGTGCTTGGCCCCGAATTGCTCGATGGCCTCTTTGACATATACCTTGGCCTGTTCGGGGTAGCTGAAGACGCACAGGACATCCGACTGTCCGGAAACATAAGGCTTGGTGGAAAACACGGGCGTGTAGGCCTTGCGCAGGTCGTGGATGTACGACTTGGCCACACCCTCGTCGTGGGGGATCATCGCAAAGACGATGCCGCCGCGTTTCTGAAAGGATTTGCGGAACTGCCAGGCCAGACCCTGGCCGTAGGCGTTGTTGACATACATCACCGATGCGGTTTTGTACAGGCTGGCGGCCAGCTTGCCCAGCACCACACCCTGGAGGGCGTCGGAGGGGCAGGTCCGAAAGAGGAAATCCTTTTTCCTGTCCGCCGGCAGGTCCGAAATGTAGGCAGCGGTGGATGCCGGCGTGATCAGCAGCGTGTCACTGGGACAGGTGACTTTTTCCGCCACCGGTATGGTTACGCCGCTGGAGCCGGAACCCAGAATGGCGGCGACCTTGTCCGTCCTTACCAGTTCTTCGGCCGCCGCCACGGCTTTGCCGGCGTCGGTGCCGCTGTCTTCGTTGATGAACCGTATCTTCAATCCGGCCGCGGCCAACTGCCTGGCGGCCAGCTCGGCGGCCTTCTGGTGATAGGCCCCCCACTCCTGGAGCGCGCCGGTGTGGTCGAAAAGCGTCCCCACCTGCAGGTCCTGGCCCATGACCGCTGTTGAAATGGATACACACGCCAACGTCGCCACCAGAAAAAAAAGCCGCTTTTTCATCCTAACCCCTCCTTGGGTGTCTTGTAAGTGCTGGGGTTTTCTGCCTGCATGATTTCCAGGTACACCAACGAGAAGCATATTTCAATAAAGATTTAGGAAAATAATGAAATGCCAATAATTAAATGGGAAAATTAAACCATAAAATTTACTGAAAACACCATTAAACAAAGAAAAATTCATTATTGTTAACCTGTTTTTGTGTTAATGTAAAATTTAAATAATAAAGTTTATTTTGTCATAAATATACTGGGGTGATACCGGCAACCTGGTTGCACTCCGCAAACTGATTGCCGATGGCCTGGACGTGGCCGGCAACAGCGGCAACACACCCCGCGCGGAATAAAGCCAACTGTGGACGCAAGCCGCTTTTACTTGACATTTGCAAGAGATATCAACTAATTGGTGTGGCAGACATTTTTTATGCAGGGGCATTGCCTCGGCCGGGAACATGAACGGGAGGATTTCATGACAAGGCGTAAAAGCAAACAGGTGAGTTTCGACGCCATGGTCAAGCTCTTCATGCGCAACTACAGTATACCCAGCAAGAAGGACGTGGAGATGATCATGGCCCGGCTGGACCGCATCGAAGACCTTCTGCGGCAGACCACGACAGCCGTCAAGATGCGTCGTGCCGGTGCCGTGGCGGGCAAAACCGGACGGCCCAGGACTTCCACCGCCACCGAGACGGTGCTGGAGGTGATCCGCCGGTCCAGAGACGGAGTCGGGGTTGGCGAAATCCAACAGAAAACCGGCTATGCCGTCAAGAAGATCCACAACATCATATACCGTCTGGACAAGGCCGGCAGAATAACGCGTCTGCGCCGCGGGGTATACGGCATCAAGAGCTGAGGGCTGCGGGTGCCCGCCTGCTGAACAGTACCATTGCAGAAAATCAGGGATTCTTTTCGACCCGCCGAAGCGGTTATGGCGGCCACCGCCGAAATCACCTCCACGGGCCTGCAACCGGAAAGGAAGACATCGATGAGCAAACTTCAGGATGACAATAACCCCGGCCTGCAGGTCGGCAGTCGGCACGGCAGGTTTACCGTGGAACGGGTGCTTCCCGTCGAACCCATCCAGGCCTTTTTCTACGCGCTGGTGCATGAGGATACCGGTGCCCGCTACGTGCACGTCAGCCGTCCGGACCGGGAGAATACTTTCAGCGTGGCGTTCAAAACCGTTCCCCAGGACTCCACCGGGGTAGCGCACATCCTGGAGCACACCGTGCTGTGCGGGTCCCGCCGGTATCCGGTGCGCGATCCCTTCTTCTCCATGCTCAAGCGCAGCCTGAGTACTTTCATGAACGCCTTCACGGCCTCGGACTGGACCATGTACCCCTTCTCCACCCAGAACCGCAAGGACTTCTACAACCTCATGTCCGTGTATCTGGATGCCGCCTTCTACCCCCGGCTGAATGAACTCGCCTTCAAGCAGGAGGGACACCGCCTGGAGTTCGAGCAGGCCGAAGACGGCGGCCGCCGGCTGACTTACAAGGGCGTGGTCTACAACGAGATGAAGGGCGCCATGTCATCCCCCGACCAGGTGATGGTGCGCTCCCTGATGAACGCCCTGTACCCCGACACCACCTACCGCTTCAACTCAGGGGGGGATCCGGAAGCCATCCCCTCCCTGACCTACGAACAGCTCAAGGCTTTCCACCGGCGGCACTACCACCCCAGCAATGCCTTCTTCTATACATACGGCGACCTGCCCCTGACCGAGCACCTGGACTTCATCCAAGAGCAGGTACTGGACCACTTCGAGCGCATCGATCCGGGTACCGAGGTGCCCTCCCAGCCGCGCTGGGACAAGCCCAGGACCGCCGAGTATGCCTATCCCCTGGACAGGAGCGAGGATGCCGGAAAGAAATATCAGGCCTGTGTGGCCTGGCTGACGGCCGACATCACCGATGCATTTGAAGTACTGGTGCTGACCATTCTGGAGCAGGTGCTGATGGGCAATCCGGCCTCGCCGCTGCGCAGGGCGCTGATCGACTCGCAGCTGGGGTCGGCCCTGTGCGACGGTGCCGGCTTCGATGCCGACAACCGTGACGCCATGTTCGTGGCCGGCCTCAAGGACGTCGCCAGAGGAGACGATGCCAAGGTAGAGTCCATCGTGTTCGATGTCCTGCACAAGCAGGTCGAGCAGGGCGTCGACCCGCGCCTGGTGGAAGCCGCCATCCACCAGATCGAGTTTCACCGCCGCGAGGTCACCAACACGCCGTATCCTTACGGCCTTAAACTCATGCTGGCCTTTTCGGGCCCCTGGTTCCACGGCGGCGACCCCGTGGCCATCCTGCGTTTCGACAAGGACCTAAAACGTCTGCGTGGCGAACTGGGCCGGGGGAAGTTCCTGGAGGCCAAAATACGCCAGTACTTCCTGGACAACGCCCACCGCGTGCGCTTCACCCTGGTACCGGACCACGAACTGGAAGAGAAGCAGTCCCGGCGGGTGCGCACCGATCTGGAAAAGCTCCAGAAGCAGTTGACTCCCGAGGAGGCCGCCCGCATCACCGAAGACGCGCGGCGGCTCAAGGCCCTGCAGGAAACCCACGAGGATGTGTCGGTGCTGCCCACCCTGGAGATCGCCGACATTCCGCCCGACGTCATCGTGGTGGAACCGTCGGCACCCTACGGTCCGCTGGCGGCCGAGTATTATGCCCAGCCCACCTCGGGCATCTTCTACTTTTCGGCAGCCGCCGGCTGCGGCAACTTAGAGGCCCGGCTGCTGCCCATGGTGCCGTTCTTTTGTCACGCGCTCACCCAGGTGGGCACCCGCCGGCGGGATTACACCGAAATGGCCCGCCTCATCGACACTTACACCGGCGGCATCGGATCGGCCCCCCAGGCCCGCACCCGACCGGACGTCACAGGGGCCTGCGTGCCCTTCGTCACCCTGAGCGGCAAGTGCTTGGTGCGCAACCAGGCGCGCATGTTCGACATCATCACCGAACTGGCGGGGCAGTTCAGCTTCGAGGACACCGAACGGCTCAAGAACCTCCTGCTGGAATACCGGGCGGCCCTGGAGTCCATGGTTGTCCACAACGGACACCAGCTGGCCATTTCCCTGGCTTCACGGACCTTTTCGGCCACGGCGGCGCTTTCCGAGAATTGGCAGGGCATTCACCAGTTGCACTTCATCAAGGGGATCACCGACGGGCTCTCGGCCGCAACGCTGGCTGCGCTCAGTGCGGACCTGGCCGCCATCGCTGAGACGGTTTTTGCCCGCGACAACCTGAAGATCGCGCTGATCGGCGAAGATGAAGCCCTGAAGCAGGGCGCCGATCTGGGAGCCGCCTTGATGGCGGCCCTGGCCAGGGGCGCGGGCGGCGGGTTCGAAACGGCCGCCGTGACCCCCGAACCCGGCCTGCCGCGCGAGGGGTGGACCACCTCGTCGGCGGTTTCCTTCGTGGCTGAAACTTTCCCGGTGGTGCGCCTCGATCATCCGGACTCGGCCGTGCTGGCGGTCATCAGCAAGCTGCTGCGGTCCCTGTACCTGCACCGCGAAATACGCGAAAAGGGAGGTGCCTACGGTGGTTTTGCCCTGTACAGCCCCGAGGCCGGCATCTTCAGCCTGGCGTCCTACCGCGACCCGCACATCGTGGCCACACTGAACGTCTATCGCGGCGCCTCGGATTTCCTGCTGTCCGACAGCTTCGAGGATGAGGACATCAAGGAGGCCGTGCTGCAGGTCTGCTCCGAGATCGACAAGCCCGACCCCCCGGGGCCGGCGGCCCGCAAGGCCTTCTACCGCCGCATCGTGGGGATTTCGGACGAAATGCGGCGGCGCTTCAAACAGAACCTGCTGGGCATCACCCGGCAGCAGGTGCGGCAGGCCGCCCGCACCTACTTCGCCCGGGGCCAGGGTTCCCACGCCGTGGCCGTCATCTCGGGCCCCGAACAGCTGGAGGAGGCCAACCGCCACCTGAAGTCCCGGCCGCTGAAGGTCGCGCACATTTGAAGCCTATACCACCATGGTGGGGTTTTCGACCATCTGCTTGACGGTGTGCAGGAAGCGGGCCGCCGGTGCCCCGTCGATGACGCGGTGGTCCACGGTCAGGCTCAGGCCGACCCGTGGCCGCGCCACCAGTTTCCCGTCCGACACCACGGCCTTTTCCACGATGCGGCCCACGCCCAGCACCGCGCTTTCCGGCGGCCGCAGGATGGGGGTGAAATAGTCGACGTCGGCGAAACCCAGGTTGGTGATGGTGAAGGTGCCGCCGGAAAGTTCGTCCGGCGACAGGCGTTTGCGTTTGATGCGCCGCATGCAGGCGTTGATCTGCGTGTTGACCTGCTGCAGGCTCAGGGTGTCCGGTGAACGCAAGACCGGCACCATCAGGACGCCGTCGATGTGCATGGCCAGGCCGATGTTGATATTTTTCCAGACCAGGATCTCGTTTTCCCGCACCACGCTGGCATTGATGTCCATGTGTTGTTTAATCGCGGCGGCGGCGAGTTTGATGAGCATGGCGTTGTAGGAGATCTGCAGCCCCACGTCTTTGAGCCGCCGGCGCAGTGTCAGCATGTCGCCGGCGTCGGCCTCGGTGTGGAGGCTGAACTGGGCGGTGTCCACCATGCTGCGGCGCATGCTTTCGAAAATGCGGTGGCGCGCCCCGGTGACGGGGATGCGTCGCAGCACCGGGTTGGTGTCCTGGTGCATCTGTCGGCCGTCGGGCGGGGAGGGGGAGCCAGCTGCCCGCAGGACATCGGCCCGGACGATGCGCCCGTCCGGCCCGCTGCCGGCGATATTCGCAAGATCTAGACCGCGTTCGGCCGCCACGGCCCTTGCCAGGGGCGACGCCTTGACCCGCCCGCCGCGGGGTTGCGGCACGGCAGTACTGGCCGCTTCCCGCAGCACCGGCGGGGCGGCGGCTGCCGCCGCTGCGATGCGGGCGGGTGGCTGCCGGCGCAGCCGTTCCCGTTCTTCGCGGCTCTGGGCCAGGTAGCCCACCACCGCTTCCACCACGCAGACCTGGCCCTCGGCCGCTGCGTGCACCAGGATGCCGTCGGCCGGTGCCGGTATGTCGAAGGTCAGCTTGTCGGTTTCGATGGTCAGCAGCAGGTCATCCCGGCGGACCTCGGCGCCGTCGGCCACGTGCCAGCCCGCCACGACGGCGGTTTCCATTGTCAGGCCCAGTTTGGGGATGCGGATTTCAATCACGGCGGCCTCTCCTCACCGGTGAAGTACTTTGCGGATGCCGTCGGCGATGTCGTCCACCTGCGGCAGCACCGTGTTTTCCAGCACCGGGCTGAAGGGTACCGGCACGTTCCTGGCGCCGACGCGTGTGACCGGCGCGTCCAGTTCGTCGAACAGCTCCTCGCCGATGCGCGCCGCCAGCTCGGCACCGAAGCCGCCCGTCAGGCAGGCCTCATGGGCGATGAGCACGTTGTGGGTCTTTCTCACCGACTGCACGACAGTGTCGAAGTCAAGGGGCTTGAGGGTGCGCAGGTCCACCACTTCGGCCTCGATGCCGCCTGCGGCCAGCCGCTTGGCGGCCTCCAGGCTGTAGTAGGTCATGCGCGAATAGGTCAGCACGGTGATGTCGCGGCCCGGTCGCTTGACGTCGGCACGGCCGATGGGAATGATGTACTCGCCGTCGGGTACCGGTCCGCTCTGGGCGAAGAGGCGCTTGTGTTGAAAGAAGACCACCGGGTCGTCGTCGCGGATGGCGGCCTTGAGCAGCCCCTTGACGTCGGCGGGCTCGGAGGGCACGATGACCTTCAGCCCCGGCACGTGCACGAACCAGCTCTCCAGGGACTGGGAGTGCTGCGCCGCGGCCGACAGGCCACCACCGTCCGGGGCCCACAGCACCATGGGGATCCTGACCTGACCGCCCAGCATGTAGCGGATCTTGGCCATCTGGTTGACGATCTCGTCCATGGCGGTGGTCACGAAATCGGCGAAGTGCATGTCCACCACCGGGCGCATGCCGGTGAGCGCCGCCCCCACGCCGCCCCCCACCAGGCAGGTTTCGGAGATGGGGGTGTCGATGATGCGGCCGGGAAATTTCTCCGGCAAGCCGGTGAATTGGCCGAAGATGCCGCCGTGGGCCACCAGGTCCTCACCGATGATGAACACCGTGTCGTCGCGCTGCATTTCCTCTTCCAGGGCCTCGCACATGGCCTGGGTGCAGGTCAGCTCTCTGTCGGGCATGATATCAGTTGCTCCTGATCGATCGGGTTTTGAGGCCGAGGGCACCCCTTCCGGTACGCCCCGGCTTTTATGGTTTTTGTACGCTCAGGGATTGACGTACAGGTCCTCGAAGGCCTCTGCGGGCCGCGGTTCGGGCGCCTCCAGACCGAACCGCACCGCTGCTTCGATACGCGCGGCGATCTCCTGGCGCAGGCGGCGCTCCCTGTCATCGGAGAGCACCTTTTCCGACACCAGTTTCTGCCGAAAGCGCGTGATGGGATCGTTGGTTTCGGCCGCCGACTGGATCTCTTCCTTGCTGCGGTACTTCTGGGGGTCGCCCTCGAAGTGTCCGCGGTAGCGGTAGGTGCGGTTTTCCAGAATGGAGGGCCCCTCCCCGTTGCGGGCGCGGGCCACGGCTTCGGCTGCAGCCGCTCTGACCGCCAGCACGTCGTTGCCGTCCACGGCCACGCCGGGCATGCCGTAGGCGCAGGCGCGGCCGGCCACCGATCCGCCGGCCAGCATGTCGTCGGCCGGCGTGGTGGAGGCGTAGCGGTTGTTTTCACACACGAAGACCACGGGCAGTTTGAAGACCGCCGCCATGTTGCAGGCCTCGTGGAAGGTGCCGCGGTTGGCGGCGCCGTCACCGAAAAAGACAACGCCCACCTGGTCGCTTCTGCGCAGCCTGATGGACAGGCCAGCGCCCACCATGAGCGGAAAACCGCCCCCCACCACGCCATTGGCGCCCAGGAAGCCGGTGGAAAAGTCGGCGATGTGCATGGAGCCTCCCTTGCCCCGGCAGTAGCCCGTACTGCGGCCGAACAGCTCGGCGAACATGCGCCGCGGGTCGGCCCCCTTGGCGATCATGTGGCCGTGGCCGCGGTGGGTGGTGGCCAGGTAGTCGTCGGTCCGGAGCACCGAACAGGTGCCGGCCGCCGAGGCTTCCTGGCCGATGGACAGGTGGATGAAGCCGGGAATCATGTTTTGCTGGAACAGTTCGCCGGCTTTTTCCTCGAAAGCCCGGATGGTGAGCATGGTTTCGAGCAGCTTGATTTTTTCCTCTTTGGTTGTCTGCATGCAATTCTCCGGTAAAACATTTCGGAAACGAGTGACTCAGGGTTTGTACAGGCCCGACACCACCGGCAGGTACAGGGACAGCTGGGGCAGCAGCGACAGGATGATCAGCACTACCACGTCCATGAGCACGAAGGGGATGGCCTGTTTGGCGATGGCGTCGATGTTGCTGCGGGTCAGGTTGGCGGCCGTGAACAGGTTGACCCCCACCGGCGGAGTGGCCTGGCCGATGGCCAGGGCCGAGATGAAGATCACGCCGTACCACAGGGGATCGATCTTGAGCGCCGCCAGCACCGGAATCAGGATGGGCATCACCAGATAGGAGATGGAGATGGCGTCCAGGATCATGCCCAGGGCCAGCAGCAACAGGTTGACCAGGATGATCATGGTGGCGGCGTTGGGCGACATCTTGACGATGAAGTTGGCGGCGCCGTCGATCACCCCGATGACCGAGGCCGCCCAGGTGAAGATGCCCGCAAAGACCACGATGAACATGATCACCGAACTGGTGACGCTGGCGTCGACCAGAATGTCGATAAAATCCCGCCAGCTGATGGAGCGGTAAATGAACACGGCCACGAAGAGGCTGTAGAAGACCGCCACCACGGCCGCCTCGGTGGGCGTGAAGATGCCGGCGTAGATGCCGCCCAGGATGATCACCGGCGTCAGGATGGCCCAGAAGGACTTGCGCAGGGCCGTCAGGATCTCATTGAGGCTGCCGCGCCGCTGGACGCCATGATAGCCGCGCCGGCGCGAAATCAGGTAGGCCACCACCATGGTGGCGATGCCCGTCAGGACGCCCGGTACGATGCCGGCCACGAACAGGGCGCTCACCGAGACGTTCGTGATGTTGCCGTAGATGATGAAAGCGATGCTGGGGGGGATGATGATGGACAGGTCCGAGGAGTTGGCGATCAGGGCGCCGGCGAAGTTCTTGTCATAGCCGTGCTTTACCATGGGGGTCAGCAGGATCAGCCCCACGGCCGCCGTGGTGGCCGGCCCGGAACCGGAAAGCGCGCCCCAGAACATGCAGGTCAGCACGGCCACGGTGGCCAGGCCGCCCACGGCCTTGCCCACGATCAGTTCGAAGAAGTGGGCGATGGTGGCCGCCAGACCGGCCTTTTCCAGGATGACGCCGGCCAGCACGAAGAAGGGGATGGCCAGCAGCGGAAAGGAAGCGATGCCCGAGGAGAAGTTCACCCCCAGCATGCCGATGCCCAGGTCGAAGGTCCAGATGGTGGCCACCGCGGCGATGCCCAGGGAGGTGCCGATGGGCACCCCCAAGGCCATGAGCAGCAGAAAAGAGATGCTGATGAGAGCAATTTCCATCAGATGCCGTCCTCGCGCCGCAGCGCCGCCAGTTGACCGGCCGCGTTGCGGTAGACTCCCCGGAACACGAACGGCGACAGCAGCGGCACGCCGGCGTAATATATCCACACCGGGATGCCCAGCCCGGCCGAGGTGGCCTGGAAGAGGGTGATTTCATTGTAGATGGCCTGGATCATGAGGATGTCCACCAGGATGAACAGTGCCGCACTGAACAAGGCGCTGAAGACGGCCACGAATTTTTTCATCCTCAGGGGAAAGACGTTGTACAGCGTGATCATGCCCAGCTGCCCCCCGCGCTCGAAGGCAATGCCCGACCCCACCACCGTCAGCCACACGAACAGGTTGATGGTGATCTCCTCGGTGGCGGCAAAGGAAAAGTGGAACAGGTAGCGGCTGAGCACGTTGATGAAGGCGATGGCCGCCATGGTGAACAGCAGGATGGCGGCGATCCAGTAATCCAGGCGGATGCGTTCGGTTTTCTGGTTCATGGCAGGTGACCCGTAAACGAAAAAGCCCCTCGGCAGCAGCGCGCATCCAAGGGGCCCGGTGATTCTATGTCAGGTTATTTGGCCATGTCGGCCTTGGCCTTTTCGTACAGATCCTTGCCGATTTTGGGCACCCACTTGTCGTAAAGTGATTTTGTGGTGTCGATGAAAGCCTGGCGCTCCGTGTCTGTCAGATCGGTTACGATCATCCCTTTGCTCTTGGCGTAAGCAACCGGGTCGGTGATTTTGGGCGTGTAATTGAACTCTTCCTTGAGAATCTTCAGAGAACTGCCGTCGTCTATGCCGGCCCGGCAGAGGGCTTTTTCAAAGCGCGCCGATTCCACGGCCGCTTCGCGGATGGCCTTCTGGATGTCCTGGGGGAATTTGTCGAACTGCTTCTTGTTCCAGTACACGATGACCGGATCCACCAGGTAGTTCCAGCGCGTAAGGTATTTGTGGTACTGATAGATCTGGACGGTAATGGCTACACCGGGCAGCGGGTTTTCCTGGCCGTCGACCACGCCCTGCTGAAAAGCAGTCACTGCGTCGCCCCAGTTCATGTTGACCGGGTCGGCTCCCAGTTTCCTGAAAATGTCAATGAAGATAGGGCTGCCCACCACCCGGATCTTCAGCCCCTTGAGGTCCTTGGGCAGGTGGATTTCGTGTTTGCTGTTGGTCACCTGGCGGAAACCGTTTTCACCCCAGGCCAGGGGTTCCAGGCCCTTTTTGCGCATGACCGCGAAAATGGCCTTGCCGGTCTCGCCGTACTCCATCTTGTCCAGGTTCTTGAAGTTGTTGATGAAGAAAGGCAGCGAGAAGATGTTCATCTCGGGCATCACCGGCGAGGAGTTGATGGTCGACTCGTAGGCGCAGTCGATGACGCCGCTGGCAACCATCTGGGGGGACTTGAGCTGGGCGCCCTTGAGCAGCTGGCTGCCCCAGTAAGGCTTGATGTTGATCTGGCCGTTGGTTTTCTGCTTGACCAGTTCGGCGAACTTGGTGGCCCCCATACCCCAGTAGAACTGGGGTCCCACGTTGAGGGTCATCTTGTACTCTTTCTTGTAGCTGCCGGCGTTGGCCGCGGCGGTGAAAAAAAGCACCAGCGACAGGGCGGTCAGCCACACCAGGGCCTGTTTCGAAAAACGAGATACCTTTTTCATAACGCATTGCCTCCTTTTGATGTCTGTGGGATGGTTGCCGGTATTCCGGGGTGCTTCAGAATTCGGAGCCGTGGATATACTGCAGTACCAACGGGGGGCATCTTCCCTTACAAGGTTGTATGCTATTAAATTTTACGCCCGGCTTGTCAAGCATAATCTTGTGTTTTGTTTCGCATTGCCTGTCGTCCGCCGGCAAAACTTAGCTATTGACTAACCCGCGGCCCGCAGGATAGATAGAGCAGTTAATTTTTTTCACGCAAAGCCGCCGGTGCAACGACCGGGACAGGCGCATATTGATTAGAGAAAATGATACAGCTGATCAGAGGATTCAGGGACATTCTGCCCGCTGAAGTGGGGCTGTGGCAGTGGATCGAGCGCACCGCCCGGGACCTGTTCGAGGGCTTCGGCTATCACGAGATCCGCATCCCGGTCATGGAGCGAACCGAACTGTTTGCCCGCAGCATCGGCGAGCAGACCGACATTGTGGAAAAGGAGATGTACACCTTTCCGGACCGCAAGGGCGAGCTGATCACCCTGCGGCCGGAGGCCACGGCCTCTGTCGTCAGGGCCTACATCCAGCACCGCCTGTACGCCCAGGAGCCGGTACAGAAATTTTACACCATCGGGCCCATGTTCCGCCGCGAGCGGCCCCAGAAGGGCCGCTACCGCCAGTTCTACCAGATCAACGTGGAGGTCTTCGGGGTCGCCTCGGCCCTGGTCGACGTCCAGTTGATCCTGATGCTGGTGACCCTGCTGGAGCGCCTGGCGGTCGAAGACGTGCACGTGCACGCCAACTCCCTGGGCTGCCCGATCTGCCGCCCGGGTTTCCGCAAAGCGCTGTCGGCGTACCTGGCCTCGCGCACGGACAGCTTGTGCAGCGACTGCCGGCGCCGCAGCGGTAAAAACCCCCTGCGGGTGCTGGACTGCAAGGTGCCCGACTGCCGGACAGCCATGGCGGATGCCCCGGCCATCACCGATTACCTGTGCGACGACTGCCGTGCGCACTTCGACATCTTCCGCGCGGCCCTGGATGAACTGCAGATCGGATACATCATCGACCCCCGGCTGGTGCGCGGCCTCGACTATTACACCCGCACCACCTTCGAGATCCAGACCGGGTCCCTGGGCGCCCAGAGCGCCGTGGCCGGCGGCGGACGCTACGACGGCCTGGTGCAGGCCCTGGGCGGGCCGGAAATGCCGGCCACCGGGTTTGCCATCGGCCTCGACCGTCTGGCCGAACTGGTGGCGGCCCAGGGCAAAGAGCCGGACCTGGGGCCCGACCTGTTCATCGCCGCCCTGGGAGACCAGAGTCGGCGGCTGGCCTTCCGGTGGGCCTGTGACCTGGGCCTGGCCGGGGTGCAGACCGAGATGGAGTACGGCGAGCGCAGCCTCAAGAGCCAGATGAAGCGCGCCAACCGCCTCAAGGCGCAGCGGGTGCTGATCGTGGGAGAGAACGAGTTGGCCGCCGGCAAGGCCGTGCTGCGCGACATGCAGACCCGCGAACAGCAGGAGGTGCCGCTGTCTCAGGTCGTCGATAGGATAAAAACCCTGATGGATCCGCCCCTGGACTGAGGGGCCGCCGTCCGCGGCGACCGGCAGGACACCGGTTCGCCCGACCACATAATATTGAGAGGAGCCGATTTAAAGATATCGCTTTTTCCGACGGAAACGGAATCTTTAAGCACGGCTCGAGGAGCGAGACAGATTGTCAGACAACCTTGGTGAAATGAGAAGAACCCACTCCTGCTGTGAACTTACCGGCAGGGACGAGGGTCGTGAAGTCGTACTCATGGGCTGGGTCCAGCGGCGCAGGGACCACGGCGGGGTGATATTTGTGGATTTGAGAGACCGCGAGGGCATCACCCAGGTGGTGTTCAATCCGGCCGTGGATCCGGATGTGCACGCCAAGGCCCACGCCATCCGCAACGAGTACGTGCTGGCGGTCAGCGGCCGGGTGGACCGCCGGCCCGAGGGCATGACCAATCCCAACCTGAAAACCGGCGAGATCGAGGTCACCGTCACCCGACTCAAGATCCTCAACGCCGCCAAGACACCCCCTTTCCTGATCGAGGACGGTGTCGACGTGTCCGAAACCATCCGCCTGACCCACCGGCACCTGGACCTGCGCCGGCCCGCGCTGCAGAAAAACCTCATCACCCGGCACCGGGCCGCGGCCAGCGTGCGAGATTTTCTCAACGCCGAGGGTTTCCTGGACATCGAAACGCCGGTGCTGACGCGCAGCACCCCCGAGGGCGCCCGCGACTACCTGGTGCCCAGCCGCATCCACCCGGGGCGCTTCTACGCCCTGCCGCAGTCCCCCCAGCTGTTCAAGCAACTGCTGATGATATCGGGCTTCGACCGCTATTACCAGATCGTGCGCTGCTTCCGGGACGAGGACCTGCGCGCCGACCGCCAGCCCGAGTTCACCCAGATTGACGTGGAGATGTCCTTCGTGGGCGAAGAGGACATCATGGCCATGAGCGAGCGCATGATGCAGCGCATCTTCAAGGACGTGCTGGACGTCGCGCTGGCGCCGCCGTTTCCGCGGCTGACTTACGACGACGCCATGGCCCGGTACGGCCTGGACCGGCCGGACCTGCGCTTTGACCTGGAACTGCGGGAGATCTCCGACATCGTCGAGAACTCCGGCTTCAAGCTCTTTTCCGGCGTGGTCAAAAAGGGCGGCATCGTCAAGGCCCTCAACGCCAAGGGCTGCATCGACTTTTCGCGCAAGGAGATCGACGACCTGACCGACTTCGTGGCTGTTTACCGCGCCAAGGGCCTGGCCTGGATCAAGGTGCGGCCCGACAGCTGGCAATCTCCCATCGCCAAGTTCTTCACCGACGCGGAAAAGGCGGCCCTGACCGAGCGCTTGGACATGCAGCCCGGGGACCTGGTGTTTTTCGTGGCCGACCAGCCCAAGGTGGTCAACGACGCCCTGGGCCACCTGCGCAATCATCTGGGCAAACGGCTGGGGCTCATCGACGAGGACGCTTTTTCCTTCGTGTGGGTGACCCACTTCCCCCTGCTGGGCTGGGACGAGACCCTCAAGCGCTACGAGGCCCTGCACCATCCCTTTACATCGCCCCTGGAAGTGGACTACGGCCGGCTGGAAAGCGATCCGCTCTCGGTGCGTTCGCGGGCCTACGACCTGGTGCTCAACGGCTCGGAGATCGGCGGCGGCAGCATCCGTATCCACCGCCGCGAGATCCAGGAGAAGGTGCTCGCCGCCCTGGGCATGGAAAAAGACGACTGGGAAGACAAGTTCGGTTTCCTGCTGTCGGCCCTGGACGCCGGCGCGCCGCCCCACGGGGGCATCGCCTTCGGTTTCGATCGCCTGGTGATGCTGCTCTGCGGCCAGTCCTCCATCCGCGACGTCATCGCCTTTCCCAAGACCCAGAAGGCCGCCTGCCTCCTGACCAACGCACCCTCCGAGGCCACCCGCGCCCAGCTGGAGGAGCTCTCCATCCGGGTGCGCATACTGATGGAGGAATAACGCTTCGGGTAAGTTACAGGCGCTTGAAAATTTTTCTGACAGGATTATTTTTTGCTTGACTTAAGCATTTTTCGTTATTATCTAATCAAGTTCAAAATTGATCCCCAGTAGCTCAGTTGGTAGAGCAGATGGCTGTTAACCATCGGGTCCGCGGTTCGAGTCCGTGCTGGGGAGCCAGATTTCAATCCGCCAATTTGGGCGGTTCTTAGTTAACGCAGAACCCCGACGGGTGACCCC
>CAYUAQ010000086.1:0-2061 GCA_964442705.1 uncultured Desulfobacteraceae bacterium
TGCACAACGTCTGGTACCGGGGCACCGTGGAGTTCCGCTGGTTCGAAGGGACACTTCACGCGGGCAAGGTCCGAGCCTACATCCAGCTGCCTCTCCGGGCTGACCAACATGCTCGACCGACCCGCGGTCGTCCGAATCGCCGGGGAGCTCGGCTTTCCCGAGGCCGCCCGGTGGATTGAGACCCACACCTTTTTAGTGTGATGAAGGGAGGTGGTGCCGAAAAATAAAGATTTTCAAGGCCCCGCTTTTCGCACGATAACAACGCATGCAAGGGAGGTTCGTTGGCGACGAACCCGGTGGGCCGGGGTGATCGTGTAGTATTTATGCGGCTCGAGCAGACCGATGTAGTTACCCTGCTTCAAGTCGTCGAGCGGAAGCCTCTTGCCGGTCAGCAACTCGTACAGGTACCACAGCCGCCTGGCGTACTTGTCGGTTGGCAATGCTGGTTCTTATTACCCCCGACCTACCAAGAAAAACCGTTACAGCACCAGACAAACTGTTACAAAACTGGATTGTACGGGAAGTTTCATTACGCAAGGATGACGCAGGGCCTTCCCGACAACTGTCATGCTTGTTTCTGGTCATAAAAATTTCCAGTATTCAGTCGAACTGGAAGGGAATATAGCCAGTATTAATAATCGTCCCCTCTCTCCGCGTTCCGTCATATCCGGCACATGCTGGCGTCCCTTCCAGCCAGCATGCCTGCATGCATGGCACCCAGTAATCCACAATGCATCCGTCCCGGTTACTTGAGATTTTGCATTTGAAATGCACAATTATCTGATTTAACCAGGGACAATGCTTCATCTCGTCAATACTTTGAGGAATTCGCTATTGCCAAACCGGTTGACGCCTTTCTGAAAATTCTTACGACCGGTAAGGGTGTCCATCATTTTCTTTGTCGGCCCGGCAAATTGGTGTTAAGGTACGTCCACCAGGGGGAGCCGATAAGAGGCGCGGCCTCAAAAAGGCGGGCTTTGTTATTTTCAGGAGAAACACAATAAACGAGGTTCGGGGGACTTTGCCATGAAAACAGCCGTAACGGAGCTTTTCGGAATTCGACATCCCATCATTCAGGGCGGCATGCACTACGTGTCGTTTGCGGAACTGGCCGCCGCCGTTTCCAATGCCGGCGGTTTGGGGATCATCACGGCCTTGACCCAGAAGACACCGGCCGACCTCGCACGGGAAATTGCGCGGTGCCGTGACATGACCGACAGGCCGTTCGGGGTGAATATCACGTTCCTGCCGACCGTCACTTCGCCGGACTATCCAGGGTATATCCGTGAGATTATCGAAGGCGGAGTGAAGATCGTGGAGACCGCCGGCCGCAACCCCCAGCCGTACCTTCCCCGGCTGAAGGACGCCGGTATAAAGGTCATTCACAAGTGCACGTCGGTCCGGCACGCGCTCAAGGCGGAGGCCATCGGCTGTGATGCGGTGTCCGTGGATGGGTTTGAGTGCGGCGGCCACCCGGGCGAAGACGACATCCCTAACATGATCCTGCTGCCCCGGGCCGCGGATGAGCTGAAAATCCCGTTTGTCGCCTCCGGCGGCATGGCGGACGCGCGCAGCCTGGTCGCCTCCCTGGCCTTGGGTGCCGAGGGAATCAATATGGGCACGCGCTTCCTGGCCACGCAGGAGGCGCCGGTCCATGAGAAGGTGAAACAGGCCATCCTGGCGGCATCGGAGCTGGATACCCGCCTGGTAATGCGGCCGCTTCGCAACACCGAACGCGTGCTGAACAACCCGGCTGTCGAGCGGGTACTGGAAAAGGAAGCCGAACTCGGCAAGCATCTAACATTTGAAGACATATTCGAGGAAGTCGCCGGGGTGTATCCCAGAGTCATGCAGGAGGGGGATGTCGACGCCGGCGCATGGTCCTGCGGGATGGTGGCCGGCCTGATCCACGACATACCGACCTGCGGCGAACTCATCACGAGAATCATTTCGCAAGCCGAGGTGCTGATCCGAAAACGCCTTGCCGGCATGCTGGAAGAGGAGATATGATGGCCGAAGACCAGATTATCTACGTTTTGAAAAGAAGGGGATAAGGGGTCA
>CAYUAQ010000086.1:2161-19493 GCA_964442705.1 uncultured Desulfobacteraceae bacterium
GGGATAAGGGGTCACACCTTGAATTGTGAATCAATCCATTTGCAGCAGTCGAAGTATGTCTGCCTTATTTTTTCCCCGCTCTGAAATTGCCGGTTTATGAATGAAAACTAACAATTCAAGGTTTGACACCATTTTTGGACCCCATTTTTGCCCATGTTTGCACGGCTTGGCGGAAGAGGCTCTGCGGTTGTCTGGTAAGTGGTAAGAAGGTAAGAATGCAGAAAAGATGTTCGAAGGGTTGTCATGGCTCCTGCTGGGAAAGATACTGGGGAAAACGTCGCCCCTGGAAATCGACAGGGCCGAGGCGCATATCCACAAGGGCATTACGATTTGCCAGCAATTGGGGATCAAGCCCTATCACGCGGTGGAAACCTGTGGCTGGGCCGGCTATATCTGGATGCGGGTGACAAACAAAGGGCCATCGGGTCCCTCCAGAAGGCTGAGGGCATGTTTCGCGGGATGGGCATGGATTACTGGCTGGGCGAGGCGCGGGCGGCGCTGGCCGGATTGTAGGCCCCCAGCTGAAAGGCACGAGGGGACAGCCGAACGAGGGCAGGGAGGGTAGGGGTTTCCGGGTCGTCGGAAGCGTCTGCGACAGATCTCAACGGATGTGGTTTCGTCGCGACTGGACCATCCGGCTGAGCATGAACACCACAAAGCCCAGCAGGCTGAAGCCGGCCGAGGTGAAAAAGGCCCAGCGGCTGCCGAAGGTGTCCCAGATGGCGCCGAATATGATCGAGGCCGGCACCAGGGCCAGGCCGATGCCGGTGTTGAAGATGCCGTAAGCCGTGGCGCGGTACTGCGGCTGCACCAGGTCGGCGATGTAGGCCCGGAAGACACCCTCGGAGAGCCCGTAGTAGATGCCGTAGGCCCCGAACAGGGCCCACACCTGCCACAGGGACTGCGAGACGCCGAAGAGGGCGTACACGACGGCGTAGTAGATGAAGGAGACCATGATCACCGGAGAGCGGCCGACTTTGTCCGAGAGGGAGCCGAAAACCGGCGAGGAGAGGGTGCAGAAGATGTTGTAGAACACCCAGATGCCCGGCACCAGGGCCATGCTCAGGCCGGCCTCGCGGGCCTTGAGGATCAGGAAGGCATTGGAGGCGTTGCCCAGCGAAAAGAGAATGGAGGCCGCCAGGAAGACGATGAAGGCCGGGCTGCCCATGCCGCTGGCCTTGCCGGCATCCTGGGTCTTGACCTGGGCGGCGGTCTCTTTGGCGAAGAGGATGAAGATCAGGGCCAACAGGGCCGGTATGACCGAGAACAGGAAAACCAGGCGCACCTTGTCGGCGCGGCCGGCGAAGAGGTGTAGCACCAGCATGGCCAGCAGCGGCCCGCCGATGGCGCCGGTGCGGTCCATGGCGCGGTGGAAGCCGAAGGCGAGGCCCTTGCGTTGGCCGGACACCGAGGTCGAGATGAGCGCGTCGCGCGCCGGGGTGCGCACGGCTTTTCCCACGCGGTCCGAGAAGCGCACCGCCAGCACCGTGGGCCAGGAGTTGGCCAGGTACAGAAAGGGCTTGGAGACGGCCGACAGGCCGTAGCCGACGAAGATGAAGAGCTTGCGCTGGCCGAGCCGGTCCGACCAGCGGCCGAACACGGTGCGCAGCAGGCTGGCGGTGCTCTCGGCCACGCCCTCGATCACGCCGATGATGGTGTTGGAGACCCCCATGCCGGCCAGAAAGGCGGGCACAAGGGGGTAGATCATCTGGCTGGACAGGTCCGTGAACAGCGACACCAGGCCCAGGTAAAAGACGTTTCTGGACGTATTCTCCTGCCGATTCGGCTTCTCCACGGGATCCATCCTCCCAAACGTTGCCGTTACGGTGCGGTTTCCGCCGCGACCACTTCCCGGTACAGTTCGTCCACCTGCCGGGTAATGAAACGCAGCACCTCGCGCCCCCTGCCGGTCAGGTAGTAGTGCCGGCGGGCCCTGGGGCCGGCCGCCGCGTCCACCTCGCAGCGCAGCCAGCCGCGCCGCTCCATGCGGTGCAGCAGGGGATAGATGGTCCCCGGGCTCACGTCGTAGCCGTGGCGGCGCAGTTCCTGCAGCATCCACTGTCCCACCACGGGGCCGTTGGCGGCGTGGTGCAGGATGTGGACCTTCCAGAAACCCAGCAGGATTTCACGGGCGAGGGCGTTTTTGTCTTCGGGCTTCATAACGGAAACCGTAAACGAAAACCGATATATTGTCAACCCGTAATTTCAACAATGTACGTTCGGACGTGGCCAAATCCCGAAGCAATGGTTGCTAAACGCGCATGCTCCCCGTGGCCATGCAGCGCTGGTGGAAGGCGAAGGCCTCGTCCAGCAGGTGCGGCTCGTGGCCGCCTTGGGAACGGAGGGCCCGCTGGTAATAGTCCCACAGCATGTCGCGATAGTCCGGGTGCGTGCATTTTCGGATGATCTGTTCGGCCACCTGGCGAGGGGTCAGGGGGCGGGTGTCCACCAGGCCGTGTTCGGTGACCACCACGTCCACCGAGTGCTCGGAGTGGTCCACGTGCGATACCATGGGCACCACGGCGGAGATTTTGCCGCCCTTGGCGGTGCTGGGCGTCACGATGAAGGTCAGGGCGCCGTTGCGGATGAAATCCCCGGAGCCGCCGATGCCGTTCATCATCTGGGAGCCCATCACGTGGGTGGAGTTGACGTGGCCGTAGATGTCCACCTCGATAGCGGTGTTGATGGCGATGATTCCCAGGCGCTGGATCACCTCCGGCGAGTTGGAGATCTCCACCGGCCGCAGCACCACCTTTTCGCGGTAGCGGTAGAGTTCCTTGAAAAAGCGCTCCCGCGCCTTGTGCGACAGCGTCATGGCCGATCCCGAGGCGGCGCGCACCTTGCCGATGTCGATGAGATCCAGGACTGCATCCTGCAGCACCTCGGAGTAGATGTTCAGGTCCGAGAAGAAGTCGTCCTCCAGGAATCCCTCCAGCACGGCATTGGCCACGTCCCCGACGCCGGACTGCCAGGGCAGTATGGGCGCCATGCGGTCTTTGCGGATCTCGTGCTTGACGAAATCGATGATCTGCTCGGCGATGCGGTGCGCCACGTCGTCGGGCGGGTTGAATACGGCGCAGCTGTCTTCCTCGTGGCTGAAGAGGATGGCCACCACCCGCTCGGGGTCCATCTCGATGTAGGGTTTGCCGATGCGGTCGGCGGTGCGGTAGATGGGGATGGGCATGCGGTAAGGCGGATCCTCGGGGATGAAGATGTCGTGAATGCCCTCCAGTTCGGGCGGGTCGTTGGAGATTTCGATGATGATTTTCTCGGCTTCCCGCACATAGGTGGGGGTGTTGCCCACCGACATGGTAGGGATCAGGTGGCCCTTCGCGGTGATGGCCACGGCTTCGACCACGGTTACGTGGGGTTCGCCCCAGGCACCGGCGCGCACCTGGGCCGAAAGGCGCGAGAGGTGGTCGTCCTTGAAGTGGATCTGCGCTTGGTTGATCATGGTGCGCATGGTGCGGTCGCTCATGTAGGGACGGCGCCAGTTGACCAGCCCCGCCTCGGCCAGGATGCCGTCCACGAAGGCGCCGGTGGAAGCCCCGGCGTACAGGTTGATCTTGAAGCGCTCGCCGGATTGCGCCCGCCGGACCAGTTCCTTGGGGATCAGCTTGGGGTATCCGGCGGTGAAGCCCGAGATGAACAGGTTGGTGCCGTCCTGGATGAAGCGGGCCGCGCTGGCCGGGTCGGTGACTTTGTCGATCAGCTTGGGGTAACGGATTCTGTTTTGCGGCACGGCTGGAGCCTCCGGTTTGGGTTCTGGTGAACGCCACACGTCGACGTGGCAGTGTAAGGGTTCTGACCGGAGGTGTCAAATCTCAATCAGGGGGCCGCAGGGGATCAGCGGCCCGGACAGGCCGTAAGTGGCTTGACCCGTGGGGACAGCTGCAATCCCATTCGGCGTTTAGCCTGTTTCTTGTCTTTCGTGGGTTTCGGGGATGGGAAACAATAAGGCCTTAAAAGGGCCCCGGCGGCTTGAAGGTCACCGTGAGCCGAACGTCGCCGGCGCCGAAACGGTCCAGGGGAATGGTCACGTCGTAGTCGTGTTCGAGGCCGGCCGGGAAGGGCACCGACAGGGGGATCTCGGCGTCCACGGTCCCCCTTCCGGCGCAGCGCGGGCACTCGAACAGGAACCACTCGCCCTCGCCGTGGCAGTCGGGGCAGACGGCCTGCACCGGCACCACGACCCGCACGCGGCCCCCGCGGCGCGCCTGTGACGCCGTGAGGGGAACTTCCACGGAGAGGTGGGCGCCCAGGCTGGATTGCCGCCGGCGGCGCCTCGCAAAGGGGGGGCGGCGTTGCGCACGGATTTCATCGCTATCCGGCCCGAGGCGGCCGGAAAAACGGTTGGGAACGAGGTCTTCCGGTGGGCGTCGGCCACGCATCGACCGCAACGGCTCGGGTCCGGGTCGGCCGAACCGTGAAGCCGGAGCCGGTCGGGTTTGGCGCAGGCGCTCTTCGTATTCACGGCGCCGGCGGCTGTCCCCCAGTGTGTTGTAGGCCTCCTGGATCTGGCAGAATTTTTCGTCTCCGCCGGGGCAGCGATCCGGGTGGAATTCCTTGGCCAGCCGGCGATACGCGCTTTTCACTTCGTCTCTGCTGGCATCGGGTGAAATACCGAGAATGGCGAAATAGCTCTTGGCCATGACGGCTCTCCTCGCCGAAAAGAAACCCCTTCACGCCTGCTGAACATGGCTTGTCCCTACGCGTTTGAATGCGGCTCATGCAGGGCAACCATATGATAAAAATCAATCAATTATTGTCAAGCCGGCCGTCACCCGGAGGCTCGGAAAGAACCGGCATGTCGCGGCCGAAGACGGCGAAGGCCAGGGTGCCGAGGACGCCGAAGGCGAAGGCCGTGAGCAGGTTCGTGCGGGGGCTGATCTGCCACAGGAAGGCGCCCCCCAGGGCGGCGAAGGCCACCACGGTGTCGCGGATAAGGTAGTAGAGCCCGAACATGCCGGCCCGGCAGCTTTGCGGGGACAGGTCCATGATGAGGGCCTTGCGGGTGGGTTCGCCGAATTCCTTGAGCCCCCGCAGAACGAAAGCCGCCATGAGCCACTTCATGGACTGGGCGTGGAGCAGCGCCAGGGGGAACAGGGTGAAAAAGCCGAAGGTGATGAGCACGAAGGGCTTCTTGGTGCTGCGGTCGGCGAGGTAGGCCACCGGAATGTAGACCAGCACGGCGGTGGCCATCTCGACGGTGGTCAGCAGGCCGAACTCCACGGCCGACACCGGGCTGGCGATGACCTTCATGCACCAGACCACCACGAAGGCGTAGGGGATCTGCTCGCAGAAACGGATCAGGATGTCGGTGACCAGCAGGCCCTTCATGGCCGGGTTCATCAGCCGCAGCAGTTTGAGGGGGTTCTTTTCGGGGGTCAGGCCGCAGGCTTGGGCCTCAGCGGCCTGCGTGCGGTCGTCTTCGATCAGCCGCTGCTGCAGCACCAGGGCCAGGGCGGCCATGGCCAGGGCGGCCACGAAGGCCAGGCGCACCCCGTCGCGCTCGCCCCACAGGCCGATGAAGACCCCGCCGATCACCGGCCCCAGGGCCATGGGTATGCGCCGCACCAGCGAGTGCATGCTGACCCCCATGGTGCGTTTGCCGTGGGGAAGTACCCGGTAGATCAGGCTAAGGGTGGCCGGAAGCGAGATGGCCGACCAGGAGATGAAGAGCACCGCACCGGCCAGCACGGCCTGCCAGGCCGGCACCAGGATCACCAGGGCGAAGCCCGCCATGGACACCAGGTTGAAGACCAGCAGGGCGCGCTTGGTGCCCAGGCGGTCGGAGAGGTAGCCCCCCGGAAAGGAGTACAGGGCCGAGAGCAGGTTGTCCATGGCCTGCAGCAGCCCGATGACCACGGCACCGCCGCCCAGGGCCATCAGATAGATGGGCAGAAAACGCTCGGCCATGCGCTCGCCCATGCCCACCAGCACCACCATGGCCAGCACGCCCACGGTGCTGCGCTGCAGGCCCAGGAATCCCGAGATGCCCGCTGCGCGGGAAGTGGCGTTTTTCCGCGGCGCCATGTTTTTTTACGCTTCGCCGCGGGCCACGTCCAGCCGGCACCAGGCATACAGGGCGTCGTAGACCTCGAACTGCCGCTGGATGTTTTCCAGGTCCTCGGGATAGCGCAGGCTGTAGCCCACGGCGATGGCCTCGAAGCCGGCGGCCAGGGGGTCGGCCTCCAGGCGGTCGGTGTCGGCGGCGTTGATGATCCTGGCCATGCGCAGCAGCGCCTTGTCGGTCAACTCGTATTCCGCGATGATGACGTCGAAGGTGCACAGTGCGTCGCGGTGATGCAGTTCGGCTCCCGGCGTGTCGAAGGCGATGGCGTCTTCACGGGCAGCGACTTCCAGTACCCGACTCTTGGGTACGAACAGGAACTCGGCATCCGAGTCGATGAAGCGGGTGATCAGCCAGGGGCAGGCCACCCGGTCGACGTGCACGTGGGATCGGGTTATCCATTTCATGGGGGGTTCTCCTTTTTTCGGGGCCTCTTGTTTGCTGTCTCCGAAATCATTGTCCACCGATAGTGGGCATGGGATTTCTCCTGTTTTTGATCGACAATTGTCATCATTGCGCCCTGTTCATTTATATTAAATTAAAAAAATACCTTGATCGCGGTCAGGAAACAAGAGGAAAAAGTGGCGGACGGAAAGGATCGCAGGGGGTGGATTCGCAAGAAAATCAGGAAGAGGTGCCCGGGGCCCTGTCGGCGGTCCCCGTTGCGCCGTAGACTTCAGGGGCGGACGTCGAATCTGCGCAGAAGGCGGTTTGGGTCTGGTTGAGCAGGTCCTCGATCAGTTGGTCCTTGGCGCCCCAAAGATCGTTGAGCCAGCGGTGAAAGCGGACCCGGAAAGCTCGGTCGCCGGCGTAGTCCCCGATCAAAGCGTCGGTCACCGGGATGGCATTGACGCGCACGATGATCCGTTCGATGCGGCCGCACAGAAAAGACCAGAAAGTCTTCACACCGTCGGGATAGACGATGGTGACGTCCAGTACACTGTTCACCTGCGGCCCCATGGTGCTCAGCACCAGGGCGGCGCCGCCGGCCCGGGTTTTCAGCAGGTGCCGGTAGGGTGATTGCTGGCGCGCCTGTTTTTCCGGTGAAAAGCGGGTGCCCTCGACGAAATTCATCACCGATACCGGCAGGGTCTTGAATTTTTCACAGGCCTTGCGGGTGGTCTCGAAATCCTTGCCTTTCAGATGGGGGTGCTTTTTCAGGAACCGCTTGGAGTAGCGCTTCATGAAGGGAAAATCCAGCGCCCACCAGCACTGGCCCAGGATGGGTATCCAGATCAGCTCCTTTTTCAGGAAAAATTTCAAGAAGGGGATCCTGCGGTGAAAGATGCGCTGCAGCACCAGGATGTCCACCCACGACTGGTGGTTGGACAGCACCAGGTACCAGCCGTTTTTTTCAAGGTGCGTCAGGCCCTCCACGTTCCACCGGGTGCCGGACAGCAGCCGTTGGTTCAGGTTGTTGCCGCCCACCCAGCAGGTGGCGCAGCCATTGAGGATACGGCCGCACAGCCGCTGCCAGCGCCGGACGGGCACCAGCATTTTCAGGGCCGTGAAAATCATAATGGGGGTCGCCCAGAACACGGTGTTACAAAAATAGAGGCTCAGCGAGAGCACCCCCAGGGCGGGGGGTTTCAAACGGTGAAACATGGGTCGCAATCCTTTCCTGAACCGAGTCGGCCGCGGCCTTGAATTCATCGACCAGGGAGGTCATCAGCTCCTTGACGGATATGATTTTCTTGATCCGGTAGGCGTTCTGTCCGGCAAAGGCAAATCCGTGCTTGAGCAAGCCCTTGCGGGCGTTTCCCAGGGCCATGGCGATGCAGTAGGGACTTTCTTTGCCCCGGCAGCTGCGCAGGCAGTGATACAGGCACCTGAAAGGAGCCTTGCGGCCACGATCGACAGCGTCCAGAAAGCGGTTCTGCACGGCGCGGCCCGGCATCCCCACCGGGCTCTCGATGATGGCCATATCTTTTTTGCGGGCGTCGACATAGGCCTGTTTGAAGGCCGGGTCGGCATCGCACTCGAAAGTGGCCACGAAGCGCGTGCCCAACTGCACACCGGCGGCGCCCATTGAAAGAAAGCGGTGCATGTCATCGCCGCTGTAAATGCCGCCGGCGGCGATCACCGGAATGGGATGGCCGGTTTCGGCCTCGAAAGGCGCCACGGCTGCGATGACATCACCCACCAGATGGCGTAGGGCAAAGGCAGGGTCGTCGATCTGCTCCGGCTTGAATCCGATGTGGCCGCCGGCCCGGGGGCCCTCCACCACCACGGCATCGGGGAGATAGTCGAACCGCGAGCGCCACTTGCGGCAGATGAGACGGGCCGCCCGCCCCGAGGAAACGATGGGGACCAGTTTGGTGCGGGCCGTTGCGCTGAGATGGCCCGGCAGATCCAGGGGCATTCCGGCACCCGAGAAGATGATGTCGACACCCTCTTCGATGGCGGTGCGCACCATGTCGCCATAGTTGGTAAGGGCGACCATGATGTTGACCCCCAGGACGCCGTCGGTCATCTGCCGCGCCCGGCGGATCTCGCGTTTCAGCACGCGGATGTGCGCCCCGTCGCTGTTTGTGGCGATGTCCGGTTCGTGGATGCCCGGCAAGGCGGCGGATATGACGCCGATGCCGCCCTCGTTAGCCACGGCCGACGCCAGGCCCGAAAGTGAGATGCCGACCCCCATGCCGCCCTGGATGATGGGAACCGGGCTGACCAGGTCACCGATTTGCAGTTGTGGCAATACCATGTTGTAAAAGCTCTCCGTGGTTATCGACCGGCCGTCATGGCCGCATCGTGGGGAAAAGAGTTGCCATAGCCGCATACTATGGCTCACACCCCCAAGAAAATAAGGCGGAAAAGGGGTGGACCTCAAGCAAAAGCGCCATTGTTACAAAAGTTTTACAAAGCAGGGGGTGAGCAGGGCTGTGAAAAGGGGCGGGCGGCTGCGGGGCAGGGGGATCACCGACAGGCGAGCGGTTCCGGGTCGAACACGTAACCCACCGAGCGGATGCTCCTGAAATAGACGGGCTGCTTGGGGTTGTCTTCGAAGTAGCGGCGCAGCCGTACGATGAAATTGTCCACCGTGCGGCTGGTGATGCGGCGGCTGTAGCCCCAGCCCACCTCCAGCAGCTTGGCCCGGGAAAGCGGTTTGCCGCGGTTGGCGACAAACAGCCGCAGCAGCCGCAGTTCCTGCTCGGTCAGCACGATGCGCCCCTGGCGGCATTCGGCCGTGCCGGTTTCAAAATCGATGGTGTTGCCGCCGAAGGTGAAGCGCCTGAGGGTGACGGTCTCCACCGCATCAGCCTCTCGGCCCCATTCGGCGCGCTTGAGCAGCCGCTCCACCCGCAGCAGGAATTCCTCCAGGTTGAACGGTTTTGGCATGTAGTCGTCCACGCCGTAGGAAAGGCCTTTGACGATGTCGTCCGAGGCCGATTTGGCCGACAGTATCAGTATCGGCAGCCGGTCGTCCTCCAGTCGAATGGCCTGTAGCACCGTCAGCCCGTCGATGCCCGGCAGCATGATGTCCAGTACGATCAGGTCGGGCCGGAGTTTCTTCCATTGCTGCAGGCCGTCGGGGCCGTCGCCGGCACACGTCACTGCATAGCCCTGGAGGGTCAGGTTGAGCTTGAGACCCTCGGCGATGTGAGCGTCGTCTTCGATGATCAGAATACGCTTTTTAGCCTTGTGATGCATGGGAGGCCTCTGCATTGCCGCCGCCGGGCCTGTCAGCCCGGCAGAATCAGTGTAAATACGGAACCGTGACCGATCCCTTCACTGTTTGCCCTTACTTTCCATTTGTGGATATGGGCGATGGTGCGCACCAGGTACAGACCGATGCCGCTGCCCCTGGCGCTCATGTCGTCCGCTCGGCCGATCTGGTAAAACTTGCGGAAAATCCGGGGAATCTCCCTGGGATCCATGCCGATGCCGTTGTCTTCGAAATGGATCAGCAGGTGGCGGCCGCCGTGTTCAAATCGCACGTCGATGCGGGGCGTGTCGGCCTGGTTGTATTTAAGCGCGTTGGTCGCCAGGTTCATCAGCAGCATGTCGAACAGCAGCGGGTGGATGCGGTAGGCCCGCAGGGGTTCTGCCGGCGGGTGGACGCGGACCCGGCTGTTCTGAAACAGGTGCGCGTTGTCCTTGAAAAAACGTTCGATGGTGGACAGCAGGTCGGCATCCACGAATTCGTGCACATAGCTCTTGCTCTCGATGCGTGCCAGGTTCAGGATGCGGTTGATATTGTCCGACAGGCGGCTGACGTCGGCCAGCATGTACTGGACGTACTTGAGCTGGTCCTCCCGCGAGAGTTCGTGCTTGCTGAGGGTCTGCAGAAACAGCTGCAGCGAGGTGACCGGAGTTTTGAGCTCGTGGGTGAAACTGTTGATGAAATTGTTCTGCAGGCGATAGAGCTGAAAGGTCTTCTGGCCGTAGACAAAAATGGAGAAAATGCCCAGCAGGATAATCCCCACCAGCAGGGAGAGCACCAGGATGACCACCCAGGTCTGGGAGGCCAGCACCTGCCCGGAGTCGATCTGAAAACGGTCGATGACGGCCCGCATCTGGACGCTGGCCTCCATGTACCAGTAGATATACAGAAACAGCGAGGCGGCCAGCGCGAAAATGGAGAGGATGAAGATCAGGATGGGGTGCAGAAACCATTTGCCGGCATTCATGACGTCCCCTCTGGGGTGTCGATGGCGCGGGATCCCCAAGACGGGGGAACCTGCGCTTCAATCGAGGATCTGGGCCAGAAACTCCTTGGCCCGGTCTGTCTTGGGATTGTTGAAAAAGCCCTCATAGGTGCCCCGTTCCACGATGCGGCCCGCGTCCATGAAAAGAATCTCGTCGGCCACCTCACGGGCGAACCCCATTTCGTGCGTCACACACAGCATGGTCATGCCGCCCTTGGCCAGGTCGATCATCACGTCCAGTACCTCCTTGATCATCTCCGGGTCCAGGGCGCTGGTGGGCTCATCGAACATCATGTAATCGGGTTCCATGGCCAGGGAACGGGCGATGGCCACCCGCTGCTGCTGGCCGCCGGACAGGCTGGCGGGATAGACGTCGGCCTTTTCCGGGATGCCGACGCGCTCCAGCAGCTGGCGCGCCTTTTGCTCGGCTTTTTTGCGGGGCCACCTGCGCACCTTCATGGGCGCCAGGGTGATGTTCTGCAGAGCGGTCATGTGGGGATACAGCTCGAAGCGCTGGAACACCATGCCGATTTTTTCCCGCAGCTTGTACAGGTTCGTCCTGGGGTTGGCCACCGAGATGCCGTCCACCTTGACATCCCCTTTCTGAAAAGGCTCGAGGCCGTTGATGCAGCGCAGCAGGGTGCTCTTGCCGGAACCGCTGGGCCCGCAGATGACCACGGTCTGGCCGCGTTGGATGACCTCGTCGATGTCCACCAGTACGTGGAAGTCCCCGAACCACTTGTTCAGTTTCTTGATCTCGATCATATGATGTTGGCCTTTCTGCCCTTTTCCTCAAAATAATGACTGATCTGGGAACCCACAAGGCAGACCACCAGGTAGACCAGGGCCGCGAATCCGTAAAGCTCGATGGAGCGGACCTCGAGGTTGTCCACGATGGAAGTGCGCCGCACCAGTTCGCGCAGCCCGATCACAAAGGCCAGGCTGGTGTCCTGGAAGGTGACGATGGACTGGGTGATCAGGCTGGGCAGCATGCGCCGGAAGGCGATGGGAATGGTGATGTAACGCGCCGTTTTCCAGTAGGTCATGCCGGTGGCATACGAGGCGCTGACCAGATCCTGGCTGATGGTCTGATAGCCGGCGCGGAAGATTTCGCCGAAATAGGTGGCTTCGAAGATGATGAAGGAAATCACCGCCGAAGGGAAAGGGTCGATGGAGCGCCCCACCAGGATGGGCATCACGAAGTAGAACCAGAAGATGACCAGAATCAGCGGAATGTTGCGCAGGAAGTTGACGTAAGCGGTGACCGGGTAGTAGATCCAGGGCTTTTTGGACAGGCGCGCCAGCCCCACCAGCATTCCCAGCAGGATGCCGCCCGCCAGGGCGAAAAAGGACAGCTGGAAGGTCACCCACAGACCGCCCATGAGAAAGCCGAAGTTTCGGCCGACGGCGTCAAACACGCATCACCTCCCCACCAGGCCCTGGATTTTGTATTTCTTTTCCACCACGTTCATGAACTTGACCACGCATATTCCCAGGATCAGGTAGATGAACATGGCGCCGGTGGTGGCCTCCAGGCCGTGGAAAGTGTCGGCGTCGATCTGGTAGCTCTGAAAGGTGAGTTCGGCCACCCCGATGGTCATGGCGATGGAGGTGTTTTTGAAAACGGTCAGAAACTCGGTGGTCAGCGGGGGGATGATCAGCCGCAGGGCATAGGGGATGATCACGTAGCGGTACATCTGCACCTGGGTCATGCCGGTGGACAGCACGGCCTGATACTGGTCTCGGCCGATGGAGGCAAATCCCGCCCGCACATGCTCGGCCACCCGCGAGGCCGTGTAGAGGCCCAGACCGATGATGGACACCCAGATGTTCAGCCCCGAAATGCGGTTGATCTCACGGGAAAGCGTTTCGCCGAAGAGCATGGGACCGGCGTAAAACCAGAAAAACAGCTGCACCAGCAGGGGGATGTTGCGCAGCACCTCCACGTAGGCCGTGCCGAACCAGCGCAGCAGGCGGTAGCGTGTGATGCGCAGGGTGCCGATGAGGATGCCCAGGGCCAGGGCGATGACCCACGCCGCCATCCCGATGGCGATGGTCAGTCCCAGCCCCTTGAGCAGCCACATGCCGTAGGGGTGCCGCCAGAGCACCCCCCAGTCGAATTCATAGGCCAGGCCCATGGCAGGCAGCTCCTACTTCCTCTTCCACCATCCGTCGGAGATGGGATACACGATCATCTGCAGGTACTCCTTGTAGGCCTGGGACATCTTGATGGGCACCACCCCCTTGGGGCCCATCCACTTTTCATACAGCTCGAAAAACTGGCCGGTCTTGATGGACCACACGATGGTGTTGTTGACGAAATCGCGGAAGTCCGAGTCATTCTCTCGGACAATATAGGCGTAGGGTTCGTAAGCAATGGCAAAATCGACGGTGGTCCACTTATCGGGGTTTTTGTCTTTCATACGCAACCCTTCCAGCAGGCTGCGATCGGTGGAGTAGACATCGATTTTACCGCTTTTTAATGCCAACATGCCCTGGGGGTGGGTCTCGACTACCAGGATATTGGCCGGTTTGAACTTCCCGGCCTTGACCAGTTTCTCAATGGCCTGGAGGTTGGTCGAGCCTCTTGCCGCTCCGATGCGTTTGCCGTTGAGGTCCGCCAGTGTCTTGATGCCCGAGTCCTTCGCCACCAGGAAAGTGGTTTCGGAAAAGAAGAAGATCAGGCTGAAATCGGCGACTTCTTCACGTTTGGCGGTGTAAGTCGTGGATCCCATTTCGACGTCCACGGTGCCGTTAACGACCATAGGTATTCGGGTTTTGACGGTTACCGTAAAGGGCTCGATCTCGATTTTCTTACCGAAGCGTTTGGAGAGGTTTTCCGCCAGCAATCCGGCCATGTCCACCGAAAAGCCCACGTGCTTACCGACCTTGGGGTCGATGTAGGCGAACGGAATGGAGCCTTCTCTGAATCCCAGCTTTATTTTTCCGCCTTTTTCGATGCGGTCCATGGTGGAGCCGGCCAGCACCGGTCCGGCCAGCAGAAACAGTGCCAGGCAGGCGATAAAAGCCGACAGGGTCAATTTTTTCATGGGTCCCTCCTTTTCTCGGGGTTAACGGTTGCTGATTTCGTCATCTTCGGCCGTCCTGTTTTTACGGCCATTTCTGTTCCCGCGCACGTAACCGACTTCTCCCAGCAAGCCATTGGGTATCGGCGAAAAGCCGTGTATGTTCGGAAGGAGCGCTACGGTATGGTGAAAAGATACCTCCTTTTTCCGGATTTGGAAACCTTTTTCGGGTTTCCCTTGACCCGCCGGCGCTTTGTGCCAGACGAGTCGGCAGGCAGGGGGGCGGCATGACGCCGGCCGCGTGAAACAGGGGTTCTGGGAGGTGAAGATCAAATGCCCTTGTCCAGGATTTTTTTGTCGTGCTTCAGGCGTTCCTGGATGCCGCGGCCGATCTGGAAGGTGCGGTTGAATTCCGCCCAGAAGTCCCTGTTCTGGTCCTTCCAATTTTTTCCGAAGCGTTCGTCGAAGTAGTCCCCCAGGCGGTCGAAGAGCAGTTTCCAGTGCGGCTCGCCGCGTTCGTGGGCGCCCAGCAGGTCGTTGAGCAGGGTGTCCAGGTCGGCGAGGGTTTCCTTGGGGAGGTAGGAAATGGCCCCCTTGCGGATGGAAGCCATCAGGGTTTCAGGATTTACGGCGTGAGCGGTGAGCATGACCGTGGGGATGCCCCGGGCCACGGCCTCTTCCAGCAGCTTCAGGCCATTGACGCCCATGATGTCCAGAATGGCCAGGTCGTAGCGCGTGTTCCTGATTTTTTCCGAGGCGCTCTGGTAATCCCGGGCCGTGTCGATGCGGGCCGTGTCGAGGATGTCCTCGATGGTTTCCAGGATGTCCTCTTCGTCGTCCACGGCCAGGATGTGTTTGCCGTCGATATACGATTTGTTCTGCGACATCTAGCGTTCCTCCTGTGTTGGTTTCTCGGGGGTCAGGGTGCAGGGCAGGATCAGGCGGAAAGTGGCGCCGCGGCCCTTTTGGCTGTCCAGTTGTATGTTGCCGCCCATGCTGCGCGCCAGGACCAGGGCCCCGGCCAAGCCCAGGCCGTGGCCCCGGCGTTTGAGGGCACCGTCGGTTTGAATCTGAGCATAGCGTTTGAAAACCAGTTCATGGTGTTCAGGGGCGATGCCGGGCCCGTCGTCGGTGACCTCGATGACCAGGTTGTCAACTTGCCGGTAGAGGTGAATGGTGATGTCCTCCTGGCGGTGGTAGAGGGCGTTGCGGATCAGGTTGCCCAAGACCTGGCGGAACTTGGTTTCGTCCTGAATCACCCGGGAAGCCTTCACCTTAGGATCGATGCCCAAGTGAATACCGTTTGCTTCCAGAAAAGCGGTCAGCCCCGTCCTGTCTGTTTCCTGGGGGATCTGGTCGGCCAGGTTTTCCTGGAAAATCTCCAGGGCTTCCAGCAGGGTCTCCAAGGTGGCGGTGGCGGGGTCGAAGGCGGCGCAGGTGAAACAGCCGGCCTGGGATCGGCCGACTTCCAGCAGGCTGTTCATCATGTGGCGTGTCTTGCGGGTGTTGCGCAGCACCCGCTTCAGCGTTTTTTCCTGTTTGGGCGACAGGGGGCCGAATTTGTCCTGACGCTCCAACAGCGTGCGCACGCCGGTCTCGATCACCGCCACGGGTCCCTTGAGTTCGTGGACCAGGAATTCGATCTGCAATTCCTGGAAAAAATCGGGCGGCTGGCCCTCTGGAGGTGGTGTACCGGTTTTTTCGGTGCGGTTGAAGATTTTCATGCCGATGCCTGGTAAATATCTGATGGTGTTGCGTTGCCGGACCCGGCGGCAGGTTTCTGCGATGGTGTGTTTTCCCGGGCCGGCGAAAACTGCACCTGGACGGTGGTGCCGCCGCTGTTGAAACAGTCCTCCGGTGCGGTGCAGTGGGCGCAGTCCGCAATTCTGCCGGGGCAGCGGTCCTGTTCGCCGGGAAGGAACGTGCAGCGCCGAGAGTCCAGCCTGATGTCGAAGCCGTAACGCTCTGAGAAGATCTTCATGCGCAGCAGGTCGAAACCCTTGCCGCCGGCTTCGAACGCGTAGGGACGGCGTGTGGCGTAGCTCATGGTTTCGCGGGCCGAAAAGTAGTTTTCGAATATCAGTCTGCGGTTTTCCGCGGTGATGCCCACGCCCCAGTCCTGGACTTCCAGGCAAGGGCCCTCGCCGGTATCGGTGACGGTCAGCGCGATACGTCCGCCGTCAGGCGTATTTTCCACGGCGTTGCGCACCAGCCCCTCCACGATTTTAGCGAGCACATCTTCGGGGATGTGTATCTGGCGGGTGGTTTCCGTCTGCACGCTGACATCCAGCTCGCGGTGGGCAAAGCGTTTTCGCAGGCTGTTCATGGTGTCGACCACGAAACGGTCCAGCCGGATGTCGCTGCTGACCGTTTCCACGGGGCCGAAGAGTTCGTCGATGCGCCGCCGGATACGTTCCGTGACGGTTTCGTCACCGGTCTCCAGTTCTACCAGGGCTTCGAGTTCGTCAGAGCAGCTTTCCAGCAGTGTGCCCAGCATGTGGTAACTGTCGTAGCGGCGCTCGCGCAGGATGTCCTCGATTTCGTACTGCATGGACAGCAGCCGTTCCAGGTTGCGCTGGCAGCGCTGGACCAGGCGTTGCCAGCCTGCGGGCTTGCCGTCGGCCGAGAGTTTTTTCTCCAGCAGGGCCAGCGAGGCGGACAGCACCGAAACCGGTGTCTTGAGTTCGTGGGAGAGATGATGGATCACGCGGTCCTTGGCGCGGTTGAGGCTCTTGACCTCTTCGTAGGAGCGGTTCAGCGCTTCGTTGATGCTGGCGTTTTCCAGGGGCAGGGCCACCAGCGAACTGATGGTGGACAGCAGGGTCACGTCGTTGTCGTCAAAGGCCCCCTCTTTCTTGTTGACCGCGCACAGCACACCGATGGTGCGCTCCGGCGTCTGCAGCGGCACGTCCAGCATGTTGAGCGTACGGTAGCCCACCTGCTCATCCACGCGCTTGAAGAAGTAGGGGCTTTGGGAGGTGTCGGGCACGATGAGCGGTTTGCCCGTTTTAAGGACATGGCCGGCCACGCCTCGGTCGGCCGGGAAGCGGATTTCACGCATTTTCCGGCCGGTGGTCGTGTCGTCGTAGGAGGCCACGCGGATGAAAAACTCCTGTTTCTCTTCGTCCAGCAGGATGACAGAGGCGCCCTTGACGGCCAGCAGGCTGCGCACTTCTCCGATGATGAACTGTAGCAGGTCGTCCAGGCGGCGGTAGCGGGGGAGGGCGGTGGCGATGCGGAACAGCGCGTCGTTGGTGCGCTCGGCCCGTTTCTCGCGCGTCACGTCCCGCAGGATGACCACCTGGCCCGAAGGCTGGTGGTCGGATTTTTCGAAAAATACGGCACTGTCCAGCACCACGTCGATGAGCCGGCCGTCTTTGGTCAGCCGCCGGGTCTCGAAACCGTGGATGACCTTTTTTTCGAAAAGTTCGCGGGTGCCGGCGCGCGTTTCCTCGATCTTGTCGGGCGGGATGAAGGGAATACGGTGGCCCTCGAGTTCCTCCAGGCTCCAGCCGAAGACCTTGACAAAGGCCGGATTGACGTAGGTCACGCGGTGTTCCATGTTGAGCACGTAGACCGGGTCG
>CAYUAQ010000087.1:0-19492 GCA_964442705.1 uncultured Desulfobacteraceae bacterium
TGGGCACCATCCGGCCGGCGGTGGTGGATCGCCGGGAAGGCGTCATTCACCAGCGCGACAGCGGCCGGATCAACCGGGCACTGGCGGTTTTGAACGCCCTGGTGGGTGCCGTGGACACCGTCGGTGGCCTGGTGTTTGAAGCCGGTCGTCTCCTCAAGGCGCACCTCGGCCTGTCGGACAACCGCAAAGAGCCCCCCATCTGGGCCCGGCGCTTTCCCCTGGCCAGGGACGCGGCCGCGCTCTTCACGGATACCATGCTGACGGGTCGGCCCCGCCCGCTGCGGGGATTGATTGCGGCCTGCGGCAACCCGGTTTCGGCTTGGCCGGCCACCGGCCGCACCCGCGAGGCCCTGGCCGGTCTCGACCTTTTAGTGGTCAATGATCTCTTTGCCACCGAGACCACGGCCTTGGCGGACGTGGTGCTGCCGGGAGCGGCCTTTTTCGAAAAGGGCGACCTGTCTTCCGGGCCTTTCAAGCTGGGATGGTGGCTCAAGGCCACCGTGCCGCTGGTGCCGCCGCCGGGAGAGGCCCGAGCCGAGTGGCGCATCGCGGCCGATCTGGCCCGCCGCCTGGGGTGCCGGGCGCTGGCGCGCTACCGCACCGAGGACGAGGTGATATCCCGCATCCTGGCGGACAGCGGACTGGCGCACCTGGATCCCAGCGATCTTCGCAGAGGACGCATGCTGGCGGAAAACCACCCCGGTCGCTACCTCGAAGAGGGTTTTCCCACGCCCACGGGCCGGCTGAGCCTGTTCGAGGACGCCCTGGATCGTGCCGGTTTTTCGGACTGGCTCCAGGCCGCGGATGCTTGTCCGGCCCTTCCGGACTATCCCCTGCGCTTGATTACAGGCGCCCGCAGTGCGGCCTTTTACCACTCCCAGCAGCGCAACGTGCACAGGCTCAAACGCCTGACACCGCGGCCCGTCGCGGAAATATCCCCCCGGCTGGCCGCTTCGACAGGCCTGTCCGACGGGGATCTTATGTGGATCATCACACGCCGCGGCCGTCTCCGGTTGCCGGCGGCCATCAGGCCGGGCCAGGAAGCCGGTACGGTGTCCGTGCCCCACGGCTGGCCGCACCCGGCCAATGCCAACGAGCTGATCGGGGACGAACCGCTGGAGGCCACCGCCGCAACACCGCTCTACCGCGCGGTGGCCTGCCGAGTAGAGCCGGCGACGACGGGATAGCCATGTCGGGCAGCGGTGACCACCGCCACATGCTTACTCGTTCAGGATCGTGGTCATGGTGGCGGCGTCGATGTTGCCGCCGCTGACGATGACGCCCACGCGGCCGGCGGGAGGCACGGCACGGCTGGCCAAGGCCGCCAGGCCTAGGGCGCCGGAGGGTTCCACCACCAGCTTCATTCGGTAGAAGAAGAAGCGCACGGCCTCCACGATGGCCTCCTCGGTCACGGTGCGCATGTCGTCCACGTGTTTTAAAATCAGCCGGAAGGGGATCTTTCCCAGAGACGGGGTGCGCGTGCCGTCGGCGATGGTGGGCGGGTTCTTGACGGTGTGAAGCCGGCCGGTTTTAAAGGAGCGCACGGCGTCGTCGGCCAGTTCGGGCTCGATGCCGATCACGCGGCAGCCGGGCGACAGGGCCTTGGCTGCCACGGCCGAGCCGCTCAGCAGCCCGCCGCCGCCGCAGGGCACCAGCAGCATGTCCAGCTCGCCCACGGTTTCTAGCAGCTCCAGGGCGGCGGTCCCCTGGCCGGCGATGACCTCCTCGTGTTCGAAAGGGGGGATCATGGTGTAGCCGTGTTCGGTCGTCAGGGCCTCGGCGATCTGCCGGCGGTCGGCCTCCCGGGGGTCGTACTCTATGATCTCGGCACCGTAGTCGCGGGTGGCGGCCTTCTTGGTGGCCGGGGCGTCGGCGGGCATCACGATGGTGGTTTTGATCCCCAGCAGGCGGCCCACCAAGGCCACGGCCTGGGCGTGGTTGCCCGAGGAGTAGGTGATCACACCCCGGGCGCGCTGTTCGTCCGGCAGCTGCGAGATGCTGTTGAAGGCTCCGCGAAACTTGAAGGCGCCCACGCGCTGGAGGTTTTCGCACTTGAAAAAGATCTTGGCGCCGCACACCCGGTCGGCGGTACGCGAGGTCATTACCGGGGTCACGTGGGCCTGGCCCTTCAGTCGCCCGGCGGCCGCCTGCACCCTTTGGAAGAAGTCACTCGCCATGGATTCTCCCCAGCAGCCAGGCCATGTTCTCCCCCAGGACCTTCATGATGCGCAGGCCCTCCTCGTCACCGGCGACCTCGGCCAGCACGTGGTCGATGAGCAGCGAGGTGTTCCCGTCCTTGCGGGGGCTTCCGTTGAAGGCCACGACTTTCATGGTAGGGGGTCCTTTCTGGCGCTGCCGCGCCCGTTGGGGTTGTCTGAGCGGATAATAATGACCGCACGGAAATGGCTTTCGAAACCGGAGATCCGTCCCTGCCTTGCCGGAAAAACCTATCCGAACTCGGCGGGAACTTCAAGCGCAACCGTGAAAAGCGGGCGGCCGGCCTCCGGAATACGGCCGGTGCACCCGCAACCGATTAACCGGTCGTTTTGTTCAAATGTGTTCTTTTCAGAAAAATAGATAGTTAGTGAATGAAATTCAATTCGAGGCCGCCCCCTCGCCACGCGTCCGGCATATTGTAACCAGCCATAATAATTATAGTTAAAGAGATCCTCCTTCCGGTGCATCAAGGGGCAGCCTTTGTGCCGGTTCCAGGAGTGCTGGCGGTATGTTCATTTTAACACTCAAAAATAACACTTGACAACATTTTCAAACACCCATTATGGTGGTCCTGCAACTTTTCAGGGGGGAACAAGGCTTTGACACACAAGGCGCCACTTTTTCCGGCCGAGCGGCGGCAGCGCATCCTGGAGATCCTGCGGGAGGAGTACACCGTTCGAGGGTCGCGTCTCAGCGAGATGCTCAATGTCTCCGAGATGACCATCCGCCGCGACCTGGATGCCCTCGAGAAAGAGGGCCTGGTGGAGCGAACCCACGGCGGGGCCGTTTTTCGCCAGGAACGGGTCATCGGCAAGTTCAGGTATCAGAGCAGCGTCAAGGAGAACCCCCGCGAAAAGGAAATCGTCGCCCGCAGGGCGGCCGGGATGATCGAACCCCACGAAACCGTTTTCATCGGCGAGGGCACCACCGCTGCCCTGGTGGTGCGTTTCGTCCCCCGGGACATGCCCTTCACCGTTGCCACCAACAACCTCGGCGTGGTGGCCGAAATCCAGAACGGCGCCGTCGAACTGGTCATGCTGGGCGGCGTTTACGACGCGGCCACCCACTCTCTTGCCGGACCTTTGACCATGGAGATGATTGGCCGTATGAACGCCGCCAAGGTGTTCCTGGGGGCCGACGGCCTGAGCCTGCGGGCCGGCCTGACGACCCCCAACCTGGACATGGCCGTGCTGGAGCGCCAGATGATCCGCCATACCCACGGCAAAGTGATCGTCATGGTCGACCACACCAAGTTCGGCCTGGTGGCCGAAATGGCCGTGGCACCCCTCAGCCAAGTGGACGTTCTCATCACCAACCGCAAGGTTCCCGAACATTTTAAAGCGGATCTATCCAAAATGGGCCTTGAGGTGGTCGTCGCCTGAAAAAGGGGTGAGCGGCTGTCATCAATCAACAGCGTACTGAATAGGAATCGTGAACAGAAAATGATCGATCAAGCCAGAGTCGTTGTCATCGGGGGCGGCATCACCGGCTGCAGTGTCCTCTACCACCTGGCCAAGATGGGCTGGAAGGACTGCGTGCTGGTGGAAAAGGGGGAGTTGACCAGCGGTGCCACCTGCCAGGCCGCAGGCATGCTGACCCAATTCAACACTTCACCCACCATCATGCGCATGCGCAAGTACAGCGTGTCGCTGTACAAGCAACTGGGCGCCTACGGTCAGGTGGGCAGCGTCAACATCGCCTCCTCGCCGGAGATGCTAAAGACCTTGCAGCGCAACGTCAGCCGGGCCAAAGGCATCGGCCTGGACGTGGGCATCATTTCACCGGAAGAGGCCTTCGAGCTACTGCCCTGGGCCAGCCGCGAAAACGTTTACGGCGCCGTCCATATCCCGGGCGACGGGCACATCGACCCCCACGAAACCACCTATGCCGTGGCCAAGGCGGCCCGCGGGCTGGGTGCCGAGATCCTGACCCACACCCGCGTGACCGCCATCCGGCTGGACAGCCGCGGCGCCGTGGCCGGCGTGGTGACGGAAAAGGGTGACATCGCCTGCGAAATTGTGGTCAACGCCGCCGGCATCTGGACCGCCCAGGTGGCGGCCATGGCGGGCGTCAAGGTGCCCTGCACGCCGGTCATTCACCAGCACATCGCCATGGAGCCCGTGGCGGGCAGCGAGGTTCCCGGCGACAGCCCCACCTTCCGCGACTACGAGTACCTGATCTACGGCCGTCCCGAGGGCGGCAGCTACCTCATCGGCGGCTGGGAGACCAACCCCGAGGTCTGCTGGATCGACGGCGTGCCCTGGAAACACGAGTCCGCCGAGGTGCCCAACGACCTGGACCGCTTCGCGCCCATGCTGGAGGACGCCATCGGGCGCTTCCCCTTCCTGGGCGAAGCCGGCATGATCCGCCTGGTGGCCCACCCGGACGCCTTCACGCCCGACGCCGGCCCCCTGCTGGGCCCCTGGCCCACCGTGCGGGGGCTGTGGTTCGCGGCGGCTTCCTCCATGCAGGGATTCGGCGGCGGCGGCGGCATGGGAAAGTGCGTCGCCGAGTGGATCACCGGCGGCGAGACCGAGTGGGACATCTTCGCCTACCGGCCCTGGCGCTTCGGCCCCAACTACCTGGATCCCCACTATGCCGCCGAGTGCGCCCGCGAGTGCTACAAGTACTACTACCGCACCGTCTACCCCCACGACGAGAGCACCGTCATGCGGCCGCGCCGCATCAGCCCGCTTCACTACCGCCTGCAGGATGTGAACGCGGTCTTCGGCAAGAAGAACGGCTGGGAGCGGGCCAACTGGTTCGAGACCGACCGCGCCTGGCGCCGGGCCGGCGAAGAGCAACGCGAGTGGGGCGGCTGGCAGCGGCCCGCCTTTTTCGAGGCCGTGGCCGGCGAGGTGGCCGCGGTGCGGCAGCGCGCCGGCATCTTCGACCTGAGCTCTTTCGGCAAGATCGAGGTCAGCGGCTCCGGCGCCCTGACCCTGGTGCAGCGCGTCACCGACAACGACGTGGACCGGCCCGCGGGCAGCGTGGTCTACAGCCAGTTCCTGGATCCCCAGGGCGGCATCGTGGGCGACGTCATGGTGACGCGCCTGGCCGACGACCGCTTTCGCATCATCACCGGCGCCGGCTTCATCGACGGCGACCTGGGCTGGCTGCGCCTGAACCGCCTGGCCGACGACCCCGCCGTGGAGATTCGCGACGTCACCGCCGACTACGCGGTCATCGGCCTGTGGGGACCCGAGGCCCGCACCGTGTTTGCGGCCGTCACGGACCGCGACCTGTCCAACGCGGCCTTTGCCTACATGACGGCACAGGCCTTTGAAATCGGCGGCATCCCCGTCCTGGCCCAGCGGGTGACTTACGTAGGCGAGCTGGGGTGGGAGGTCTATGTTCCCGCCGAGCGGGCCGTCTTGGTGTGGGACCGCCTGTGGGCGGCCGGGCAGGGTGTGGGCCTGCGGGCCTGCGGCTACAAGGCCATCGACGCCCTGCGCCTGGAGAAGGGCTACCTGGCCCTGGCCAGCGACATCACCCCCCTGGAAACGCCTTACGAGGCGGGACTGGGATTCTGTGTCAAGACCGGGGACAACAACCCCTTCATCGGGCGCGAAGCCCTGCTGGCGGCCCGCCAAAAAGGGTTTTCCCAGCAGCTGTGCACCCTGGTGATCGGGGATGAAGAGGACCTGATCCTCTACGGTGGCGAGGCGGTTTCCAATGGAGAGGAGGTGGTGTCGCGGCTGCGCAGCGCGGGTTACGGCCACTTTGTCAAAAAGAACATCGGCTACGCCTACCTGCCGCCGGAGCTGGCCCGGGAGGGCACCGAACTGGCGGTGGAGATATTCGGTGAGCACGTGCCGGCGCGGGTCGCGCCCCGCGTGCTTTATGATCCCGAGGGGAAAGCCATTCGCGGCTGAACGCGGGTATCATTTATATATAACCGCAACAACGCAGGGTGCGACATGCGCCTTGCAAGTAGCAACCTGATTTTAGCGGACACCAAAGGGAACCAGTAGGAGAGAAAAATGCAAGACAGCGCACAAGTGGTTATCATCGGCGGCGGCATCGTGGGGTGCAGCACGGCCTACCACCTGACCAAGATGGGATGGCAGGACGTGGTCATCCTGGAAAAGGGAGAGCTCACCAGCGGCTCCACCTGGCACGCGGCCGGCCTGGTGGGCCAGCTGCGCAGCGAGCGCAACATCACGCGCATGCTGCAGTACAGCGTCAGTCTCTACGAGACCTTGGAAGAAGAGACCGGCCTCACCACCGGCTGGAAACAGTCCGGCTGCCTGCACCTGGCCAAGACGCCCGAGCGCATGTATGAGCTGAAAAAAGGCGCCACCACGGCCCGCAGCTTCGGCCTGGAGATGAACATCATCACGCCCTCGGAGGCCAAGAAGCTGTTTCCCATCATGGACGAATCCGACCTAGTGGGCGCGGCCTTTATGCCCACCGACGGCCAGGCCGACCCGGCCGGCATCACCCAGGCCCTGGCGCGGGGCGCCCGCAACCGGGGCTGCAAGATCTACGAGCACACCCTGGTGACCGGTTTCGAATTCGACCGCCGGCGGGTCAAGAGCGTGAAGACCGACAAGGGCGACATCCGCTGTGACATCGTGGTCAACTGCACCGGCATGTGGGGCTACCAGGTGGGAAAAATGCTGGGCGTCAACACGCCCCTGGTGCCCTTCCAGCACCAGTTCCTGGTGACCGACGTCATCGAGGGCCTGCCGCCGGACCTGCCCACCATCCGGGACAAGGACAACCTGCTCTACTACAAGGAGGAAGTGGGCGGCCTGGTGATGGGCGGATACGAGCGCAACGGTATTCCCTGGTCCATCGACGGCGTGCCCAACGACTTCATTTCCCAGCTGCTGGAGCCGGATTTCGAACACTTCGAGTCCCTGTCCACCCCGGCCATGCGGCGCACCCCTTGCCTGGAGTCGGCCGGCATCAACCGCCTGGTCAACGGGCCGGAGGCCTTCACCCCGGACGGCGACGCCATCATGGGCCCGGCGCCGGAACTGGACAACTGCTTCGTGGCCGTGGGCTTCAACGCCTTCGGCATCGCCGCTGGCGGCGGAGCCGGCCGCATGATGGCCGAGTGGATCATCGGGGGCGAACCCAGCCTGGACATCTGGCCCCTGGACATCCGGCGCTTCGGACCCCACCACCGCAGCCGCCGCTACAACGTCACGCGCACGGCCGAGCTTTACGGCAAGCACTACACCATCCACTGGCCCTTCGAAGAGCACCAGTCGGCCCGCGGCGTGCGCCGCAGCCCGCTCTACCACCTGTTGAAAGACAGGGGCGCGGTGTACGGCGCCAAGTACGGCTGGGAGCGCGCCAACTGGTTCGCTCCCCAGGGCGTGGAACCCAGGGATGAACCGACCTTCGAAATCCCCAACTGGTTCGAACACGTGGCCGCCGAACACAAGAACGCCCGCGAGAACGTGGTGCTCATCGACCAGACCTCCTTTTGCAAGTTCGAGGTAAAGGGCCCCGGCGCCCTTTCCTTTTTAAACCGGCTGTGCGCCAACCAGGTCGACCGGCCCGTGGGCACCGTGGTCTACACCCAGATGTGCAACCAGCGCGGTGCCATCGAGTGCGACATGACCATCGGGCGGGTGGCCGAGGACGCCTTTTTCCTGGTGGTGGGTACGGCCTTCGGACTGCGGGTGAGCTGCTGGATCCGCAGCCACCTGCCGGACGACGGCTCGGTGGCCTTCAGCGAGGTTACCTCGTCTTACGCGGTCATCAACGTGGCCGGCCCCAAATCGCGGGAGCTGCTGCAGCAGGTCAGCCCGGCGGACTTTTCCACGGCGGCCTTTCCCTTCTCCAGCGTGCGCGACATCACCATCGGCTACGCGCCGGTGCGCACCTTCCGCATCACCTACATGGGCGAGCTGGGTTACGAGCTGTACATCCCCACCGAGTTCGCCTGCCAGGTCTACGAGGGCCTGTGGGAGGCCGGCCGGGAGCTGGGCGCGGCCAACGCCGGCTACCGCGCCATCGCCTCCACGCGCTTGGAAAAGGGCTATGCCGACTGGGGTTCGGAACTGACCCCGGAGTACAGCCCCTTCGACGCCGGGCTGGGATTCTGCGTGGCCCTGGACAAAAACGATTTTATCGGAAAAGAGGCGCTCACGCGCATAAAGTCCGAAGGCGCACCCTGGAAACTGTGCACTTTCACCATCGACGCCGGCCGACCCCTGATGATGCAGGGCAGCGCCCCCATCATCTGCGACGGCGAGGTGCTGGGAACCACCACCAGCGCGGGTTACGGACACACCGTGGGTAAAAACATCTGCTACGGCTACATCCCGGCGGAAAGGGCCGATGGGGAAAACGCCTTCCAGATCGAGTCCTACAAGGAGGTCTATCCGGCCAGACTGGAACCGCAACGGGCCCTGTACGACCCCAGGCGGGAACGCATACTGGCTTAGAAGAAGGCGGCATGATGAAAGTGGACATCCAGCGGGAAATTGAAACGGCACCAGCCGAACATCGCAGGGCCCTGGAAGCCGAACTGGCGGCCTACCGGCGGATTCATGATACCACCAAAGCGGTGCTGGCCGAAGTGGGCATCGAGACGTGCAACCGCGCGGTCATAGAACTTCTGGAGGGCACGGGCCTGGCCGGGTACGATCGCTCCCAGGAGCGCATCTACCTCCTGCCCGAACTCGTCGACCGGAGCATCGACAGCGCGGCCAAGACCTATCCCGGCGACGAAGGCCTCAACACCCTGGGCATCGGCGGCATTCCGCCCTTTCTCTACCGCGAGGATGATCCTTTCCCCCTGCCGGCTACCTACGAGGAGCTGGAACACCTCATCGGCGTCATCGGCGAGAACCTGGACGTGGTGCGTTTTCTCAGCCAGCCGGTCAAGGTGCACAAGGGCGACCCCCTGCGCTGCAACCAGATCATGGACCGCCTGGAGGGCTGCATCAAGGTGACCTGCAGCGCCTACATGGACGACGAAACCGCCGTCAAGTGGTTCGCCGGCCGCGACGACTGGCACGACTCCATCTGCGGCGTCAAGTCGCCCTTGAGCTGCATGGACGACATGATGGACGTACTCGTGCGCAGCGCCCGGGCCGGCAACCACCTGCGCCTGACCACCATGCCCCTGGCCGGCCGCACGGCCCCCCAGACCCCCGAGGGCTGCATCACCATCACCCACGCCGAGGTCCTCTTCATGCTGGCCGTGGCGCAGACCATCCAGCCGGGCATGCTGTGCATGTTCGGCGGCATGCCCTGCACCACCGCCCCGGACGGGGATTTGATGTACTCCCACGACGCCATGAACCTGCTCAACGTGGCCGTGGCGCGCCTGAACATGTGGGTCACGGGGCTGCCCACGGTGCAGTCCGGGGGCAGTACCCAGCACAAGACGGTGGACGAAACCGCCCTGGCCGACGGCATCCGAGGCCGCCGCATCCTGTGCGAATACGGCGTCCACAATGCCCGCCACTGTTTCGGGGTGCTGGACAACCTGAACTTCTTCAGCGAGGTGGCCTTCATCGGCGACTGCGCGGCCCAGCGTGACTACCTCCGGGAGCGGGAAGCCCGGGGTGGGGAACATCCCCTGCTGCCCCTGCACCTGCCGGAAGATCCCCAGGCTTTCGACGTCATCAACCGCGTCGCCAGCGGCGACTACCACGTGGACTACCACACCACCGCCAACCTGGCATCCTTCGACGAGTGGGCCGAAACCGCCCGCAGGGAAAACCCGGAAGTATGAATCACGACGATGCGACATATGAACAGGTGGCCGCCGTCGTGGAAGACCTTTACGATATCGGCCGGGTGACCGGCGTTCGCGAAATTTTCGGGGGTTTTAACAGCCGCAGCTTCGGCGTATGGGTGGAAAAGGACGATACTGCGGCCCGGGTTTTCGTGCGCCGCTACAAGTCCGGCATCGACCTCGGCGAGATCCGTTTCGAGCACCGCCTGATTGACAACGCCATCGAAAACGGCCTGCACCAGGTGGCGGCCGTGATCAGGAGCCGGCAGGGCGACACGGTCGTCCGCCCGGCCGATGGCGGGCGCTTCTTCGCGGTCTACGAGTTTCTGGCCGGCGAGGACCGCTACTCCTGGGACCGCCCGGACCTTACCGATGCCGAGTTCCGGAGCGCCGGGAGCCTGCTGGCCGCCTTTCACAACGCCGTGCGCGATTTCGACCCCGGCGGGTTCCGGCGCCGCGAGCCGCCCATCCTGGAACTGTGGCCCCGATTGCCCGAGATGCTGCGGCAGCTGGCTCGCTGGCCGGACGACAGAGGGGTGTTCAGATACTTTCGCCGGCACATAGACGTCATCCTGCAGGCCCTGGATCGAACCGTGCTGACGCCGGCAGGGGCTTCGGATGTGCCCGTTATTCCCATTCACTGCGACTATCATCCGGGCAACCTGAAGTGGGAAGGAGATACCGCGACAGGCCTTTTCGACTTCGACTGGGCCAAGATGGACCTGCGCCTGTTCGATGTCGGCATGGCCATCGTCTACTTCTGCAGCCGCTGGAACGATGAGCGGGACGGTGAGATGCGACGGGACAAGATGGCACTTTTTCTGGGGAGCTATCAGCGCTGCCTGCTTGAACGCCGTGGGCTGAAGCCCATCGGCGAGAGGGAGTGCGTCCTGCTGCCCACGCTACTGGCAGTGGCCAATTCGTACCTGCTGCAATGGTGCGTAAGCCAGTTTGCCGCCGCCACCGCCCCGGATGAGGGCGAGTATCTTAGGTACCTGCGCCACAGTGTTCGGCTGATGGCGTGGGTCGACACCCACCGGGCGGACGTGGCGCACACCGCGGCCGCTGCCCTTCAACAGCGGCAGGGGGGACCCTGAAGCATGCTGACCCTTTCGAACGTCACCAAGAAGTTCGGTGAACTGGTGGCCGTCAACAACCTGAGTTTCACGGTCGAAGCCGGGCAGATCTTCGGCATCGCCGGCCCCAACGGCGCCGGCAAATCCACGGTCTACAACCTGATCACCGGCTTCTACCCATACCAAGGCAAGATCACCTTCGACGGCCGCGACATCAGCGGCCTGCCGCCCCACCGCATCTCCCAGATCGGCATCGCCCGGACCTTCCAGGTGCCGCACACCTTTCCCAGCCTGAGCGTGGCCGAGAACGTGGCCGTGGGCAACCGCTTCGGGGATTCCGGACGCTACGACCCGCGCTACGTCCGGGACGTGATCGACTTCGTGGGGCTGGATGCCCAGCTGGGCCAGCCCACCGCCCAGCTCAACCTGCTGGGGAAGAAGAAGCTGATGATCGCCGCGGCCCTGGCCACCCGGCCCAAGCTGCTGATGCTGGACGAACCCATGGCCGGCTCCAACGCCACCGAGATCCGTCAGCTGATGGATCTCATCCTGGCCATCAACCGCGACCGGGGCATCACCATCATCATCATCGAACACTTCATGCGGGTGCTCACCGAGCTCACCGAGAAGCTGCTGATCATCGAAACCGGCACCGAAATCGCCTTTGGCGACCCCGCCGTGGTGACCAGCGATCCGCGGGTCTGCGAAATATACCTGGGAGAACACAGTGCTGAAAGTGATTGACATCGATGCCTTTTACGGCCAGTTCCACGTCCTCAAGAAGGTGTCCCTCCGTATCAAGACGCAGGAGGTCGTGGTCATCCTGGGCCCCAACGGCCACGGCAAGAGCACCCTGCTCAAGGCCATCTGCGGCCTGGCCGAGCGCGTGGAGGGCCGCATCGAGCTCAACGGCGAGAACATCAACGGCCTGCCGGCGGAAAAGATCGTCAACCGCGGGGTCATCTACATCGCCGAAAACCGGGAGCTCTTTCCCCAGATGACGGTGCTGGAAAACCTGAAGCTGGGCGCCTACTCCAAGAACGCCCGGCCCCACGAGAAGAAGAACCTGGAACGGGTGTTCGCCCTCTTCCCGCGGCTCAAAGAGCGCCGCAACCAGATGGCCGCCACCATGAGCGGCGGCGAGGCCCGCATGCTGGCCGTGGCCCGCGGTCTCATGTCCAACGCCGATCTGCTGTGCATCGACGAACCCTCGCTGGGCCTGCAGCCCAGCCTGCGATACGAGATATTCAACATCATCAAGGAGATCAACCGACAGGGCAAGACCGTGCTGCTGGTGGAGCAGAACATCCCCCGCATTGCGGACCTGGCCGACCGCATTTACGTCATCGAGGAGGGGCGCATCTCCTTCGAGGGTGACAGCAGCGCGGCCCTTGACAACGAGGCGCTCAAGGAAATTTTTCTGGGAATGTAGACGCGAGCGAGATGACCATGCATATCAGCGAAGACACCATGCTGCTGCTGTACGAAATCGTGGATGTCATCATCAGCGGCCTGACCAACGGCTCGGTATACGCCCTGATGGCCGTGGGCCTCACCCTGATCTACGGCGTGACCAAGGCCTTCAACTTCGCCTACGGGTCCTTCTTCAACCTGGGCGGCTACTGCGCCTGGATCCTGATCGGCATCGTGGGACTGGCCGGGGGCTACCTTTCGATCTTCCTGGCGGTGGTGCCGGTGCTGTTCGTGGTGGGCTACCTGCTGGAAAAGGTGCTGGTGGCGCCCCTGCGGAAGCACGGGGACTGGGAGAACAAGGTCATGATGATGACCCTCGGGCTGGCGCTGTTCATGGACAACCTCTACGTGGTGGTGTTCGGCGGGCGCGTAAAATCCCTGCCGCCCATCCTGGAGGGTACCCTGGAGATCGGCCAGCTGGTGTTCACCTACCTGGACATCACCATCTTCTTTCTGTCCATCGGCGGCATCCTGCTGTTCGGCTGGCTGCTCAACAACACGCGCATGGGCATGGCTGTGAAAGCCGTGGCCCAGAACCCCGAGGGGGCCCGCATCGTGGGCATTCCCAAGGAGCGCATCTTCGCCGCCACCTTCGCCATTTCCACCGTAATGGTGGGATTCGGCGGCATCCTCTTGAGCCAGAAGTATTTCATCTCCCCCATGTCCGGCGGTGGCATCATGGTCAAATCCTGGGTCATCACCGCCTTCGGCGGCATGGGTTCCATCCGTGGCGGCCTGTACGCGGCCTTCATCATCGGCATGCTGGAAGCTTTCGTGGGCTGGAAGCTCGGCATGAGCTACGGCATGATCGCCCTTTTCATCCTGCTGTTAACCACCCTGGTGGTACGCCCCCAGGGCTTGATGGGAAAGAGCTGAAGACGCATGAGTTTCAAACGCATGGCGACGTTGATGGGCGGCACCTACGCCCTGGTGGCGGCGGCGCCCCTGTTCGTGGGGGACATCCGCTTCGTGATGCACATTCTGATCATGTGCCTCATCTGGGCCGTGGTGGCCTCCTGCTGGGACCTCATCATGGGGTTTGCGGGTATCTTCTCCTTCGGCCAAGTGGCCTTTTTCGCCATCGGCGCATACTCCTCGGCCATTTTTTCGGTCAACCTGGGCATCCCGGCGCTGCTGGCCATGCTGCTGGCCGGTGCCTTCACGGCCCTGATCGGAGTGCTGGTGGGACTGCCCTGCCTGAAGCTGGCCGGACCTTACGTGGCGCTGGTGACCTTCGGCGTGCACATGACCCTGATGCCCGTGCTGCGGGGCAAGATCGGCATGGCCCTGGGATCGGGCGGTTCCGTGGGCATTCTGACCATCCCGCCCATGCGCATCTTCGACTATGCCTTCAGCTCGGCCAACCTGGTGCCCACCTTTTACCTGGCGCTGCTGTTGGCCATGGCTTGCACGGCGGTCATCCTGGTGGTCATCAAGTCCCACTGGGGCACGGCCTTTCTGGCGCTCAAGGACTCCGAAGACTTCGCCATGAGCCTGGGCGTGAGCGCCTTCCGGTACAAACTGATGGTGTTCGCCCTGACTTCTTTTCTGACCGGTGTCATCGGCGCCTTCTATGGGCATTACATCGGCATGATTTCCACGCGCATGCTGGAGCTGGACCTGTTCTGTACCCTGATGGTGATGGTGGTGGTGGGCGGCATCGGCAAGTTTCCCGGCACCATCCTGGGCGCCTTCATCACCGTGATCGCCAACGAACTGCTGGCCCCCCTGGGGACCTACCGGGCCATGACCATGGGCGCCCTGGTGGTGATCCTGGTCCTGCTGCTGCCCAACGGCGTGATGGGGTTCTGGCTCAAACCGGCGGAGGCCGAAGCCCAGTCCGCCTGAGCGGGCTCGCCGCCGGCCTTCGAAAGCGTACATACGTTTATCGCTGGTCACCGAACGCTAACCACAACGACAAGGGAGGTTGAGTTATGAAGAAAATCGGTCTGTTTGCAGTCACCATGCTGGTTCTGTTGTCCTTCGGTGCCGGGGCCATGGCGGCCGACACCATTCCCGTGGGGGTGCCCCTGGCCATGACCGGCGCCTACACCGGGTCCGGGGAGGACTATTTCAAGGGCATCAAAATGGCCATCGACGAGATCAACGCCGCCGGCGGTCTGCTGGGCAAACAGCTGGAGATCATTCGCTACGACTCCAAGGAATTCGCCCCCGAGGTGGTCATGCAGGGCGCCGACTACCTGTGCGGCCAGAAGAAGGTGGCCTCGGTGCATGCCGGCTGGGCCGGCTGGGGCCAGGATGTGCGCGCCTACGGCAAGTACGATGCGCCCTTTTTCGCCGATGACGGCTCCCAGGCGGCGGTGGACGTGTTCCGCGAAGATCCCAAGAAATACTACAACATCTACCAGCTCACAGACGTGGGCGTCGAGCAGGCCAAGAGCATGTTCCGCCTGTTGATGAACCTGCCCTACAAGTACCCCAACAAGAAAGTGGTCATCATCAACACCGACGACTCCTGGGGTGTCGAGGTGGGCGACACCCTGGTGAAAAATTTCAAGGCCAAGGGCTGGAAAGTCGCCAAGCGCGAAACCGTGCCCTACGGCACCAACGAGTGGGGCGCCATCCTGACCCAGATCCGCCGCATCAAACCGGCCATCATCCACGTCGAGATCCCCAGCGCCCAGGAGGTGATCACCTTCTTTCGCCAGTTCATCAAGCGGCCCACCAAGTCCATCCTGAGCTACGGCTGGGGCATCACCCCCCGCGAAGTGCTGCAGAACCTGGGCAAAGACGCCGACGGCATCGTGGGCGAGATGCCCAGCGGCCTGCCCGGCCCCAAGGCCCCCAACCCGGCCGCCCAGGCCTGGATCGACAAGTATGTCAAGCTTTACAAGCACCAGATTCCGGCCGGCTCCTGGATCACCTACACGGCCATCAAGGCCTGGGCCAACGCCGTCAAAAACGTGGGCGACGCCTATGACTTCAAGGCCGTCAACAAGTACCTCCAGGAAAACGGCTACAAGGGCCTGCTGGGACAGATCAAATGGGACAAGGACAACGTGCTGCGTGCCCAGCCGGGCGCCCCCATCGTGCACTACCAGGTGCAGGGCGGCGAGTTGGTGGCCATCTACACCGACCCGCCCATCAAACCTTACGGCGACTACAAGTTCATCGTGCCGCGCTGGGTGAAATAACCGGAAAGATCGAATCGGCACCCACGATCTCATGCGGCGGAGCGCTTTTGGCTCCGCCGCTTGTATTTCGGCGGCACCCCGGGCGTCAAAGATTGACAGGTACTGGCAGGCCCGTTAAAAGGTTGGTTCAGGGAAACCGTGCAGGTTGAAATTTTTCGAAAAAGGGGAACGCTGATGGACATTGAAAAAGTGTGTGTGGCAGGTGCCGGACATGAGAACAGGTTGCATTGACCGCAAGCCAACCCCGCCCCGCCGAGGTCGTCCCGGAAATTTGCTGGCGACGGTTCTTCTGCTGGCCGCCTGTCTTTTAGGATCGCCGCTTCGGGCGGACGAACTGCACGACTGCATGGTGCAGGCCCTTGACAGCGCCTCGCCGGATACGACCATCGGCGAGCTGCGCCGCCAGTGCCGGGAGAAGCTGGCGGTTGCCGGCAGGCCCCCAGCGACGGCGGAAAAGCCGGCGGCGCTGGTCACCAGGCGCATGGCGCTGGAGCGCGTGAACGCGCTGAAGCCTTTCACCATCATGGCCCACAAGCCCAACTACCTGCTGATCGCCGCTTACAACCGCATCGGCTACAACGAGGATCTCTACCGGGAGGCGGACAACGACCCGGACCTGGAATTAGACCAGACCGAGGTCCAGTTCCAGATCAGCCTGAAATTTCCCCTGTTGGTGGGCCTGTTCAACAACACCCTGGACGTTTTTGCCGCCTACACCAACCGCTCCTTCTGGCAGGTCTACAACACCGAGGAGTCGTCGCCCTTCCGCGAAACCGACCACGAACCCGAGGTCTGGGTGCAGTTCCACCCCGACTGGGAGTTCATGGGGTTCCGAAACACTTGGAATTCCTTCGGCTTCAACCACCAGTCCAACGGCCGCGGCGGCATGCTCTCGCGTTCCTGGAACCGGCTGTTCGCCTGGCTCACCGTCGAACGCGGCAACCTGGCATTGAGTATCAAACCCTGGGTGCGTCTGCCCGAAGGCGATGAAGACGACGACAACCCGGACCTCACCGACTACCTGGGGCACTACGAGTTCCTGGCGTCCTACGAGTGGCGCGGCCACGTCTTCAGCCTCATGTCACGCAACAACCTGGAGTCCGGTTTTTCTCGGGGGGCCGTGGAGCTGAGCTGGAGCTTTCCCTTTCCGGGGTGGCCCTACCTGAAGGGATATGTGCAGTATTTCAACGGCTACGGCCAGAGCCTGATCGACTACAACCAGTACGTCAACTGCATCGGCATCGGCTTTTCCCTCACCGACTGGCTGTGAGGATTACAGCAGCGCGTCGATTTTCTGGATGATTTTCTTCTCGGAGTACAGGTCTGCGGCCGCTACGCGGCCCTCTTTGTCGATGAGCCACACCGACGGGATGGCGTTGACGCCAAAGACTCTCGCAAAACGGTTGTTCCGGCCGTTTTGCTCATCATACAACTGCAGCCAGCCAATCTTTCTGTCCGCCACGAAATTTTTTACCGCCCCGGCATTGCTGTCCAGGGAGACACCCACCATCAGAAAATCGGGATGGTTTCGGTATTTTTCGAAGATCTGTTTCATCTTCGGCACGGACGCTACGCAGGGACCGCACCAGGTGGCCCAGAAATCGATGAGAACGACTTTGCCCTTTTGACTTTGCAAGACCCACTCGCGCCCGTCCAGGGTCGTGGTGACAACCTCAGGTGCCGGCTGGTCTAGAAATTTCTCATATCGCTTTCCCCGCTCGTATTGTTTCGGTCCCGATCGGAAAAAGCCGTTGAAATAGCCAAACAGCAAAATTGCCGAGACAACAATGAGGCCCTTGGTCCATTTGTTCACGATGCCGATGTTCCTTTCAGTTCAGCGCCCGGTTGAGCTCTACGGATTCGCTGGAGTTGCGCAGTATCTGCCGCTTGATCTGCTCTGGAGTGAAGTCGCCCAAGGCATCCATCTCGCCGATCAGGTCCGCCCGGATGCGCACCGTCAGGTTGGCCAGGCTTTCGGCCAGCGTACTGGAGTCGTCCCGGGCCCCTGCTCAACACACCAGCACCAGGCCGTAGACCGGGCTCATCCGGGTATCCCCGGGCACACCCTCCGCAGCCGCCAGGCGCTCCTGCCACCCGGCCGTTCGCACCAGCCCGGCGACGTCGATGCCGAACCCGGACATGGACGGCCTGGCGGACTGCGGGTTGCGGCAGGGGCCTTTTCCGGCCATCACCCGGCACTCGGGCTTGTCGTGGCAGAAAATCTGTTTGCACGAACCGCCGGCATAGGCCCTGGCCTCTGGAAACCCCCTGGCGATGGCCTGCCGTTCGATGCCGGCGGCCAGCTCGTGGAGCAGCCGAAAGATCTCGCGGCGCTCGCTGGAAAAGAGCAGCTCGGAAGGGACGTCGATTTTGAAAAAAACGGCCCGGCTGAATTCTTCCAGCCGCCTGCGGAACCCCGCCGGCCCGGAAACGTGCGGCGGGCAGCTTCTGGACAGGCCGTAGCCCTCGCAGCGCGGCCGACGGCACATGTCGGCCAGTTTCTGGTCCACGGTGATGTTGCTGACCGGCACCACCACGGCGGCGGTCACGCCTGCCCGGAGGGCATCCCGAATAAGCGCTTCAAGCCTTGCGGCCCGCCCGTCGAGGGGCTTCGATGAGGCTGCTGTCTGCATGCAAAAACTCCAACATCGTGTTTCGCCACAAGATCATCATCAAAGGCGTTTTGTCAATCGCAGCCGTCTGCGGTTTTCAAGTGAAAAGAGGCCGGGCGGGCCGGCCACAGGCGTAAGTTTCCCCCTTCACAGGACCCGCCGGCGGTACCATGCCAGGGTTTCACGGACGGCGGCCTCGTGAGGGGTGGGGTCGGCACCGAAGGCCTGCTCGAATTTGGTGTGGTCCACCACGTAGGGCTGTTCCCACTGGTACATCATCTCCTTCATTTCCCGCACCATGGGGTTGAACAACCCCAGCAGGCCGACCATCAGCCGGCTGGCCGGCCGCACCTTTACGGGCCGCCCGATTTCGGCTTCGACCAGTTCGACCATTTGTCTGGTGGTCAGCGTGGGCGCGCTGGGCACGTGCCACACCTGGCCCAGGGCCAGGTCGTTTTCGCCGAGGGTGACCAGGGCGCGGGCGAAATCCGCGATGTAGGTGTAGGTGTGGGGCAGGTCGATGTTGCCCAGCAAATCTGCCGGTTTGCCGGACAGGGCCGCGGCAAAGAACCTTTCTCCCAGAGCGCTGTTGCGCGCCCGGGGGCCATAGAAGTCTGAGCCGCGGCCGATGGCCACCGCCACTTTCCCTGCCCGGTGGGCTTCCAGCAGCATGGCGGCCATTTCCGCCCGCACCCGCCCCTTCGGTCCCGTGGCGGCCGCCGGAAGATCCTCGCTGATCGGTTTGCCGCCGGTGTCGCCGTACATGTAGAGATTGTCGCCGTAAATCAGCTTGGCGCCGGAGCGGGCAACACCCTCCAGGATGCCCCGGGTGAGCGCCGGAAACTTTTCGGGCCACTGGGTATAGGGCGGCATGGCGCAGTGAAAAACCGCCGCCGCCCCGCTGCACAACCGAAAGACCGCCTCGGCATCGGTGGCTTCGGCGGCCGCCATGTCGATCCCCCCGGAAAGACGGCCGTCGACCTTTCCCCGCCGATTTACCAAAGTCACCGGCCGGCCCCTCTCCGCCAGTGTCTGCGCCACCCAAAAGCCCAGTGGGCCGGTGCCGAATACGATATTTTTCTCATGTGCCATGGCTTGTTCCTCGTCTTACGATTTGCCGCAATCCGCAACCACAGACCGAATAATTACTATAGACATAAACAGTGGCCGACGGCAAGGGGGGCTTCCGGGGTCCACAGGGCAATCGCAAGTAGCTGTCGGCATGCTTACTGCAATGGCCTTTCATTGTCC
>CAYUAQ010000088.1:0-19256 GCA_964442705.1 uncultured Desulfobacteraceae bacterium
TGGCCATTTATCCCTTGACTGATTGCAAAATCGCATTTAGTCTATTAACTTCTTTCAGTATCCGGCAGGTTGCATTTGACGAGGCCGTCTGCGTTTACTCTTCATTTTTTCAAGGAGGACACCACCATGAGGAAACAAAGCGTCATCACAGCTGTGGGCTTCATCATCCTGACCCTCTTTCTGGCCGGCCAGGTGATGGCCAAACCGATCACCATCAACTGGTGGCACGCCATGCGCAGCGCGCGGGGCGAAGTGGTCAAGGAAATGATCAAGAAATTCAATGCCTCCCAGGACAAATACGTGGTGGTGGGCACCAACAAGGGCAACTACGACGAAACCGTCAATGCCGGCATCGCCGCCATCCGGGCCGGCAAGCAGCCCCACATCCTGCAGTCTTTCGAGGTGGGCACCCAGACCATGATGCTCTCGGGCGCCATCTACCCGGTCTACAAACTAATGGCCGACATGGGGTACAAAATCAACTGGAAAGACTATCTCCAGCCGGTGCTGTCCTATTACGTGAACGACAACGGCGACCTGATGTCCATGCCCTTCAACTCCTCCACGCCGGTCATGTATTACAACGTGGATCTGTTCAAGAAAATCGGCGTGGCCCCCCTTTCCAAGACCGAACCCATCACCTGGGACGAACTGGGTGAAATCTGCGCCAAACTGGTCAAGGCAGGCGTCCCCGAAGGCATGGTCACCGCCTGGCAGTCCTGGACCCAGATCGAAAACTACAGCGCCATCCACGACCTGCCCTTTGCCACCAAGGCCAACGGGTACGCGGGGCTGGACTGCGAGCTGACCATCAACAACGACAAGGTCGTGCATCACATCGCGCGGCTGAAGTCCTGGATGAAGGACAAGCGCTTCTTCTACGCCGGGCAGAAGTACCAGGGCCCCAAGAGCGAGTTCATCGCCCAGAAGGCCGGGGTCTACATGGACTCCATCAGCGCCATCGCCAAGCTGCAGAAGGCCGTCAAGGACTTCCAATGGGACGCCGCCCCGCTGCCGGTGGAATCGTGGATGAAAGAGCCCCAGAACAGCATCATCGGCGGTGCCTCCAACTGGGTGCTCAAGGGCCACAGCAAGGAGGAGTACCAGGGCGTGGCCGCCTTCCTGGCCTTCCTGGCCACCAACGAGATGCAGGAATTCTGGCACGAAAAAACCGGGTATTTCCCCATCACCCTGACGGCCTACAAAGACCTCAAGTCAAAGGGGTACTATGAAAAATACCCCTACCAGGAGGTGGGCATCAAGCAGATGACGCGGCGTGATCCCACCAAGAATTCCCGCGGTCTGCGCCTGGGCTACTTCATCCAGATCCGCAACATCATCAACGAAGAGCTGGAACTGGTCTGGAACGGCAAGAAAACCGCCAAGGAAGCCCTGGACAGCGCGGTCAAACGCAGCAACGTGAAACTGCGGGAATTCGAAAAGACCTATAAGTAGGCACGTTCGCCCCGGGTGAGTTACACCGGCGAACCTTGACGGAAACAACCTTATTGACGGGGCGGCCCCCCATGGGGCCCGCCCCGTTTCCCGTGACGGCTTCCCGCCATGATCAAGCGCTCCATTTTCAAAAACAGGCTGCTGCCCTACCTGCTGATCCTGCCCCAGATCCTGGTGACGGCCACCTTTTTCTACTGGCCGGCGGCCCAGGGGGTGTACCAGTCCCTGATGCGCAGCGACCCCTTCGGCCTGCACAACCGCTTCATCTGGTTCGACAACTTCGTGGCCCTGTTCACCGACCCGCTGTACCTCAAATCCATCGGCATCACCCTGGTCTTCAGCGCCTCGGTGGCCTTGGTTTCCATTTCCCTGGGGCTGTTCATCGCCACCATGGCCAACCGGGCCTTCCAGGTCAAAGCCGTCATCCGCACCCTGCTGATATGGCCCTATGCCGTGGCGCCGGCCATTTCGGGCATCCTGTGGCTCTTCCTGTTGCACCCCTCCTATGGCGTGGTGGCCCTGGCCATCGAGAAGTACCTGTCGATCCCCTGGAACCCGGTGCTCAACGGCAACGACGCCCTGGCCATGGTCATCATGGCCAGCGCCTGGAAGGAGATCAGCTACAACTTCGTCTTTTTCCTGGCCGGCATGCAGTCCATCCCCCACTCGCTCATCGAAGCCGCCGCCATGGACGGGGCCAGCCCCTTCCGCCGCTTCTGGGCCATCACGCTGCCCATGCTGTCGCCCACGCTGTTTTTCGTGACCGTGATGAACATCATCTACTCTTTTTTCGACACCTTCGGTGTCATTCACACCGTCACCCAGGGCGGCCCGGGCGGCGCCACCAACATCCTGGTCTACAAGGTCTACCAGGATGGCTTCATCGGGCTGAACCTGGGCTCATCGGCGGCCCAGTCCATCGTGCTGATGATCCTGATCATCGTCATCACGGTGCTGCAGTTCAAATACGTGGAGAGAAAGGTACAGTACACGGGGTAATTCGCGATGGTTGAAAAAACACCCATTCTGGATATGTTCACCTACATCTTCCTGATGCTCGGCATCCTGGTGGTGGGTTTTCCCATCATCTACGCCATCATCGCCGCCACGCTGCCGCTGGACCAGGTCAGCCAGGTGCCCATGCCCATGATCCCCGGCGACCAGCTGCTGGTCAACTTCCGGGAGGCCTGGCAGCGGGGGGACCTGGGCACCCAGCTGATGAACTCCTTCATCATGGCCAGCGGGATCACCTTCGGCAAGATCGTGGTATCCATGCTGGGGGCCTTCTCCATCGTCTACTTCGACTACCGTCTCCGCACCGTGGCTTTTGTCACCGTCTTCTGCACCCTGATGCTGCCGGTGGAGGTGCGCATCCTGCCCACCTACGAAATGGCCGCCAACCTGGCGGGGCCGCTGCAGCCCCTGTGGAAATTCCTGCACGTGGACAGCCTGATCTCGTGGTTCGCCGGCCACGACGTCAAGGTGAGCCTGGAGCTCAGTCTGCTGGACAGCTACACCGGCCTGATCCTGCCCCTGGTGGCCTCGGCCACCTGCACCTTCCTCTTCCGCCAGTTCTTCCTGACGGTCCCCGAAGAGCTGTGCGAAGCCGCCAAGATGGACGGCGCCTCGGCCATGACCTTCTTCACCAAGATCCTGCTGCCCCTGTCCAAGACCAACATCGCCGCCCTGATCGTCATCGAGTTCGTCTACGGCTGGAACCAGTACCTGTGGCCACTGCTGATCACCACCAATCCCAAGATGACCACGGCCGTCATCGGCCTGCAGAACCTGATCCCCCAGGCCGACGACCTGCCCGAGTGGAACGTGGCCATGGCCGCCGCCCTGATCGTCATGCTGCCGCCCATCCTGGTGGTGCTGTTCATGCAGCGCTGGTTTGTAAAGGGCCTGGTGGATCCGGAAAAGTAAGGGGAAGGGACGTTTTCAGGACAGGAAGACAGGCGCCATTTCGGCAGAGCCTTATCGGCCGGACGCCACCGTTACCCGGGCAGACGCTGAAAACAGATCTGCTTCGAGAGTAGCGCACCGGACAGCGCCGGCGGAACGCGATCAGACGCGCGTCAGGGGCGATAAAGAATCTGGAACCACTCCGCAAACCGGCTGTCCCGCGAAGTGATTATATTATTCATCAGTTGGGACACCTTTGCCGTAACCGGTCCGGGTGCCGGCAGTTCTTTTTCTTCAAACCTGAAGACCGGCGCCACTTTGATGCCGGTATGGCAGGTGAATATCTCGTCCGCGGCAAACAAGTCTTCTTTCACCAGGGCGGTTTCATGGACCTCGATATTGTCGCGCCTGGCCGCCTTTATGATGGAGTCGCGGGTCACGCTCGGCAGAATCCTGCCGAGCGGTGGCGTTTTGAGTATTCCATCCTTGACGATAAACACGGATTCAATGGATCCCTCTGCCAAAAACCCGTCTGTTCCCAAAGTAAGCCCAAGATCAAAGCCGCGATCGATGGCGTCCTTTTTAACCAGATATCCATTGAGATAATTTGCACAGGCCTTGGCCTGCACGGGGACCGTTTCAGGGTGCAGCTTCCTCCACTTTGAAATGCACACCGACAGCGGTTTTACATTGTCAAGCCCCAGCTCTTCATAAGCCGCAATCGTAAATATGGCTATATCGAGCTTTGATTTCAAAACCAGGTCAATGATGGCTTCTTCGCCCCAGTATGCCACTATCTTTACGAGCCCGCGTTTCAGCTTGTTGATGGCGGCAAGCTTGGATACGGCTTTCATAATATCCGGGATAGAAAAGCCAAGTTCCATGCCCAAAAGGTCGACGGTTCGTTCCAGCCTTTTGAGGTGGGCATCCATTCTGAAAGCGGCAATGCCGTCAGGTACAGGATGCGTCCCAAAGACTTCAAACACCGCCGATCCCCTTGAAAAACCGTGGGACAGAATCGGCACTTGCGCATCTTCCCAGGGAGCAATGGTATTATTGAGCCATACTTTAGGTCTGTCTTTCATCTGCTTGTCTCCTTTTTTCCTTCAATCGGAGAATGATCTCCGCCTGTCTGCAAAATGGCCGTTCACCACCCCAGAAAAAGGGGAACATGTGGAACGGCTTTGGGCATAATAAGGTGGGGCAACGTCAACGAAAGGGGAGGGAAATAAGTGGTCAGCAGCATGACAGGCAATGAACAGGTAAAGATGAAAAGCAACTGGGGTTTTATGATCTTTTCTATGGGACAATTGCCGATACGGGCGGAAAGGTACAATATCGGGGCGGTGGGCGGTGTTTTGTTGCCAAGGCCTAAATTGGTTCCCAAAATCGCTGCAAAGTGAATAGGATGTATGCCGATCTCGGTTACCACGGGGAATAAAAGAGCGGCCGCCAGGATCGTCCCGCTGAAATCATCCATGATCATGCCCAGAAGCAGCAAAAAAATGTTAACCAGGAGCAGTATGAGGTATCTATTTTCAGTAAAGCCGAACAAGATTTTAACCATGCGCTGAGGAACATTTTCCATCACATATATTTTGCTCAGCATCATGACAAAAAAAACCATGAGGACAATCACACCGGTAGTTGTTATGGAAGTCACCAGTGAATCCCCAAGCATCTTGAGACTCATGGTTTTATAGAAGAAAAAACCCACAAAAATGCAGTAGGCGGATGCTATTCCGGCGGCTTCCGTGGGCGTAAAAATACCACCATAAATGCCGCCCAGCACAATGACCGGGAGAAGCAATGCCCAGAAGCCCTTGTAAAAGGCTTTTCCAAACTGTTTTGCCTTCTGGTCGAAAGTGGCGGGGGGAAGGACTTTGATCGGCAGCTTGCGGACGACGATCCAGTTTACAAAACTGTAGAGAAAAACCATGATCAAGCCGGGGATTACCGTTGAAAGAAAACAAGCGGCCACGGATTGCCAGGTCACCCAGGCGTAAAGGATCATGGGAACGCTCGGCGGGATGAGCTGCCCTTCGACAGAAGCGGCGGAAATGATCGCCGTGGCATGCCCGCGGGGGTATCCTCTTTCCACCATTCTTGGAATCATGATGCTGCCAATAGCGGCTACCGCAGCGGTACATGTCCCCGAAATGGCGCCAAACAGTGCCGAACTGATGACCGAGACTGTTCCCAGACCACTTTTCGTTCTGCCCAACAGAGAATCTGAAAGCGCCACCAGCCTTCCCGCAATGCCGGTAGAGCTCATGATACCGCCCATCAGAATAAAAAAGAGGATACAAAGCACCGCCAGGGAATTGATTTGGTGAAATCCTGTGGAGATCAGGAAGATCGGACTGAATCCACCCGTGACTACCATCATGAACAAAACAGCCGCCATGAAGCACAGGGGCACAGGCACACCAATGACCATCAGAACCAGCAATATTAATAAATCGATAACAACATTCATGATGAACTGTCCTTTACAGCCAACGAAATGAAGATCTGCTTTTTCCCCAGGCAGTGCAGTATATTGTCAATCAATTCGGTAATAAAATAGAATGCCATCAAGACAGAACCGAAAAATACGGCGCTTTCACACCATATTTTGGGCATGAGCAGGGCCTGGGATGTACCGCCCCTGACCAGCTCCCAGGAAAAGTAAGGGTACGTCCATGAGACCAGTACCAGCGACAGCGCGACGGTAATCGTGCTGGCCGCGGCGCGCACTATGGCCAGCGATCTCTCATTTTTGCACCAGATGTCGATAAGCTCCGCCTTGATGTGGGTCCTTTCATAAGCACCATAAGAAGCGCCCATAAAATAGAGCCACATGCCGATAAAAAGAATCAGCTCCTCTATGCCGAACAAGGGGGAGCCCAGTACATATCGCAGAAAGACTTCCACAAAAATTAAAATGCCGACAACACTTCCGCCGACAATCATGATCAACATCTGCAGAAACAACGGTATTTTCCAAAGAATCACCGCAAGTTTTTTCATGCTTGCACCCCCGTATGTCGTTCTCAATAAATTCCGGTGACCCCGCGCCATAGGCCTTTCGGCTTCACGGCGGTGGACATCCGGGGCGCCATCCCGCCGTCCGAATGAATCTCAAGAACCCGTCGCACACTCCTCAAACAGCTTGAAATTCTTGACGCTGGACGGCTGGAAGGCTTCCTCTCCGAAAGCCCGATGCCGCTTCACCGAAACGCCTACGGCGCTCCCTTGGCAATCCATTACCGGAGGTTGTTGAGAAAATACCAGATCCCGGCTCCCCCGATGGTGATACCTTTGCCCGCTATCGGTTGCATCTCAATCGACATGGTGGAACTTCGGTAGCAAACCCTTCGGCATCATTTAACCGGCATACCAACGTTTTTTCGACACTTGTCGACCAGGGCTTTGCCCATGAGCTTCTCAAGCTCCGGCCATACCTCTTTTCTGATTTTCTCGGCAAAACTCTTGAGCTGCTTATCCGTAGGGATAAGCACCTTCATGCCGTAATCCTTCATCTTTTGCCGGTACTCCTCATCTTCCTTCAGGAAATAGTCCCAGCGGCCCTCAACCTGTTTCTGGGCGGCAGCCATAATTATTTCCTGGTCTTTTTTGGTCAGCTTGTTCCACTTCTCCAGATTCATCATGAACCACCAGGGTTCCAGGAAATCGTTCATCTGGATCCAGACACCCTGGATATCGCGGAACTGATATCCCTGAAAGGGAGGCCCTCCGCTTTCACCGTCAGCCACCCCTCTCTCAATAGCGCTGTATGCTTCGCTGTAAGGAATCGTCGAGGGAATGTAGCCCAGGGCTTTCCAGGTCAACTGACATGCCTGCAGCGGCATGACACGAATCTTCATCTTGTTTGGTTTCATCTCTTCCCAGCCTTCGGGAACCACCTTGGTGGTCACCCCGGCCCAGCCGGCCGGATAAAGCGCCAGGCCCTTAATACCCTCCTCCTTGAGCAGATCCCCAACCATGTTGTAGACCCAGCCGCCAATGCTGTACGCCTTTTTGGCCTCTTCGGTATTCGTGAACATGTAGGGCATATAATAACCGATATTCAACCGGGGGTCATAGGTGGGCGCTATGGGCAACAGGGCCATATCCACATCGCCCCGCATGACATACTCGTTGATATTTACCCAGTCGCCAAGGACACTGCCGGAATACACCTTGATTTCAATGCGGCCGTCTGTTTTTGCCTTGACTTCCTCGGCAAAAGCCACGCACCGCCTATGGTGGTCACTGTCCTCCGGCATGGTTTGAGCCAATCGCCATTTGAAATGATAATCCCCGGCCAAAACCGGCGCGGTGATTCCGCTTGAAAAAAACGCAAACAAACTCACAACCACTACCAACAGGCTGAATTTACGATACATGGTGTCCTCCTTCCATTAAATGGCAAATTGATAAATGCGATCGTCACAGACCACGAAGCAACTGTGTTATGACAGATACGCCGCCCTTGACGCTTCCATCTGCTGGTTCCAAAAGCACTATCACCAGTCGTCGGCCCTCAGTATCCGGAAGGCGAGGAGCCGGTCCGCTGAATCAGGGCGCCAGCCCGCACCCTGAATTTTCAATCTTTTGCGAGAAAATTGATCCCTATGCACTTTCCATCTCTTCGAACCGGCTTGCAAGGAAAAAATCACTCCCCGAATTGGATGCCCCACCAACCAGGGATCCGCCTTGACGCTTTCAATTTTCGGACAACCGAATGGCAGCGGCGTATCCATGGGCGTCCATGCCCTCATAAATACACCGGGCTTCGGTCATTCGCGCCAGCGTTTTTGATGCCTTTTCATCAATTTCCTGATAGGTAACCACTTTCAAAAGCTGGCCGACCCACAAGCCGCCGGAAAAACGGACCGTTCCGCCGGTGGGAAGTGGATGATTCAGGCCGGCGACTTTGTCCGCATAGACCTCGGGGGTGTTTTCGCCCAGAAAAAGCGTACCATAGTTTTTCAACAGGGGCAGCAGCGCCCGGGGGTTCGACGTATGGACCTCGAGGTGCTCGGAAGCATATTGGTTGGCAAACACGGCCGCGTCTTCCAGAGAACCAACCACGGTGATGGTGCCGTTATTTTCCCACGCCCTGCGGGCAACCTCCTGCGTCTTGCGCTGCCTCAACTGGTTTTCCACCTCGGCGGCGGTTTCATGAGCAAGGTCTTCAGAAGTGGTCACCAGACCGGTACGAACATTGGGGTCATGCTCACATTGCGCCACCAGATCAGCCGCTATGTAATCGGCCCTTCCGGTTTCATCTGCAATGACCAGACATTCGCTGGGGCCGGCCAGCATGTCGATACCGACGATTCCGTACACCTGGCGTTTGGCCTCATTGACATATTGGTTGCCGGGTCCCGCGATAAAATCAACCGGTCGCACACTTTCAGTGCCATAGGCAAGGGCTGCAATGGCCTGGGCGCCTCCGAAGCAGTATATTTCATCAACACCTATCTTGTCCATCACGGTTAAAACCCCGGCATCGATTTTCCCCTCCGAATTTGGAGGAGAGCAGGCGACGATGCTGCGCACACCGGCCACCTTCGCCGCCACGAGGGTAAGAATTGCCGAGGTGATGGAGGGATATCTTCCCCCGGGCACATAACAGCCGCAGGAATCCAATGGAATCAGTTTCTGCCCTACCACTTGGCCGGGCATGAGTTCCTTCTCAAATTCAACCAGGCTCTGTCTCTGGATTCGGGCAAATGACATGGCCCTTTGAATTGAAAAATCGATCTCTTCCACGACATCACCAGGCAGCCTGCTTTTCGCGGACGATGCCTCCTGTTCTGAAACGCGAAAGGTTTCAGGCGTAAAACCATCAAATTTCTTCTCATAGTATCGAAGCGCCGGGTCCCCCTCCTGTCGGATATTTCTGAGGATAGAAGATACTACCGCCTGAATTTCTATTTGTGAATCTTGCGTGCCAGAAGTGGCCTTTTTAATCTCACGATATCGCACCGTATCGATTTCCATCACCGCATCCCCCAGTTTTTTTTAAAAAATCGTATCCGTCATTGGGATTATCTGCCAAGCTGCCGGGGCCGCCCCCTTTTTCTCACCATTTTTCCGGCAACCGGTCGTTGACGATGCGTTTTCCCCTTTTAAAATATTCCTCCCAGACGTCGTCCGGGACCATATTTCCCCCCGTGGCCCAGACCAGGTGGGTTACCCGTTCCCCGTTTTCGGAAAGGCCGAATTGGCCGCTCAGTCTCACAACACTCGGGACACCAAAAAAGCCGGCCAGCGCGGAAGGCTCCAGCCGGATGCCCTCGCACGCTGCCAGCATTGCCAACAGGCAGGACATTTCAATGTCCGGCACGGTGAACACCCCGGAAACGACGTGCTGCATGGTACGGCTGACAAACCCCGAAGGGCGGCTTACCGCCAGACCATCGGCAATGGTTTTGTTGGCGATTCCCAGGTCCTGTGCGGAGATGCCATCGTGGAGTCCGGTGGCCAGCCCGACCATCATCGCGGGCGCCTGGACGGGCTCGGCAAAAAAGCAATGGACGTTATCGCCGAAGGCCAGCTTCAGCCCATAGGTTATGCCGCCCGGCCCTCCACCGACCCCGCAGGGGAGATAAACGCACAGGCAATGGTCGTCATCGACGCGAACCGATTGTTCGGCGAACTGTCTCTTCAACCGTTCGGCGGCTACAGCATACCCCAGAAAAAGGTCCCTGGAGTGCTCATCGTCGACGAAATGGCACCGGGGATCCGCCTGGGCCTGTTCCCGCCCCTCGGCAACGGCCCTGCTGTAGTCGCCTTCGTGCTCCACAACGGCAACCCCCTTGCGTCGCAGCAGATCTTTTTTCCACTGTCTGGCGTCGGCCGACATGTGCACCGTGACCCGGAACCCCAATTTCGCGCCTATGATACCAATGCTCAAGCCCAGATTCCCGGTTGAGCCGACAACGATGGAAAAGCGGCCCAAAAAATCCCGAAACAGAACGGAATCCATCATCGCGTAATTGTCGCTGATGTTCAGAAGGCCATGACTGAGCGCCGTGGTTTCAGCGAACTTTAGCACCTCATAGATGCCACCCCGGGCCTTTATGGATCCTGAAATGGGCAAATGACTGTCCAGTTTGGCCCACAACGCCCCCGGGATGGGAATTCCGTAACGCCTCTGCATGCTCTTGCGCATCTCCGGAATCTTCACCAGGGGCGACTCGATGCGTCCACCCGCGGCCGTCGTTTCAGGAAAAACCTTTGCGATATAGGGACGAAAACGTTCCAGCCGATCCGCGGCATCCCGGACATCTTCCGGTTTGACGCCAAGCCGGGGTTGAACCTCGTCGAAAGGCTGCACCCCCTGGTTCCGCCAGAAGGCCGGTTTGCCGGCGATAACGTCCGCCAAAACAGGACACGCCTCGAGCCACGCATCCAACGGTTTGTCGCTAAATGCGTTTACCAATGTTTCGCCCCTCTTTTTAAGCATGAATCATTTCCCGCAGGCCGCCGAGAGGCCATTGCCCGAACACGCCAGCGCGTGCCAAATGCGGCCCTTTTTACCCATGGCCGCTTCAGTGCCGAATCGACATCCATGAAGCCGGCACCACTAAGCCCTTTAATTCTGTACTTATAACATTACAATCGGACCTTCACAAACGATTAATTTTTAAAAAAGCCTTGACAGGCTTCAATCGACTCTATATCCAAATGACCAGACATCAGTACCAGTTGATTTGAGGTGACCACATTGGGCATCACCCCTCCCCTGTATTTCAAGATCGAGATGGATCTGAGAAAGAAGATCATGGCCAGAGAGTATGTACCCGGCCAGCTTCTTCCATCAGAAAGAGATCTGATGCAGATCTACAACGTCTCACGCCTGACCGTGAGGGAGGCCATCAACCGCCTCGTGGCGCAGGGGATGGTCAAAAAGAAGCAGGGCAAGGGGACATTTGTCAGTGAGTCGACAACCGATCACATGGTAGGCTCCCTCAACAGCAGCAGTGAAGTTTTCCTGTTGAAAAACTATGTGGTTAAAACCAAGGTCATCGAATCAAAAGTAACGCTGCCCTCTTCGGAAATCTGCACCAAGCTTCAGATCAAGGACAGTGAAAAGATCTTTTATCTGGAGCGCGTCCGATATGCCAACCACAAACCTGTGGCCCACATCAAATGTTATCTGCCTTATGAACCTATCGAAAATATCGAAAACATTGATTTTTCTGTGGCTGCCCTGTACCGCACCCTGGAAGACTATTACCGCCTGGAGCTATACGAAGCCTACGAAGTTATCGAGGCCGCCAGCGTTGACGGTCAGAGTGCAGCGCTGCTCGAGTTGGCGCCGGGGGCCCCTGTTCTGCTGAACGAAAGAACCGCCTATCTCAAAGACGGCCGTATCATCGAATACGAACAGGTGCTCTATCGATCGGACATTTTTAAATATCAAAACAAACTAATCAGGAGGGGGCGATCGGATTTAATCTAGCACCATAAATGCGCTGCGACAGCAAAAAAAGGAGGGGATAGCCATTGTTTTTTATTTCAACTGGTATTGATATCTGTATGTATAAGCCTTTTTAACGGTTTTTTGGTCAACCCCGATGAAGAACCTGGAAAAAATGATAGAGGAATAACATGGAAAAAGATCATTTCCTGTTTTGCCCCGGCCCCGTGATGGTGTCCGACCGTTTGCGGCAAGCCCTGCTCCACCCCGACATGTGCCACCGTGTTCCTGCCTTCGAAAGATGCATGCAAAATATTCAGGAAAACCTTTTAAAAATATATAAAGCCGACAACGACTATACCATTCTCCTGATTACCGGATCCGGCACCGCTGCAAACGAAACCGTGATTTCCTCCTACTTTGGTCCCCAGGACAAGGCCCTGCTGGTAAAAAACGGCGCGTTCGGCGAAAGGCTGGAGGAACTTCTCGATATTCACGGGGTGGAGACGTCTGTCATCGGCTACGACTGGGGAAGGCCTGTCAGTCCGTCGGATATCGAAACACGATTGCAGCAGGACCCTGAAATCACCACCGTCGTGATGGTTTTCCACGAAACCAGCACCAGCATGGTGAACCCGGTGAGCGAGGTCGGCAAACTGGCCGCCCGCCATGGCAAGCACTATGTCGTAGACGGCGTCAGCGCCGTGGGGGGAGAGGATGTCGACATGGTCAGAGACCACATCGATTTGTGCACCTGCTCGTCCAACAAGTGCCTGGCCAGTCTTCCCGGTGTGGGTATCATCTGTGCCCGCAGATCCGAACTGGAGAGGACCAAGCACAACCGGATCCGGGTAGCCTACCTGAACCTGCACCGTCTCTACAAGATGTCGGAAACCCTGCATCAGACCCCCAACACGCCTTCCGTGACCATGTTTATGGCGTTGGAAGCCGCCGTGGAAAGACTGCTGGAAGAAGGACTGGATAATCAGATCAGCCGCCATAAACGCTGCGCCCGTATCATCCGTGAGGGCGTCCGGAAAATGGGCCTCGAATTATTGATCGATGACGACCTGGCCGCCAATACGGTCACCTCTGTTTTCCTCCCGGACGAAATCCCGCTGGAGGCCTTTATAGACGCAATGGAACATCGTGGATTCACGCTGTATCCCGGCAAGGGAATCCTGAAAGAAAAAAACATGTTCCAGATAGCCAACATGGGCGAGGTGAACGAAGACATGTGCGCCTACCTGCTGAAAGCCCTGGCGGAAACCATCGCCGAGTTGAAAAATTGACGCTGTTGCCCGGTTTTGCCCGGATGTTTTTCGTTCGGTGCGAAAATCGATTATTCTATCACCATCCCAATATCAAAGGAGGAAACCTGTCATGAAAAAACTATTACCCTTTTTTTCGTTTATCATTGCACTGGCCCTGATGGCACTGCCCGGCACGGTACCTTCGGCCAACGCCAGAGACCTGACCATCGTAGGCTGGGGCGGAACCACCCAGGCCGCCCACAAGATCGCCTATTTCGATCCTTTCACCAAGGAGACCGGCATCAAAATCGTAGAAGATGAGTGGAACGGTGAAATGGCCAAGATCCGGGCCATGGTCGAAACCGGCAATGTCACCTGGGACGTGGTGCAGGTAGAGGCGCCTGAAGCCTATCAGGGATGCGACGAGGGACTATTCGAGAAACTGGACTGGTCAAAGATCACCGACAAAAACAAGCTGGTGAACGGCGCGGCCTTCGATTGTGGTGCCGGCATTCTGATCTGGTCCACCGTGTTTGCCTACGACGCCGACAAGATCAAGGATGGCCCCAAGAACTGGGCCGACTTCTGGAACGTAAAAAAGTGGCCCGGCAAACGCGGCATGCGCAGAGGCGCCAAGATGACGCTCGAGTTTGCACTGATGGCCGACGGCGTTCCCCGCAATGAAGTCTACAAGGTGCTGTCGACCAAGGAGGGCGTGGACCGGGCTTTTAAGAAACTCAACGAACTGAAACCGCACATCCTGTGGTGGAAAGCCGGCGCTGAGCCGCAGCAGCGGCTGGCTGCCGGTGATGTTTCCATGAGCATGGCCTACAACGCCTGGATTTATCGCGTCAACCAGGAAGAAAAGCGCAACTTTAAAATTGTCTGGGACGGCAACCTCTACTCCATGGACTACTGGACGATTGTCAAGGGCTCCCCTAATGCGGCGCAGGCCCATAAATTCATTGCATTTTCCATGCGCCCTGACCGTCAGGCCGTGTTCTTCAATAAGATCGCCTACGGCTGGACTGCGAAAGGAACCGGCAAGGACATTTCACCCAAGATGCTTCCCAACCTGCCGACGGCTGAAGGGCACCTCGACAATGCCCTGTTGACCAACGTCGAATTCTGGCAGGAAAACGGCGAAAGCCTGGAACAACGCTTCCAGGCCTGGGTGGCGAAATAAACGCTGTTACTCACCACGGAGAGCACAGGGAAAAGCGGTTGCCCCCTCTCTGTGCTCTCCGTGTAGTTCCTTTTTTCCTGTTTTATTGCGGCGCTGCAAGTCCGGAGGGCACTGATGGTCGAACAGGTTGCAAGCGAAATGAGCCTGCGCCAGAAGCTGCGGCGGGCCGAACGGCGGAAAAAGATCGGGGCCGTGAGCCTCATCTCACCGCTGTTTATGGTCATGCTCATTTTTTATTTCATTCCCATCGGCATCATGCTCTACCGGAGCATCGACAATTCAGAGATGAGCCGAATCCTTCCCGAGACGGCCCGGGCAATTGAAGCTTGGTCGGGCCAGGGCCTTCCCAATGAATCGGTCTATGCCGCCATCGTCGGGGACATGAAAGTAGCTTATCCCGATCGGACACTGGCCCGTGTGGGTCGCCGCCTGAATTTCGACAAGGTGGGGTTTTACAGTCTGCTGTTGAAGTCCGGCCGCAAAATCGCCAAACTGGAAGGCCCGCCTTACAAGGAAGCGCTGATTAAAATAGATAAAAAGTGGGCCGATCACGATTATTGGAACGTGCTGAAACGCGGGCTGCGGAACACGACGCTGATGTACCTGCTGGCTTCTCTCGACCTGCGGTACGATGACAGCAACAAAATAGTCAAAGTGGCGGATGAGCAAGCCATCTACCTGTCTATTCTGGCGCGCACCATATATATCAGCGCCTCCGTAACGATCCTCTGTCTGCTGATCGGCTTTCCCATCGCCTACTTCATGGCCACAACCAGTATCCGCACCCGTAACATCCTTATGATCCTGCTGCTGCTGGTGTTCTGGACATCGCTTCTGGTCCGGACACTGTCATGGATCGTGGTCCTGCAGAACAAGGGGGTGGTCAACAGCATTCTGATGTCCCTGGGACTGATCTCCAAACCGCTGGAACTGGTATTCAACCGCGTGGGGGTCTACATCGCCATGACCCACGTGCTGCTGCCTTTCATGGTTCTGCCACTGTACAGCGTCATGCGCGGCGTACCACCCTCCTATGTGCGGGCCGCCCGCTCGCTGGGCGCCACGCCCATCGTGGCGTTTTTCAGGGTCTATGTGCCGCAGACCAAGGCCGGCATTGGAGCGGGCAGCCTCATGGTGTTCATCCAGGCCCTGGGGTATTACATCACGCCGGCGTTGGTCGGCGGACCGAGGGACCAAATGCTGAGCTATTTTGTCGCCTTTTTCGTCAACGAACGGGTCAACTGGAGCATGGCCTCCGCCCTGGGGGTCTTGCTGCTGGTTCTCACGGGTTCCTTTTACCTTATTTTCGGCCGGCGTGTGAATATTGCCAATATCAAACTCGGGTGACCACCATGGCACTGCCTGCCCATGCCACAATCGGAGAACGCATCTGGCATTATGCCTTCCGGATCATCGTCGGCATCATCTTTTTCTTTCTGCTGTTCCCCATTCTGACGATCATCCCCCTGTCCTTCAACGCCGGGGAGTTCCTGCATTACCCGCTCATGGGCCTGAGCCTCAAGTGGTATCATGCTTTCCTCGCTTCAGGCGCGTGGGCCCTGGCCATCAAGAACAGCATTATCGTAGGCCTTTCTGCCATGGCTCTGGCAACCGTGCTTGGCACCATTGCCGCCGTGGGCATCAACCGGGCGGACTTTCCCGGCAAGCAGCTGCTGATCGCCCTGCTTATTTCGCCCATGATGGTTCCCCTGGTGATCACCGCCCTGGCCCTCTACCTGTTCTACGCCCCCCTGGGCCTGAACGACACCTACATCGGCATCATACTGGCACATACGATCCTGGGGATGCCCTTTGTGCTGATTACCGTCAGTGCCACCCTGCAGGGTTTTGACTACAACCTGATCCGCGCCGGCGCCAGCCTGGGCGCCTCCCCTCTGCGGGTCTTTTTTAAAATTGTCATGCCCAACATCGCCCCCGGCATCGTTTCGGGCGCACTGTTCGCGTTTGCCATCTCCCTCGACGAAGTCGTCGTGGTCCTGTTCGTGGCGGGACCGTCCCACCGGACCCTTCCCCGGCAGATGTTCAGCGGCATCCGAGAGCACCTGAGCCCCACCTTTTTGGCGGCCGCCACAATCCTCATCGTGGTGGCGGTACTGCTGATGCTGACCCTGGAATTTCTGAGGAAGCGCAATGAAAAATTCGGTAATGCTCCTGCTGCCAGATAGCCGGGCCAAAAGTAACGGAAGAGGAAAATGCTGATCGCCCATATCAGCGATCCCCACGTCGCCGGTGGGGGTAAAAAAGCGTACAACATCGCGCCGACGGCGGAAAGTCTGGCCCGCTGCGTCGACCACATCAACCAGCTAAACCCTCAGCCGGAGCTTGTGCTGGTAACCGGTGACATCACAAACGGCGGACTCGCCGAAGAAGCCGAGCAGGCAGTGAAAGTGCTGAACAGGCTCAGGCACCCTTTTTACATCGTGCCCGGCAATCACGACGATCGATCGACGCTGCGGTCTGTGTTCGGCGGGCGGGCCTGCCCGTCGAAAACCGGCGATTTTATAAACTATGTCATCGAGGGGTATGACATCCGACTGATCGGGATGGACAGCACGGTCCCCGGTGCCCCGGGCGGCAAAATATGCAAAACCAGGGCGATGTGGCTGGACGCACGCCTGGATGAGTGTACCGAAAAAGCAACCATCATCTTCATGCACCACCCGCCGGTCAAGTGTGGCGTCCTGGAAACCGACGAGGATGGTTTTGAGGGGGTGGCCCTACTGGGTGCGGTTATTCAGAAATATACCAACATAGAGCGTGTCATCTGCGGCCATATTCACCTGGAAGCCCATGCTGCCTGGCGGGGCACGGTGGTCAGTACCGCCCCAAGCACGGGCATGCAGCTGGTGCTCGATCTGACCATGACACAGCCCTCGGCGTTCGTTCTGGCGGACCCCGGCTACCAGCTGCATTACTGGACGCCAGAAAAACATCTGGTAACGCATACGATCTACGTCAGGGAAGTCGACGGTCCCTATCTGTTCGAAAATTATACTGAAAGGAAAGAGGCGGGATAGCCACAATCCGCTGGATTCATCAAACGGTCCAGGGGGGCCGGCCGCTGTCTCTCCGAGAACAGTTGATGAAAGAAACCCATGAGTACAGATAATTTCCATGTTCGGTTCAGAAATGTCCAGAAAAGTTACGACGGCGTAACACTGGTCGTCAAAGACCTCAACCTCGACATCAGCAGGGGCGAATTCGTAACCATGCTGGGGCCGTCCGGCTCCGGCAAGACCACCTGCCTGATGATGCTGGCCGGGTTTGAAAGCGCCACCAATGGCGAAATTGTGCTCAACGGGCGCCCGATCAACAACATCCCGCCGCACAAACGCGGCATCGGCATGGTGTTTCAGAACTACGCCCTGTTTCCCCACATGACGGTGGCCGAAAACTTGTCTTTCCCGCTGGAAGTCCGTAAGATGTCCAAAGAAGAGATCGGAAAGAAGGTCCGCGGCGCCTTGGAAATGGTACAGATGGGTGAGTTCGGCGACCGATACCCGGCCCAGCTTTCCGGCGGCCAGCAACAGCGGATTGCCCTGGCCCGTGCATTGGTGTTCGACCCCGAACTGGTGCTGATGGACGAACCCCTCGGCGCTCTGGACAAGCAGCTGCGCGAGCAGATGCAGTTCGAGATCAAGCACATTCACCAGCAACTCGGCGTTACCATGGTCTACGTGACCCACGATCAGTCCGAGGCGCTGACCATGTCGGACCGCATCGCCGTCTTCAACGACGGTGTCATCCAGCAGCTGGCATCTCCGGATGACCTGTATGAACGGCCGCAGAACCGATTCGTCGCCCAGTTTATCGGTGAGAATAACGAACTCAGCGGTAAAGTCGATTCCATCGACAACGGCATCGCCGCAGTGACCCTGGACAATGGAGAAAAGGTTGCCGCTCTAGCTGTAAACGTCAAGGGGGCCGGTGAACGCACCATGCTGTCCATACGCCCCGAACGGGTTATCATCGACCCGGACGAATCCCTGGTGACGCGCCCCATTGGGGGTCAGGTACGTGAATTGATCTACCTGGGCGACCACATCCGTTGCCGCATGACCGCGGCCGGCAACGACGAATTCATCGTCAAGGTAGCCAATGCCCCCGGCAATCGTCGTCTGAGTGTGGGCGAAAACGTGCGCATCGGCTGGATGACCCAGGACTGCCGCGCACTGGATGCCGGGTGAAGGCAACCAGGTGATAAACCCAATACCCGTGCTGTACCCAACCATCTGAGTTTATCGTACATACCGTCAGTAAACCTAACCACACTAAACTCTTAAAGAAAAGGAGGGCGTGATGAAAGAGAAAAAAGAAAAATTTGCCGGACCGGTAGAGACCGTCCTGCAAAAGCCCGTTACGCGCCGGTCGTTCCTGAAAAAAAGTGCCACGGGTGCGGCGGCGGCTCTCAGCGCATCCTGCTTCGGCCCCTTTGTAAGGACATCCAGAGCCGCCAAACTCGAAATCCGCTGGCTGGGCTGGGAGCACTACAACGTAAAAAGCCTGACGGCAGCATTTGAAAAGCAATACAACTGTAAGGTCAGCGCCGGTTTCTTCGACGGCAACTCCGAATGCTACAACAAGCTTCGCGCCGGCGGCGTAAAGGATTTCGACATGTTCATGGCAGACGGTTTCTGGCCCCGCCTGTATGCCAAACAGGGCCTCAGCCAGCCTACAGACTACCAGAAACTGTCCAACCTGAAGTACGTTTTCCCGGATTTCCTGCCTCCCAACTACATGCTCCTGCAGGAAGAAAAGGGCACCAACATGGTGGCGGCCCCCAACTGCTGGGGTGGCTACGGCTTTACCGTCAACATGGACAAAGTCGCCCCGGAGGACTCCGAGACTGTCTACCTGCTCTTCAATGAAAAGTACAAGGGGCACCTGTCCACCAGCGCGCGCTTCGAGGAAAACATCGCCCTGGCGGGCATCCTGGTCTGTTACCGCATGGGCACCATGAACAAACCGCGCCCCGACGGAAAGCCTTTCAACCCCTACGTGCTCACTGATGCCGAAC
>CAYUAQ010000089.1:0-19154 GCA_964442705.1 uncultured Desulfobacteraceae bacterium
ACGCTAGGGACGTCCTTAAGTAATTCAATAACTGCCGCTTCGGCACGGCAAAAAAGGGGTGGCGGCTGAAGGGCAAGGCACAGAGGCTGAAGGGCAAGGGACAAAGGCTGAAGGGCAAGGCACAAAGGGGCAAAGGCACAGAGGCACAAAGGCTGAAGGACAAGGGACAAAGGCACAGAGGCACAAAGGGGTAGAAGGCACAAAGTGAAGGATAACCATCAAAACGGGAAGGAAAAGGGAGGTAGTGTATGCGTCTTATTCTGTTAGGAGGCCCGGGAGCCGGCAAGGGAACGCAAGCCAACTTCATCAAGGAGCGGTACAACATCCCGCAGATTTCCACCGGGGACATGCTGCGTGCGGCCGTCAAGGCCGGCACCGAGCTGGGAAAAAAAGCCAAGACCTTCATGGACTCCGGCGGCCTGGTGCCAGATGATGTGATCATCGGCCTGGTCAAGGAGCGCATCAAGGAACCGGACTGTGAGAAGGGATTTCTGTTCGACGGCTTTCCGCGCACTATTCCCCAGGCCGATGCCATGAAAGAGGCCGGGGTGCCCATCGATGCCGTGGTGGACATCGATGTGCCCGACGAAGAGATCATCAAGCGCATGAGCGGCCGGCGGGTGCACCTGGCCAGCGGACGCACCTACCACGTCGTTTTCAACCCGCCCAAGGAGGAGGGCAAGGACGATGTCACCGGCGAGCCGCTGATCCAGCGCGACGACGACAAGGAGGAGACCGTTCGCAAACGCCTGGAAGTCTACCACTCCCAGACCGAGCCTCTGGTGGAGTACTACAAGAAGTGGGAATCTTCTGGAGAAGCCGGCGCACCCAAGTACATTCGCATCGAGGGGGTCGGCAAGGTGGAGGAGATCCGCGACGCGATTTTCAAGGCGCTGGATGCGTTGAAGTAGTGGCCCATGTCCGTGGCCCGTTGTTACTTCACCTCGCCGCAGACCCGCGCGGGCACCTGCAGCACGGTGATTTGGCTTCGGGCACGGACGGATTGCCAGCAGGCTTTAGAAGTGAATCGGTATCGGTTCAGGGGGGATGTTATATTTTTATGGACGTCCCCCCTATCCAACGCGTCCCCCTATCCGGACCACGGACAACCGGCAACGGACCTTTGCTAAAAGTTTAAGACGGGGATGGCGCGGGGGCGGCCGTGGGGCGTGATGGGAAGAAACCGGAAACGCTCCGGATCGCTCATCTGTTCCAGCTCGGCCTGGTTGAGCTGGCGGGACAGCGGCGTGTAGTAAAAGGCGAGCTTCATCTCCCCGGTGGCCGCATACTCTTTGAGCTTGACCCGGATCTTGCCGCGCTTCCACTTGTAGATCTTCTGGGGGTTTTTCAGGGTCATGGTGGTCTCGGGGTCCCCCAGGTGGGCTTTCAATGCCCGCCGCACGTCGGCGAAGACCTCCGGTGAGGCGATGGCCAGAAAAACGGCGAAAAGCCGGTCCTGGTAGAACCCGAACACCGCGCGGGTGGCCTCGACGCCGGCGAGGGTGTACACCCCCTCGGTGTCCACGTACAGGTTGACGTCGCCCTTTGAAAGGATCTGTTTGAAGCGGCTCAGGTCCACCACCGGATCGCCCCATTTCATGCCGGCGATGCCCAGCTGGAGATCGCCGGCCGCAGCCGCCGATGTCCCCAGCAGCAGTACAGTGCAGATGATGGCGTAAACAGGTTTCATGGTCTTTCCCCTTCTCTCCAGGAATCGGGTAGCTGTGGATGGCCTGGCAGATCGTGACCCGGCGCACCCCTGACGGCACCTCACAAGTGTAGCCGCCGGGTCCGTCCGCGTCAAGCAAAACCGCTTTACGCTTGACATGCGCGGTACCGGAGGGTAACGAGTGACCATGAACGATTCCCAGCGTTATGAAAAGGTTTATTTTTTCGGCACCTGCCTGATCGACGCCATCTATCCCCAGGCCGGCCTGGCCGCCATCCGCCTGCTGCAGCGCCACGGTGTCCAGGTCGTCTTTCCCCCCGAGCAGACCTGCTGCGGGCAGCCGGCCTACAACTCCGGTTTCATCGACGAGGCCCGCGCCGTGGCGCGGCGGCAGATCGGGTGCTTTCCCAAGGACTACCCCATCATCGTGCCGTCGGGATCCTGCGCCGGCATGATGAAATACCACTACCTGGATCTGTTTGCCGATGACCCCGAATTCGAGACCGTGCGGCGGTTTTGCGGGCGCGTGTTCGAGTTTTCCCAGTTTCTGGCGGGCGTGCTGGGCGTGCGCCTGAAAGACCGCGGCGCCCCGCTGAAGGTCACCTGGCACTCCTCCTGCCATGCCCTGCGCGAGATGAAGGTCATAGCGGATTCCAAGGCGCTGATCCGGCAGCTCGACAACGTGGAACTGGTGGAGCTGCAGCGCGAATCCGAGTGCTGCGGTTTCGGCGGCACCTTTGCCGTCAAGCAACCGCAGATCTCGGCGGCCATGGTGACCGACAAAGTGGACGACATCCGGGGCACCGGCGCCGCCATGGTCGTCAGCGGCGACTGCGGCTGCCTGATGAACATCGCGGGCGCCATGGAGAAACGCAACCTGCCGGTGTCCTGTGTGCACCTGGCGCAGTTCTTGTGGGAGCGGACCAATGAAACAGCCTGACCAGTTCGACTTTGCCGGCAATGTTTCCCGGGCCCTGGCCGACCAACAGCTGCGCAGGAACCTGCGCACGGCCATGGACACCCTCATCGAAAAGCGCAACAGCGTGTTTCCCGACCCCCGGGAGACCGAGGCGCTGCGGGATCTGGGGGCCGCCATCAAGCGCCGCGCTTTGAGCCGCCTGCCCGCGCTGCTGGCGCAGCTGGAGGACAGGCTGACCGCCAACGGCATCCAGGTGCACTGGGCGGAAACCACCGAAGAGGCCAACCAGGCCGTGCTGGACATCATGCGGTCGCACCAGGCCACGCGCCTGGTCAAGGGAAAATCCATGGTGTCCGAGGAGATGCACCTCAATCCCTTCCTGCAGCGCCACGGCATCGAGTCCATGGAAACCGACCTGGGCGAGTTCATCATTCAGCTGGACAACGAACCGCCCTCGCACATCATCGTGCCGGCCATCCACAAGAACAAGGACCAGGTGGCGCGCACCTTTCACGAAAAGATTCCCGGCGCCCCTTACACCGAGGACGTGGATGAACTCACCGCCATCGCCCGCCGCACCCTGCGCCGCAAGTTCTTCGAGGCCCAGGTGGGCCTGAGCGGCGTCAATTTCGCGGTGGCCGAAACCGGTACCCTGTGCCTGGTGGAAAACGAGGGCAACGGCCGCATGTGCACCACGGTGCCGCCGGTTCACATCGCGGTCATGGGCCTGGAAAAGGTGGTGGAAAAGCTCGAGGACGTGCCGCCGCTGCTGCGCCTGCTGACCGGTTCGGCCACCGGCCAGCTCATAACCACCTACTTCAACATGATCGGCGGGCCGCGCAAACCAGGTGAGAAAGACGGTCCGCGAGAAGTGCATCTCATCATCCTGGACAACGGGCGCACCCGCATCCTGGCCGACCCGGTCATGCGCGAAACCTTGCTGTGCGTGCGCTGCGGCACCTGCCTGAACCACTGCCCGGTGTACACCCGGCTGGGGGGGCACGCATACGGCTTCGTCTATCCCGGGCCCATCGGCAAGATCCTGACGCCCCAGATGGAGGGCCTGGAGCGGGCCGGTGTGCTGGCCACGGCCTCCAGCCTGTGCAACGCCTGCGAGGACGTCTGCCCGGTGAAGATTCCCATTGCGCGGCTGCTGCGCCGCCTGCGCCACGACATGGCCGCCGCCGAGGCGACCAGAGACCCCAAAGAGCGCCTGGCCTGGAAGGGGTGGTCCCTGATGAACCGCGTGCCGCTGCTCAATGCCCTGGCGGTCAAAGCCGGCGGGCTGCTGGGGGGCCGCCTGCCGCCGGCCGGGCCCCTGAAGGCCTGGACCAGCGTGCGCACGCCGCCGCGGCCGGCCGCCAAATCACTGCACGAACTGGTGCGACAGGAAAAGGGGGTGGCAGATGAGTGATGTGGCTCGCCGCAATATCTTCGACCGGCTGCAGGCCGCTTTTGCCGATTTTCCCGAGGTCGAACGGCCGGCGGCTGCCGCGCCCGCCGGGCCGGAAGACGTCGATCTCGTGGCACTCTTTCAGGAAAAGATGGCGGCCGTGCGCACCGAGATCCACCGGGTGAAAAAGAGCGACTGGCTGCAGACGCTCGCCAGGATCACGGCCCGCAAGAAGGTCGCTTCTCTGCTGTACGGCCCCGGCACCTGGCTGGCGGCAGAACTGGAGGGTGCCTGGCCCGGATCCGCCGACAAGGCGCCGCAGCTGAGGGCTTACGAGGGCGAAGTGGAGTCGTTTAAGAAGGAGCTGTTCGAGATGCACGCCGGCATCACCACCACGCGGGGCGCCATCGCCGACACCGGCGCGCTGATCCTGTGGCCGACGGTGCAGGAGCCGCGCCTGATCTCCCTGGTGCCGCCCATTCACATCGCCGTGCTGGATGCCGAAAACATCTACCGCTCCTTTGCCGAGGTCATGGCCCGGCAGCAGTGGTCCCGGGGTATGCCCACCAACGCCCTGCTGGTGTCGGGGCCTTCCAAGACCGCCGACATCGAGTTTACGCTGGTCTACGGCGTGCACGGGCCCGAGGAGCTGGTGGTGATACTGAGGGATGGGTAGAATTGAAGTTTGAAGTTTGAAGTGAGAAGTGAGAAGTAGGGGGGCGACTGTATCACGAGGGACAACGGACAAAACAACCATGCTGACATTTGCCGAGTCTTATGAGGGGGTTTACGGGTCTTTCAAGTGGGAGATTCCCGACTATTACAACATCGGGGTGGACATCTGCGACCGGCAGAACGGCCAGGCGGTTGCCCTGATTTATGAGGGTGCCGACGGAAAGGTGCGCAAGTACACCTTCGGAGAGCTTGCGCGGCTTTCCAACCGGCTGGCCAACACGTTGCAGGCCCACGGGTTGGGGACCGGGGAGCGCATGGGCATCCTGCTGTCCCAGAGCGTGGAAACCGCGCTGTGCCACATCGCGGTGTACAAGCTGGGGGCCGTGGCCGTGCCCCTGTTCACCCTCTTCGGCACCGACGCGCTGGCCTACCGGCTGGCCGACAGCCGGGCGCGGGCGGTGGTCACCGACCGGGACAACCTGGAGAAGATCCTGTCCATCCGCGAGGACCTGCCGGACCTGGAGACGATCCTGGTGGTGGGGGACGACGACGGCGGCGAGACCGTGGACTTCTGGGCGGCCCTTGAAGAGGGGGCCGACCGCTTCACGCCCGTGAACACGCGGGCCGACGACCCGGCCCTGATCATCTACACCTCGGGCACCACCGGCCCGCCCAAGGGCGCCCTGCACGCCCACCGCACCCTGCTGGGGCACCTGCCGGGGGTGGAGTTTCCCCACAATTTTTTCCCGCAACCGGACGATCTTTTCTGGACGCCGGCCGACTGGGCCTGGATCGGGGGACTCATCGACGTGCTCTTTCCCAGCTGGCACCACGGCGTGCCGGTGGTGGCCTACCGGGCGCGCAAGTTCGACCCCGAGTTCGCCTTCGACCTCATGGCGCGCCACGGCATCCGCAACGCCTTTCTGCCGCCCACGGCGCTGAAGCTGATGCGCCAGGTCAAAGATGCCCGCCGCCGTTTCGGCTTGCGCCTGCGAAGCATCGGCAGCGGCGGCGAAACCCTGGGCGAAGAGCTGCTGGACTGGGGGCGCCAGACCCTGGGGGTGGAGATCAACGAGTTTTACGGCCAGACCGAGGTCAACCTGGTGGTGGGCAACTGCGCCCGCATCATGCCCATACGGCCGGGCTCCATGGGCCGCGCCGTTCCGGGCCACCGGGTGGAAATCGTGGACGACGAGGGCCGTGTGCTGCCCGCGGGGGAGACCGGCAACATCGCCATCCAGGCGCCGGATCCGGTGATGTTCATCGAGTACTGGAACAACCCTGAGGCCACCCGGAAAAAGTTCGCCGGTTCCTGGTGCCTGACCGGCGACATGGGACGCCGGGATGACGAGGGGTACCTGTGGTTCGTGGGCCGCGAAGACGACCTGATCACCAGCGCCGGCTACCGCATGGGTCCCGGCGAGATAGAGGACTGCCTGCTCAAGCACCCGGCCGTGGCCCTGGCGGCGGCCGTGGGAAAACCCGACCCGGTGCGCACCCAGATCGTCAAGGCCTTTGTCGTGCTGAAACCGGGCGCGCGGGCCGGTGAGGATCTCAAGGAGAATATCCAGCAGTTCGTACGCCGGCGGCTGGCCGCCCACGAATACCCCCGGGAAATCGAATTCGTGCAGGCCCTGCCCATGACGGCCACGGGGAAGATCATCAGAAAACAACTCAGGGAAAAGGAGAGCGCCTCATGATACCCGAAATCAAGAACATCCTCTATGCCACCGATTTGTCCGAAAGCGCGCGGCACTGTTTCGGGTACGCCGCCAGCCTGTCCGACCGGTACGCCGCCAAGATCACCATCCTGCACGTTCTGGAAGACCTTGCGCCCAGCACGGTAATCCGGGTCAAGGAGATCATGGGGGAAAAGCAGTGGCTGGAGCTGCTGGAGCGCAACAAGCAGGAGATTACCGACAGGATCCACAAGCGCATAGAGGAATTCTGCAACGACATCAGCAGCCGCAACACCGCCTGCACCTTCCAGGTGGCCGACATCCTCATCCTGGAGGGCTCGCCCGTGTTCGCTATTCTGGAAACCGCCCGCAAAACCGGCAGCGATCTCATCGTCATGGGCACTCACGGCTACGGCAGCTTCAAGGAGGCCCTCATGGGCAGCACCGCCCGCCGGGTGGTGCGCCGCAGCACGGTGCCGGTGCTGACGGTGCGGATGCCGGAAGAGTAAGGGCAAGGGGCAAAGGCACAGCGGCACAAAGGGAAGGAATGCTGGCGGTTTCGAAAAATTTGAGCCGGCTCCAGGATTTTTTTACAAGTAGTGTTGAGTGACGTCCCAGATTTCCCCATTTTACAGCGATGCAGGGAGCTTGCACGTGTTCCCCGGAATTCGGGGAAATCCCGGCCCCGGCCCTGACTTTGTGCCTTTGCGCCGTGCCCTCCGAAATCACCGGCGCTGAACATGGCCGCTAACCTTGCGGCCCCTCCGAGAATAACCCCTACCTTCCAAACACCATGTCGGGCAGCCAGGTGATGGTCTGGGGGAAGATCACCATCACGGCCAGGCCGATGAGCTGCAGGATGACGAAGGGGATGATCCCGCGGTAGATGTGGGCGATGGTGATCTTGCCGGGCGCCACCCCCTTGAAGTAGAACAAGGCGTAGCCGAAGGGCGGCGTCAGAAACGAGGTCTGCAGGTTGACGCACATCAGCATGGCGAACCACAGGGGGTTGAAGTCCAGCTCCATGGCGATGGGCGTGAAGATCGGCACCGTCACCAGCAGGATGGCGGCCCAGTCGATGAACATGCCCATGAAAAAGACGATGCCCATCATGATGACCAGCACCACATAGCGGTGCAGACCGGTTCCCAGCAGGAAATCCGCCACCACGTCCCCGCCCCCCATGCTCAGAAACACCGTGCTGAACCACTTGCCGCCGATGAACAGCATCATGATCATGGCGGTGGTCTTGTAGGTGGCGATGCCGGCTTCCTTTAGCACCGGCCAGTTGAGCTTGCGGTTGAACAGGGCCAGGATCATGGCGCCCACCACGCCCAGGGCGGCAGCCTCGGTGGGGGTGGCGATGCCCGTCAGGATGGCGCCCATGACGGTGAGGATCAGGGCCAGCGGCGGGATCAGCGATTTTAATGTCATGCCCCACTTCTGGGCGGCGGTGTGGGTGCGGTCGCTTTCGGGGATGGGCGGCCCCAGCTTGGGGTTGAGGTAGCAGCGGCTGACGATGTAGAGGAAGTAGAGCGCCGAGAGAATCAGGCCCGGGATGATGGCGCCGGCGAACAGGTTGCCCACCGAGGTTTCCTTGTAGCCCGTCAACCCGCCGTAGACCACCAGCATGATGCTGGGCGGGATCAGGATGCCCAGGGTGCCCGAGGCGCAGATGATGCCCGAGGTCAGCTCCTTCTGGTAGCCCTTGTTGACCAGGGCCGGGCCCGCCAGCAGACCCATGGCCACCACCGAAGCGCCGATGATGCCCGTGGTGGCCGCGAAAACCGTGCTGACCACCACCACGGCCAGCCCCAGCCCGCCCTTGAGCCCGCCCAGCACGATGTACAGCGACTCGAACAGCTTGTCGGCCACCCGTGAGCGGTCCAGCACCTGGGCCATCATGATGAACAGGGGCACGGCCACGATGACGTAGTTCTGCATCAGGCCCCAGGCGTTGTTGGAGAACATGTCGAACAGCCCCGGGACGTTGAAGCCGTTGTCGATGAGGCCGAACAGGGCGGCCACGCCGGCCAGGGTGAAGGCCAGGGGGTGGCCCAGGGCGATGAGCACGATCAGTGTGCCGAACATCAGGATGGTGAGCATTTCCGGAGACATCAGCTTGCGGCCCTCCCCTGTCTGAGTGTCTGGATGTCTTTGAGCACGGTGGAGACGGCCTGCAGCAGCAGCAGGGTGAAGCCCACCGCCATGAGGGTCTTGAAAGGGTAGACCGGCGGCGCCCAGCTGGTGGACAGGTGCTCCCACTCCCGCCACGAGGCGATGGCGTAGACCCACGCGAAGTAGGTCATAGCGCCGAAGGTGGGAAAGAAGATGAGGCCGTAGGTGACGACACTCAAGGCGGCCTTGGGGCGCGGGGCCAGCCGGTTGGAGAAGATGTCGATGGCCACGTGGCCGTTGTGCAGCTGCGTGTAGCTGAGCCCCAGGATGTAGTGCACGCCGTAGATGAAGGTGGTGGTTTCAAAGCCCCAGGAGGTGGGCGCCGTGAAGACGTAGCGCATGATCACCTCGTAGACCACCACGCCCACCATGGGCAGGATCAGCAGGGCGCCGATCTGGCCGCACTTTTCGTTGAAGGCGTCGATGCGTTGGGTAAACGTTTTTTCCATGGCGGTTCCGAAGATGTGGCGGGGGTGAAGCCGGGCGCCCCGCCCATGGGCGGAGGCCCCCGGCAGCAATGGCATTACTCGTTGGTCTTGCCCTTGATGAACACGTCATAGGGCCAGGGCGTGATGCCGGAGCGAATCTCGCGCCACTCGGCGAAATCCTGGATCAGCTGGTCCTGGGAGTCCAGCACCTTCTTGACGTCCGGGTACTTGCCCTTGAGCTGTTCCAGGTAGTCGTGGGTGGTTTTCTTGAAGGCGATGATGGTGTCCTTGTCCATCTTGACGAACTCGACGTTCTTCTTGAACATCTCGATGGCCTTGATGTTCAGGTTGGTGGTCCAGTTGTAGCTCCACAGCTGCGTTTCCTTGGCGCAGATCTTGATGATCCACTTCAGGTCGTCGGGCAGCTTGTTGTAGGCGTCCTTGTTGAAGAAGAGGGCGAACTGCGTGCCGGGCTGGTGCACGCCGGGTTCGATGACGAACTTGGTGATCTCGTCGAAGCCCATGGGGTAGTTCACCGCCGGGGCGGAGAACTCGGCCGCGTCGATGACGCCGCGCTCCAGGGCCAGGTAAACCTCGCCGCCGGGCAGCGGGCTGACCGAGGCGCCCATGTTGTTCATGATGTCCATGAACCAGCCCGGGGTGCGGACCTTCATGCCCTTGAAGTCCTGCAGCTTAGTGGCCTTCTTGTTGGAGAAAAAGCCCATTTCCTGGCCGGCCTGGCCGCCGGGAAAGGCCACCAGGTTGTAGCGCCCGTAGAGCTCGTTCATCATGTCGGCGCCGCCGCGCTCGTAGAGCCAGACGTTGTAGAGTTCGGCGTCCAGTCCCATGGGCACCGAGGCGAAGGCCACGAAGGCCTCGTTCTTGCCCTTCCAGTAGCCGGGCCAGTCGTGGCCCACCTGGGCCGACCCCTTGCTGACGGCATCGAAGCACTGCATGGCGGGCACCAGTTCCCCGGCCGAGAAGCACTTGATCTGCAGGCGGCCGCCCGAGGCCAGGCGCACGGAGTCGGCGAAGTGCTGGGCGTAGTCGTAGAACAGCAGGCCCTTGGACCAGGGCATGACCATCTTCCAGCGGAAGGTCTTGTCGGAGGTCTTGACCTTCAGGCGCTTGACCTCCTGGTGGCGCTTGTCGGTGCCGAACTTTTCCCGCTTGGCCGCCGCCTGGGCGTTCAGCGCACCACAGAACAGTGAAAAGAAAAACACAACCGCGATCAGTGACCAGAATCCTTTTTTCATAGCCTTTCTCCTCTCTTTGGGTTGGGTTTCGATGATATTTTTCCCTGTTTTTCAGGCCGGTATGGACGAGATTCAGTAGGTCAGCACCATGCCGCCGTCGAAGAGCAGGTCGCCGCCCACCAGGTAGCGGGCGTAGCGCGAGAATCCGAAGATGAAGAGGTTGGCCACCTCCACCGGGGCCATCATCTCCTTTACGCGCGAGCGGCCCATCATGACGTCGCGCACCACTTCCTCGGGGGTGATGCCGCGCTGCTCGGCCTGGGCCGGAATCTGGTTCAGGGCCAGGGGCGTCTTGACGTAGCCCGTGCTGACGGTAAACGAGCGGATGCGGCCCCGGCCTTCGGCCGAGATGGACTGGCTCAGGGCCCGCAGCCCGAACTTGGTGATGTTGTACACCGGCTTGTTGGCCGTGCAGATGTGGGCGTGCACCGAGGCCATGTTGCCGATGGCGCCCCAGCCGCCGTTTCGTTTCATGTGCCCGATGGCCAGCTTGGAAAGGTAGAAGGGGGCCCGCAGCATCAGGCGCTGCATGAGGTCGTATTTTTCCATGGGGAAATGGTCCACCGCGTCGATGTGCTGAATGCCGGCGATGTTGACCAGATATCGCACGGCCCCTTCTGCGGCGGCCCGGGAAACGGCGTTTTCAATATCTTCGTCGCGGGTCAGGTCGGTGGGGATGAAGGTCATGCGCCCGCCCATGTCTGTGGCCAGGCGGCGGGTCTTTTCTCCCTGTTCATCGTCGATGTCCAGCCCGGCCACCGTCAGGCCATTGGCCCCCGCGGCCACGGCCACGGCCCGGCCGATGCCGGTGCCGCAGCCGCTGACGATACACACGTTCGCGGCTGTGAAGTGCGGGTCCTTCAATACCAGGATGTCTTCGGGTTTGATCTGCGGTTCTCGAATGTCCATGATTTCTCGATTCCTCCTGTCCTGATGAAAGAAGCCATAGCAGAATCCGGCGGCAAGCTCAATGGCTGAGGTGGCTCCACAGGCGGTGAAGTGAAAATCCGGGCCCATCGCAGGTAACAAACAAGGGCCACCGCAGCAAGCATGCCGACAGCTACTTGCGATTGCCCTGGTCGACAAGCGTTGACATATAGCGTATCATGGCGTAGACATGATAAAAGGTAAATACAGTACACTGGCTGCGGGGCGGAAGAAGATGCGGCCGCCGGTTTTTCCGGGAAATGGTTTTCGTGCATCGGCCCATGAGCCGACAGGAGAAAGAGGTCCATGATGAAACCTAAAAAACCGCGTCGTTCCCGGATTAGGGAACTGCAGGAAGAGGTCGACTTTCTCAAGATGGTCTTCGAGAGCATCCACAGCGGTGCCGTGATAACCGACGCCGAGGGCATCATCACCCATTTCAACAGGCCTTACGGTCGCTTTCTGGGAATCGATCCCCAGGCCCAGATCGGACGGCACTGCACCGAAGTCATGGAAGACAGCCGCATGCACATCGTGGCCAGAACCGGCATGGCCGAGATCAACCAGACCCACCACATCAAGGGGCAGGACATGGTGGTGCAGCGCATTCCCATCAAAAAGAACGGCAAAGTGGTGGCCGTTTTCGGCCAGGTCATGTTTCAGGACGTGCGCGACGCCACGAAACTCGCCGGCCGGCTGTCCACGCTGGAGGCCAGGGTGAAGATGTACGAGGAGGAACTGATCCACCTGCGCGCCACGCGCTACACCTTCGACCACATCATCGCTGAAAGCCCCGAAATGCGGCAGCTCAAGAAAGAGGCCCTGCGGGCCACCGACAACCAGTTCCCGATTTTAATCACCGGCGAGAGCGGCACCGGCAAAGAGCTGCTGGCCCGGGCCATTCATCATGCCGGCAGCCGGCGGGCGCTTCCTTTTGTACGCATCAACTGCGCCATTATCCCGGCGGACCTCATGGAGTCCGAACTGTTCGGTTATGAAGAGGGGATTTCCGGCGGCGTGTTGCGGGACACCCAGCCGGGCAAGTTCGAAATGGCCGGCGGCGGCACCGTTTTCCTGGATGAAATCGGGGCCCTGCCCCTGGAGATGCAGCCCAAGTTGCTGCGCGTGCTCGAAGAACAGGAGTTCGAGCATGTGGGCGGCAGCGACCCCATCCACATCGATTTTCGTCTGATCGCCGCCACCAGCCAGAACCTGGAATCCATGATGGCGCGGAGGCGTTTCCGCAAGGACCTCTACTACCGCCTGAACGTCATTTTCCTGCGCGTGCCGCCCCTGCGGGAACGGCGCGAGGATATCATTCCCATCGCGGAACACCTTCTCAAACAGCTGAGTGCCCGCAGCTTTTTCCCCGAAGTTCGTTTGAGCAAGGCGGCCTGCAGGATCCTGACCAGCTACGACTGGCCCGGCAACGTACGCGAGCTTTTCAATGTGCTGGAGCGCACCACGACTTCACTGCAGAACGACACCATCCGGCCTTCGGATCTGCCTTTCTACATTCAGCAGGGGCGCATGTCCCGCCGGGGCGGCCCCGGGACCATCCGGGCCGTGCAGGCCAGGGCTGAAAAGGAGGCCATCGTGCAGGCGCTGGAAAAAAGCGGATACAACAAGAGCCGTGCCGCCCAGATCCTGGGTATCCACCGGACCCTGCTTTACAAGAAACTCAAGAAATACGGCCTGCCGTTAAAACCCCCCCACAGATCCAGTCCGTAGCAGGCGGATATCTCCGACGGAGAATGCGGGTATTGCCGACAGCTGAAACCTGATCCTGACCCTGATGCTCATTCTCGCGAAACCTGACCCTGATGCTCATTCTCGACAGAAGAAAGGACACTGAAAAATGCCCGATGGACTGATGCACTGCTTTCCCCACGTCCTCAACAACCTGGAGATCATGAAACTCGGCGTCGGCATACAGGCCGCGCTGGTGGACCAGCAGTTCCGCGTGTTGGACTTGGCGCTGGAGATGGCGGATCACCAGCAGCGCTTCGGCCGGGAGATGATGCGCCTGTCCGCATCGGCAAACCCGTGGAGCACCCGGCTGCCCACTGGAACCGTGTTTGACCTCTGGCAGGACCGCTCCGACGACGCCATTCGGATGGTACGGGAACATGTATCCGATATCAGAGAGAGATTTCGGCGGGCCAGGCAGGGGGAGATCGAGTTCCTGGACCTGTTTGCCAAGCCTCCCGAACCCCAGGGTTGGGAGGTTATCCCCGACCCGCAGCGGGTTCTGCTGGACCTGCCGAGCATGCGGGTGCTGGACCTGTCGGCGCCCGGGCGGCACAAGATCCGCAACTATGCCGTGGTTTTCGCTCCCCGGGCCGGCCACCACTCCAACATCGCCGAGCGGGTGGCTGTTTTTCTGCGCGACCAGGGATTGAGCCGCATGGCCGTGGTCGAACAGAAGTGTGCCGCCGAGGTTCCCCTTTACGTGGACGGCAAGCGGCACCGGGAGGGTTTCGAAGGGCAGGTGCAGCAGTACCGCCAGGTGCTGGAGCACCTCAAGCGGCAGACCGGCGTGCCGGCGCACCTGATTGCCGTCTGTCAGCCGGGCCCCCTGCTGATGAGCACCCTTATTCGGCACCCTTCCCTGGGGAGAACGTTCGGCTGTGCCGGTTCACCCATGGACACCGAGGCGGCCGCCGGTTTTCTCACCGATTACGCCCGCACCCTGGGCCCGGGGTACATCGACATGATGCTTTTTCTCTTCGGTATGACCGTTGCGGGCGACCAGGCCGGGGCCGGCCGGCGCGCCTATGACGGCAGCCTGCAAGTGCTGGGGTTCTACCTGCTGGGCATGCAGCAGCACCTGAAGAATTTCAAACGCCTGCTGAAGGATCTTAAAAGCGGCAACCGGGATGCCGCCGAGCGTCAGAAGGCCTTTTACAACTGGTACAACACCGTACATCATTTTCCGGCCGGATTCATCCGGGACACCTACAAGAAGATTTTCATCCGCAACGAGCTGGCCCGGGGCCGGCTCTTCATCGGGGGGCGGCGCGTGCGGCTGGAGGACTACCCCGGCGATGTTCCCCTGTGGGCGCTGGGGGGCAAACAGGACGCCATTGCGCCCCTGGGCCAGGCCCTGGGACACATGGACCGGATCGGGCAGGTGGCCGCAGAAAACAAGCTGAGCCTGACCTGTGAAGGAGGGCACATGGCGCTTTTCCGGTCCCGCCGCGTGCTGGAAACCTACTACACACAGATTGCCCGCTTCGTGTTGAGCCACAGTGATTGTTGATGTTGAAAGGTGTCAGGTGGAAAGAAGGTGTTAGGTGTCAGGTATCAGCTATAAAGGTGTTTACGGCATCATCAAGAGCTGACAGCTGATACCTGACGGCTGACAGCTTGAATATAAGGTGCCGGCTGAATACTATGTAGCCGAGGCCTGGCGCCTCAAAAGCAGCACCACGCCGTGCGGAGACACCGCCTTTTTTTGCCCCAGATTTAGTGCTGCAGAAGCGTAAAAAATGATCTTTCCGCAGGCCGTGTTGCGCCGCTGATTCCCTCTTAAAATTTATAACGCATTTATATTACATTATAAAGAGGATAATGTGCAGGCAGTTGGTGGTGAAATAAAAAATGTTGCAATGCAACAAAAAAGGCTTGACATTGTGCGCCCGATGGTTAGAATGCAGGGCAGGACAGCGTTGGACAGCCAACAGCCGAATCACTCTAAATTTAACAGGAGGAATTTTATCATGGACACCACCAACATCGCCAAACAGATGATCGCTTTTCAGAAGGCCACCTTCAACAACACCTTCAACGCCATGGTCCTGCTCCAGGAGCAGACCGAGGCCACCGTGGGCAGCGTCCTGAAACAGTTCGACTGGATCCCCGAAGAGGGCCGCAAGGCCATCGAGGACTGGATGGGCGCTTACAAGAAGGGTCGCGAAGAGTTCAAAAAGCTCATTGACAGCAATTTCGAAAAAGTGGAAGCTGTTTTCAGCGCCAAGACCGGCGCCAAGAAGTAACCCTTTATCCCGGTAACCACACAACGATTGTGCCAGGCGCAATTCAGAATTAAAAGGAGCGTATCATGATGGATCAGAAACAGCTTGTAAAACAGATGGTCGACTTCAACCGTGCAGCTTTCAACAACACCTTCAACGCCATGACCATGCTTCAGGATCAGTCCGAGCGCGTGGCGGCGACCCTGCTGGAGCAGGCCACCTGGCTTCCCGAAGAGGGGAAAAAGGCCATCAACGAGTGGGCCGCTTCCTTCAAGAAGGGCCGCGACCAGTTCAAGAAGTACGTGGATGAAAGCTACGCAAAAGTAGAAGAGTTTTTCACCAACTGGCAGAAGTAGCAGTGAAGTAGCAGTACGGAAAGCAAAGAGAGGAAAACAGTATGACCGTCGGCAAACGTGAACACAATGGCCAAAGTGGTTTTCCGGCCCTGGGCGTGGAAAACGACCTGCTCAGGGCTTCCACGGCGTGGATGGCAGGGGTGAGTCGCTACACGACCGATTTTTTTCTGCCCTACCTGATTTCCACCAACTACTTCAATCGGGTAGAAGGAGAACGCCTGGCTGACCATGTGCGGCCGGAAACGGCCCAGGCTTTCAGCGAGCTGCTGCTTTTCAATCTCAATCTGGCGGCCAGAAGTGTGGACGGCCTGCTGAAGGCTTTTGGCGCCTACACACGTTTGACCGACGGCGGGGCCGATCTCATCCGCGCCTTCCAGACCCAGGACTGGAAGGCGCTGGAGGCCATCACGGCCCGGCAGGCGAAGCTGCTGGAAACCGTGGCTTACCGCTATCCCCAGGCCATCGAAGACATCGAGCCGGAGTTCGGCTTTCACTTCGAACGTCCCCGCAGCGGTGTCCAGGTGGCGGAAACCGACCGTTTCATCGTCTACCAGGTGAAGCCCACCAACGGACGGCAGGTGAAAAAGGACGGCAAGCCCGTCCTGATCATTCCGCCCTACGTGCTGGGGGCCAACATCCTGGCCTTTCTGCCGGGGGAAGACCGCAGCTACACCCACTGCTTCGCCAACCAGGGCATTCCCACGTACATCCGGGTGCTGAAAGACATCCGCACTTCGGAAGGCCTGCAGCTCATGACCGGCGATGACGACGCCCGGGACACCCGCCTGTTCTGCCAGAAGATCAAGGCGCGGCACGGCCGCAGCGTCACGCTGAACGGGTACTGCCAGGGGGGCTTTAACGGGCTGTGCGACATTCTTTCAGGAGAGCTCGACGGGCTGGTGGATGCTTTCATCACCTGCGTCTCTCCCATGGACGGCACCCGCAGCAAGGGGCTGGCCCATTTTCTGAACACGCTGCCGCAGCGCTTCAACGACCTGGCTTACGGCACCAAGATCCTGCCCAACGGCAACGCCGTGGCCGACGGCATCCTGATGGGGTGGGTCTACAAACTCAAGAGCATCGATACCGAATCACCGCTGCCCGCTTTTTACCGGGACCTGATGATGTTCGCCCGCCAGAAGACGGGAGAGCTGCAGATCAGCAAGACGGCGGCCGCCCTGAACTACTGGCTGAACCACGAGCGCTTCGATTTGCCGCTGGGCATCACCCGCATGAGCTTCGCGTCCTACAACACGCCCATTGCCTCCGACGGCACCCTGCCGGTCAAACTCTTCGGCCGCAAGCTGAACCTGAAGCGGCTGCAGGAAAAGAAGATTCCGTGGCTCATCTGTTACGGCGAGCACGACGATCTGGTGGAAAAAGAGACCGCCCTGGCACCGCTGGATTTCGTCGACGCCGAAGTCACCGCCTTTCCCAAGGGACACGTGGCCATCGCCACCTCCTGGTCGGATCCCAACTCGGCCTACGCCTTGCACACCCGCTTTGCAGATGGCACACGCGGGCCGGTGCGGTTTCAGCTGGATCTGGAGAAGGGCGAGGCTGTTAAGGGCAAGGCACAGAGGCACAGAGGCACAAAGGCACAAAGTGGGAAGAGTGCGGTGGCGGAGGTGAAAGAGGCGGCGGTGCCGAAGGCTGTTAAGGGCGAGGCACAGAGGCACAAAGGCACAAAGGCACAAAGTGGGAAGAGTGCGGTGCCGGAGGTGAAAGAGGCGGCAGTACCGAAGGGCAAGGCACAGAGGGGCAAAGGCACAAAGGCACAGAGTGGGAAGAGCGTGGTGCCGAAGGCTGAGGGTAAGGCACAAGGGGGAAAAGGCACAAGGGCACAGAGTGAGAAGAGGGCGGCAGGCAGGGGCAAGGTTGCGTCAACTCCCAGGATAAAGAGAGTCAAGTAAGGCGGCTGCCCGTCGTTTATTATCCCCGGCCCGCTGCAGCAGCACGTTTTCCGTGCCGTTCAGCGGGCCTTTTTTATTGCGGCCCGGCGCCGTCGAGGTTGCAGGCAGCCCGCGTGTCGTGGTAGGAATTGCGCAGATTCGGCCACAGACAACCGACAACGGACCACGGACAGAGGACAATGCACATGGATCCCAAATTTCTGGAGTTCTGGGGAAACGCCCTGCTGGGTGCGGCCCGCGGAGAAAAGCAACTCAGCGACGTCACGCAGTGGCTCTCGCAGGGGCTTAAAGGCACCGAAGAGTTCACCCGCCAGTTTGCCAGACTCTACGGCCTGGCGCCCGGCGGTGACCAAAAAACACCGGATTCCCACGATTGGCGGCAGGCCGCCGACAGTTTCACGCGGTCTTTCCGTCAGTTTCTGGACATGCTCGACGTGGTGCCGCGGTCCGAGCACCAGGAGCTGGTGGAAAAATACGAGGCCCTGCAGGAAAAGTACGAACAGCAACAGAAGGTCGTCGACCGCCTGGAGAAACTGTTGGCCGAAAAAGTGACGGGAAGCGAGGCGGCCAGCGGGTTTCAAAAGCTCATGCAGGAACAGAGCAAACAGTTTCAGGATCTGATGGACGCTTTTACCGGCAGGAAGGACTGATTTTCAGCACTTGTTTTTTCCCACAGACCCACGCGGACCCCCCGGGACAGATGAATTGCCCGTTGTCAGTGGTCCGTCGTCCGTGGGGCAGGCCCGGGCGGCAGAGGATTGCTTCCCTTTATGCGTTTTGCCCCTGCCCCTCGCCTTGACACAACCACAGCCCCTCACAGGCAACTCCTGAACAAGGCCGGGCACCATTCCAACCCTTTGTGCCTCGCCTTTAGCAGCCTTCGGCACCACCGCCACTTTCACCTCCGGCACTACGCTCTTCCCACTTTGTGCCTTTGTGCCTTTGTGCCTCTGTGCCTCACCCTCAGCCTCTGTGCCTCACCCTCAGCCTCTGTGCCTCGCCCTTACTTCACCACGCTGATCTTGTTGCGGCCGGTATTTTTCGACAGGTAGAGCGCCTTGTCGGCGGTGGCGATGAGCTGCAGCTTGCTCCCGCCCTCGTCGCCGGGGTGGTAGCTGGTGACACCGGCGCTGATGGTGATGCGCAGGGTCTTTTCATCCACCTCGATTTCGAGCTTTTCAATGGCTTTGCGGAGACGTTCGGCCATGAAGGACGCCCCCCTGATATCGGTCTCCGGCAGGATGATGGCAAACTCCTCCCCCCCATAACGGGCGGCGATGTCGGAGTTGCGCGCGTTTTTGGTGATTTCATCGCAGACCTGCTGCAGTACGACGTCCCCGGCTTGGTGTCCGTGTTCATCGTTGATGCGCTTGAAGTGATCGAGGTCCATCATGATGAGCGACAGCGGCCGCTTGTAGCGGGCCGCACGTCTGATCTCCCGGTCCATGGCATCCTGAAAGAAGCGGTAGTTGTAGAGGCCGGTCAGGCTGTCGCAGAAGGCCATTTCCCTGAGTTTTTGGTTGGCTGCCCTGAGCTGCTCGGCCAGTTTCTCGGCCCGCTCCATGGTCTGCTTGAGTTCCATGACCAGCAGTTCGTAGGAGAAATTGAGCCTTCCCAGCTCCTCGTTGGCTTCCTGGAGAATCAGTGAAAAGGGCTTCATGTTGGCCGGCGGGATGTCGAAATGCGACAGGATTTCGACGCTGCGCTCGGCCACGGCATCGATCAGCGCCTGGGCGGCTTCCCCGGTTACCTGATAGCGGTCGGCCAGCTCCTGTCGGATCTGC
>CAYUAQ010000090.1:0-18562 GCA_964442705.1 uncultured Desulfobacteraceae bacterium
AAAATCGAACGCACCCCGTCCGCCTACGACTATCCCCTGTTGATCAAGCACCTGCTGCGCACGCCCCTGATCTACTCACCGGACCAGGAGATCGTCTACCGCGACCAGACGCGCTACGACTACCGCACCTTCGGCAAGCGCGTGGCCCAACTGGCCAACGCCCTCACGCAGCTGGGCGTCGAGCAAGGACACACCGTGGCCGTCATGGACTGGGACAGCCACCGCTACCTGGAGTGCTTCTTCGCCATCCCCATGATGGGCGCCGTGCTGCACACGGTCAACATCCGGCTGTCACCCGAGCAGCTGATCTACACCATCAACCACGCCGAGGACGACTTCATCCTGGTCAACGCCGAGTTCCTGCCGCTGCTCGAAGCCGTCAAGGACCAGCTCGAGACGGTCAAGAAGATCATCCTCATCAACGACCTGGAAGAGACCCCGCAGACCTCCCTGTCCCTGGACGGCCAGTATGAAGAACTCCTGGCGGGCGCCGACGACGACTTCGACTTTCCGGACTTCGACGAAGACGCCATGGCCACCACCTTCTACACCACCGGCACCACGGGCGCGCCCAAGGGCGTCTATTTCAGTCACCGGCAGCTGGTACTACACACCTACGGGCTCATGTCCGGCGTGTGCGCCTACCGCTCACAGGTCCACGTGGATTCCAGCGACGTCTACATGCCCATCACCCCCATGTTCCACGTGCACGCCTGGGGGGTGCCGTATTTCATGACCCTGCTGGGATGCAAACAGGTCTACCCGGGGCGCTACGAGCCGGCCATGCTGCTCAAGCTGCTGGTCACGGAAAAGGTGACCTTCTCGCACTGCGTGCCCACCATCATGCACATGTTGGTCAGCAGCCCGGCGGTAAAGAACGTCGATCTCTCCGGGTGGAAGGTCATCATCGGCGGCTCGGCCCTGCCCAAGGGGATGTGCAAAGCCGCCCTGGACCTGGGCATCAACATCTACACCGGTTACGGCATGTCCGAGACCTGCCCGCTGCTGACCCTGGCCAACCTCAAGCCCCACATGCTGGGGTGGGAAGAGGAAAAGCAGGTCGAGATGCGCTGCCGCACCGGTCTGCCGATTCCCAATGTTTATCTGGAGATCGTGGATCCCGAGGGCAACCCCGTGCCCCACGACGCCAAGAGCACCGGCGAGGTGGTGGTGCGCTCCCCCTGGCTCACCCAGGGCTACGTCAAGGACCCCCAGCGCTCCGAGGAGTTGTGGACCGGCGGCTGGCTGCACACCGGCGACATCGGCTACATCGACACCGAGGGGTTTCTGCAGGTCACCGATCGCATAAAAGACGTCATCAAGACCGGCGGTGAGTGGGTTTCCTCCCTGGAGTTGGAGGACATCATCAGCCAGCACGAGGCGGTCTCCGAGGCCGCCGTCATCGGGGTGCCCGACGAAAAGTGGGGCGAGCGCCCCCTGGCGCTGGTGGTGCTCAAGGAGCAGTTCAAGGGCGAGGTGCAGGAGCAGGATCTGAAAGACTTCTACCTGTCCTTCGTGGAAAAGGGCGTCATCCCCAAGTACGGCGTACCCAACCAGATCGTGTTCGTCGACACCATCGCCAAGACCAGCGTGGGCAAGCTGGACAAGAAGACGCTGCGCAAGCAGTTCCAGTAGAAAAACAGCGGCGAGTGTACGCGGCAGGCATTTCGACCCCGGTGAACGACACCGCTTTCAAGGCCTGCCGCATTTTTCATCCCAGGATCAGGCGCTGGGGATCGCAGACTTCCCGGAGAATGCGCAACTCTTCGGCCGTGGGCGACGGCACCTCCTGCGAGCGGGAGGTGTCCACGGCAAATCCCATGTTGTCGGTCACCTGGCGCGGGCTGATGCCCGGGTAGGTGCCCTGCAGAAACATCTCCCGCGAATCCTCGTCGAACCCCATGACGGCCAGGTTGGTCACCACGCAGGACGGACCGCCGGGGCACAACCCCGCTTCCACCCGCCCGCCGGGTCCGTCGACCCATCCCGGACTGGTGAGGTAGTCCAGGCGGGGGACGAACTTGCGCTTTTCGTGCTGCATGAAGATGATGGTGCGGCCCACGAAAGAGGCCACGTCGCAAGCCCCGCCGCTGCCCGAAAAGCGCACCCGGGGATGGTCGTAATCCCCGATGACGGTGGAATTCAGGTTGCCGTAGCGGTCGATCTGGGCGGCTCCCAGGATGCCCACCACCCGCGGGCCGGTGAAGCGGTTCTGCATGGTGGCGAAGGCGTCGGCCAGGCTGCCGTTGACCGCGGTCCAGAACATCACGCGCGGATCGGCCACGGCCATGGGCACTTCCTCGAGTTTCGAATCGATGGCCCCGGTTTCGAAAAAAATCACGCTGTTGGGGGCGTTGATGTTCTTGGCCGCCATGGCCGCCAGCATGGAAATGCCGGTGCCGCAGAACACGATGTCCCCGTCCTTGATCTGCCGGGCGGCCGTGATGGCCATCATCTCACGCAGGGTGTAGTGATCACTCATAACGTCATTCCATTCAGGATCGCTTGAGAAATTCCCCCATGGACAACCGAAGGCGCGCCGCTACCGCCTGTCCAGCCCCACCGCGTAACCGGTGCGGGTATCGGCGGCAATCGTGGCGGCGCGGTCGCCCAGGGCCAATTCCACGAACTGCCGGTGGTCTTTGACGCCGTAGACGAAGCGGTCCAGGTACTCCCGGAAACGGTCGTCGTCCACGGCATACTCCCGATAGTCGTTGAGGTACACCGGGTCGTAGTCGTAGTGCCGGTAGCAGGCCGTGGGGTAGGCCCCCATGGGCACGGGCACCACCGCGTCCACGCAGAAGAACGGCAGCTGGTTCATGTCGGGGTTTTCCCGCAGCTCTTCGGTCGGTACGAGCCGCTCGCAGGTGACGATCACGTGGCGGGCGGCCTTGGCCTGCTCGACGTCGGCGAAGGTCAAACCCGCGATGCGGGCCGTGCCCTGGGCATCGGCCTGCTGAACGTGGAGGATGGTGACATCGGGGGTGATGGCCGGCACCAGCACCACCCGGGACGTTCCGGCCCAGCCGCCGAAGGGGTTGTCCAGCACCACCAGCTTGTGGTCCGGCAGGCGCTCGTCGGCCGCCCGCATCTCCCGCGAAAAGCCCCATTTCGCCACGATGTCGCTGCCCAGGGAGGAGCGCGTGGGCAGAAAAGGCACCCCCATGGCGCCGGCCATGAACCGCAGGGTCATCTGGTAGTTGGAGTAGTCCTCCACGGCGATGTCGCCCTGCTGCACGGCCCGCTTGAAACGGATGCAGGTGGGCGCGAATCGGCCGGTGCCGCCGTAGGCGATCTCCAGACCGTCGACGCAGCCGGCGCCTACCAGTTCGTCCACGCCCTGGCCGTTGGAGTGCGCGTACAGATGCAGCCCGCCGATCTTCTGGCGCATGATCTCGTAGACCGCCGCCATGGGGTTGCGGTTGAGGGTGAATCCACCTATGGAGATGTGGCTGCCGGGCACGACAAAGCGCGCCACGGCCTCTGCCAGCGACATGACCTTGTCCGTGAGGGTATTCATAGGTGTCATCCCGCCTGCTTGCTGATGTCCGCCAGGACACCTTCCATAAGGTGCCGGATCTCCTCCAGCCGCTCAGGCGTGGAAGCCTCAAAACGCAGCACCAGGGCCGGCTGGGTGTTGGAGGCGCGCACCAGGCCCCAGCCGTCGTCGAAGAGCACCCGCACCCCGTCGATGTCGATGATGCGGTAGTCCTTTTTGAAAACGTCGGCCACCCGGCGCACCACCTCGAATTTCAGGTGGTCCGGGCAGTCCACCCGGATCTCGGGGGTGGTGAAGGTCTCGGGCACGTCGGCCAGCAGCTGGGAGATGGTCTGGCCGGTGGAAGCCAGGATTTCCAGCAGGCGGCAGGCCGCATAGGTGGCGTCGTCGAAGCCGAAGTAGCGGTCGGCGAAGAACATGTGCCCGCTCATCTCGCCGGCCAGGGCGGCGCCCTCCTCCTTCATCTTCTTCTTGATCAGCGAGTGGCCGGTCTTCCACATGATGGCCCGACCGCCGTGCTTTTCGATGTCGTCGTACATCACCTGGGAGCACTTGACCTCGGAGATGAAGGTGGCGCCGGGGCGGCGCTGCAGGATTTCCCGGGAAAAGATGATCAACAGCTTGTCGCCGTAAACGATGTTGCCCTGCTCGTCCACCACCCCGATGCGGTCGCCGTCGCCGTCGAAGCCGATGCCCAGGTCCAGCTTTTCCCCTTTCACCAGGTCGATGAGGTCCTGCATATTGCTGAGCACGGTGGGATCGGCCGGGTGGTTGGGAAAGGTGCCGTCCATGTCGCAGTAGATCTCGTGCACCTCGCAGCCCAGCCGGCGGATCAGGGGCACGGCCACCACGCCGGCGGTGCCGTTGCCGGCGTCGATGCCCACCCGCAGCGGCCTAGAGAGGGTGATGTTGTCGGCCACCCAGTCCTGGTAGGGGGTCAGCACATCGGCGGTGGCCCGGCTCCCGCGTCCCTCGGCAAAGGCCCCCTCCTGTATGATCCTGAGAATCTGCTGCAGGTCCTCGCCGTGCACCGAGTCCAGGCCGTGGCACACCTTGAAGCCATTGTACTCCTTGGGATTGTGGCTGGCGGTCACCATCACCCCGCCATCCTGATCGAGGTGCTCTATGGAGAAGTAGAGCAGCGGCGTAGGACATACCCCGATGTCGATGACATCCAGGCCCGTGGCCTGCAGCCCCTCCATGAGCCGGACGGCATAGGCGTCGGAAGTCAGGCGGCAGTCGCGCCCCACGGACAGGGTGCGGCAGCCCTTTGCCGTCAGGAAGGTGCCGATGCCCCGGCCGATCAGCACCACATCCTCTTCGGTCATGTCCTTGCCGGCGATGCCACGTATATCGTACTCTCTGAACATTTCGCTATTCATGGTTCGCACTCCTGTATAAATTCCTGTGAAAATTCTGGGAATAAAAATTTTCCACTGCTACCATCCGTTGATGATGGCCAGGGTTCCTACGATCCAGACGTAAGGGACGAAGATGAACAGGCGCCCTCGGTTAACGATGTAAACTAGAAATTCCAGCGAGAGATAACCGACTGCACACGAGGCCATCGCCCCTGTCAACAACACAGGCAACTGCGATGCATCCAAAGCGGCTACGCCTTTTACCATCAATAAACCCGCCCCTAAAATAGCCGGCACCGAAAGCAGAAAGGAATAGCGTGCAGCCATATCTCGATTCAGTCCCAGGAAGAGGGCCGCGGCGATGGTGGAGCCCGAACGGGAAATGCCCGGCATGATGGCCAGTCCCTGCACCACCCCGATGGCGAGGGCCTTGGGCGAACTGAACAGCACCCCGGTCTGTCTGCTGTTTTGGGGTGCCGGGGCGAAACGCGTCAGCAAGAGCAGCCCCCCGGTAACCAGCAGCATGCACCCGACCAGCAGCATGGACCCGAACAGCTGGTCGGCCACCTTCTGCATCAGCAGCCCGATGACGGCCGTGGGCACCGAGCCGACGATGATCAGCCAGGCCATTTTGAGATCTGCATCGGTTTTCATGGCGGCCCGCATGGCGCCGACGTTGAACAGCTTGACGCCGTATCGCAACAGGGCCGCCAGGATACCGCCCAGATCCTTTCGGAAATAGAACAGCACCGCCACCAGCGTCCCAAGATGAACGCCCACGTCGAAAAGGATCTCAGGCTCCCTGAGACCGAAAAGGTGCTGTGCGATCACCAGGTGCCCGGAACTGCTCACCGGCAGAAATTCGGTCAACCCTTGAACGGCTCCCAGCACCGCCGCCTGAAACGGCTCCATAATGGCGTTGTCTCCTCTCTACCCTTTGACTACTGCCAGCGGCCGCAGCCGCGCCACTTTCTTGGAGATCCCGGCACCGTGAACCACCTCGACCACCTCGGAGACGTCCTTGTAGGCGTCGGGCATCTCTTCAGCCAGCGTGGACCGCCCTGTCCAGCGCACCAGGATGCCCTTGTCCTCCAGTTCACGGTAGATGGCCCTTCCCTTGCTGGCACGCTTGGCGGCCTTGCGGCTGAGGCGCCGGCCGGCTCCGTGGCAGGTGGAGCCGAAGGTCTCTTCCATGGCCTTCTGGGTGCCCGCCAGAACAAAGGAATAGGTTCCCATGTCGCCGGGAATCAGTATGGGCTGACCCGCCGGCCGAAAGGCCTCGCACACGGCTTCGTGCCCCGGGGCAAAGGCCCGTGTGGCGCCCTTGCGGTGCACGCACAACACCTGCTGCCGGCCTTCCACCAGGTGGGTTTCCCGCTTGGCGATGTTGTGGCAGACATCGTAGAGCAGGTCCATGGCCAGGTCACGCGGCCCGGCGCCGAACACCTGCTGGAAAACCTGGCGGGCGTGGTGCATCAGGATCTGCCGGTTGGCCCAGGCATAGTTGGCCGCGCAGTTCATGGCCCGGTAGTACCGCTGGGCGATGTCCGATGATATCCAGGCGCACACCAGCTGCCGATCGGGCGGCACCAGTCCCGTGCGGGCGGCCTCACGGTTCATCACCGCCAGGAAATCGTCACATACCTGATAGCCCAGGCCCCGCGAACCGGAGTGCAGCATGAGGGTCACCTGGCCTTTTTCCAGGCCGAAAATGCGCGCTATGTGTTCATCGAAGATGGCATCCACCACACCGACTTCCAGGAAGTGGTTGCCCGATCCCAGGGTGCCCAGCTGGCGCAGGCCGCGCTTCAGGGCCCGCTCGCTGACCGCTTGGGGGTCGGCCTCGGGCAGACAGCCACCGTCCTCGGTGTGTGCCAGGTCGCGCTCCTCCCCGAATCCCTGGCGGACGGCCCAGCGGCTGCCCTGCTGCAGCACTTTGCGGGCCTCTTTGTTGCTCAGCCTGACGCTGCCGGTGGAACCCACGCCCGAGGGGATGCGGCGGTAGAGTTCGTCCACCAGGGTCTCCAGCCGCGGGCGCAGGTCTTGTTCCGAGAGCGCCGTGGTGGCCAGGCGCACACCGCAGTTGATGTCGTATCCCACGCCGCCCGGGGACAGGATGCCGCTCTCCCAGTCGAAAGCGGCTACACCGCCGATGGGAAACCCATAACCCCAATGCATGTCGGGCAAGGCCAGGGAGGCCTTGACGATGCCGGGCAGGCTGGCCACGTTGGCCACCTGCTTGAGGGGCTCCTGCTGTGCGTCCTGGCGCAGCATTTCCTCGCTGGCGTAAACGCGGCCCGGCACCCTCATCTGCCCTTCGGCCGGCAATTCCCAGCAGTACGGGCTTATTCTTCTGAGTTCCATGATACCCTCCTCCGTCCGGCAGCTGCGGTCCCGCCCTGCTCAGACGTCAAAGATGACCACGGCCTCCCACCCCTTTTCCGCGTGGCGCACACCGATGCCGTGGTAGGTGACGGCCTTGATCTCGTGACGCAGTTCGTGCCGTTGGGCGTCGAAAGGCTCGCTCCACACCAGTGCCCTCAGCGCATATTCGCCGATGCTCTCCACGCGGGTGCGGGCCACCAGCCGCTGATCCCCGTTCCACAGGTAGAGCAGTTCCCGCAGCCAGTTGACCATCAGATCGGGCCGGTCGCGGCCCCCCACCTCCAGCGTCTGTACCGCCTCCGCCGCCACCCGGCTGCGATCGGTGAGCAGGTCGAAAAGGGCGGCCGCGGCCTCCTCGAACAGCTCAGGCAGGCTCGCTGCCCGCACCCGGATGCCCAGATCGGCGGTATGATCAATGAGCGTATACGGCATGACAGTACTAGTATAATTCACCCGTTTTCTCGGTGTGATAGCCTCCCAGCGCTTCCACCTGGGCTTTGAACGTGCGGCTGTTGATGATCTCGAGCACCCGCTGGATATTCTCGGTGTCGAAATAGTCCTCGGGGATGATCAGGTCGTACTGCTCGGTGACCACGGGGATGAAATCAAGGCCCAGGGCCCTGGCGGCCGCATAGATGCCCAGCCCCACGTCGGCCCGCCCGCTGAGCACCGCCACGGCCACCGACATGTGGGTAAACTCCTCGTCGCGGTACCCCTCGATGTCGCCGGCGTCGATACCCAGCTGCTCGAGCCGGTAGTCCAGCAGGATGCGCGTGCCGGACCCGCCCTGACGGTTGATCAGGCGCACGTCGTCGCGCACCAGGTCTTCGATTCCCCGGATGTTCTTGGGGTTCCCGGGCAGCACGATCAACCCCTGGTCCCGGAAAACCAGGTTGACGCGCCGCACCGCGATGCCGGGCAGGTATTTCCGGATGTACGAGGCATTGTAGGTGCCGTCCTCGGTGTCCAGCAAATGGCTGCCGGCCATGTGGCAGACCCCCTTGCGAATGGCCATCAGTCCGCCCATGCTCCCCACGTGGCTGGAGGACAGCGACAGGGCCGGGTAAGCCGCCTGCAGCTGGTCGGCCAGCAGGTCCAGGGTGTTGTCGTGGCTGCCCACCACCACGATGGTATTCTTCACCAGGGGCAGGGGTTTGAGCAGTTCCACCATCACCGGTTCGTGCTCGGCCACGCCCTCCACCTGGTTGGGAATCCGCAAGATGCCGTCGGCCTCGGTGATGGAGGTGATCATGCCGGCCCCCCGCGGCAGCGGCGTGGTCACGATGCGCTCGCCCACCTGGCCCAGCTTGACGCGCAGGAACTCCTCCACGCCCAGCTTGGAGGGGATCTTGCGGGTGGGGTGGGCCTGAACCTTCTGGGGCTCTGGCTCGGGCTGGCCCAGCATGGCGCACAGCAGCGGCCGCACCAGCTGTTCGAAAGCCACGATGGCCGACACCGGGTAGCCGGGCATGCCGAACACCGGCTTGCCCGACACCTCTCCGGCGATGACCGGTTTGCCGGGCATGATGGTGACGCCGTGGATCAGGATGTTGCCCAGTTCGCTCAAGGCGTGACGGGCAAAATCCTCGGACCCGGCCGAAGACCCCCCGATGGTCAGCACCAAGTCGAACTCGCCCGCTACGCCCTCGGCCACGGCGGCGGTGATGTCTTGCAGGTCGTCGGAACGCTTGTCGATTTGAACCGCTTCGCCGCCCACGGCCTCCACCATGCGCGACAACACGTAGCCGTTGCTCTCCAGTACCTGGCCGGGCTTGAGTTCCTCCAGGGGCGTGGTGCGCCAGTCCACCAGCTCGGATCCGGTGGGGATGATGAGCACCCGGGGCTTTCTGCGCACTGCCACGAGGAAAATGCCGCCCGACAGCAGCGCCCCCACGCAGTAAGGCGTCACCAAGTGGTTCTGGGGAAATAGCAGCTCCCCGGCCACGATGTCCTCACCCATCTTGCGCACGTTCTGCCAGGGGAACACCGGCGCCTCGATCACCGCCCGGTCGGGGTCTTCGAAGGTCACGTGCTCGATCATGATGACCGCATCGGTCCCTTCGGGCAGCACGTGGCCGGTGTTGACGGGAAAGACGTCGCGGCCCATGGTCAGCGTCAGCGGCGTGGTCTCCGAGGCCCCGTAGGTGCACTCGGCGGCCACGGCCAGGCCGTCCATGGCGGCGGCGTGAAAGTTGGGCGATGACAGACGGGCAAACACGGGTTCGGCCAGCACCCGGCCCACGCTGTCGGGCACACTCAGCATCTCGGTGTCCCGGCACAGCAGCGCCGCGGCCGGGAAGGTTTCCTGCAGCACCCGGCGCGCCTCGGCCAGGGTTTTCATCTTCAAGTAAATATTGCGTTTGTGGCCCATTTTCAATGTCGGTCTTCCGTTGTCTGTGGTCCGTTGAATAGATCGGCGCCGGAGATCGGCTGCCCCGCCTGACGAATGCGTTGCACCGGGCACCCGACACCCGACACCTGACACCTGACACCTGACAGCTGATACCTGATGCCTTATTTACCTGACAACTTATAAAAAAATAATGCTTTTCGTACGCCGATCAACCGCCGGCCGCCTCACACGGGCCGAACCATCACCAGGCTGCCGCGGTCCAGGCCCTCGGCGTTCATGCCGATCTCAACCAAGCCATCGGCCCGCACGAGGGTATTGATCAGGCCGGATTTCCCCAGCAGTGGCTCGGCCCACAGTTCACCGCCTTTGTCCGTCAGCCGCACCCGCACATAATCGACCCGACCCTGGGCCGATGCGAGGTTGCGGCTCAGACGCGCCGGCAGGCGCCGGACAGCCGATGGCCGGACAAGACCGGCGGCGCGCTCGATAAACGGCTGTACGATGACCTGGAAGACCACCATGGCCGAGGTGATGTGCCCCGGCAATCCCCACAGGGCCTTGCCGGCGGCCATGGCCAGGATGGTCGGTTTGCCCGGGCTGATGGAGATCCCGTGGACCAGGATGCGGCACTCCGGCAGGCTGGAGAGGGCTTCGATGGTAAAGTCACGCACGCCCACCGAACTGCCACCCGAAATGAGCACCATGTCACATTCCGCCGCCGCCCGGGACAAGGCGTCGCTCAGCGCATCGAAGCTGTCGGCCACGATGCCGTAGGTACGGGGCCGGCCGCCGGCACGCTTCACCATGGCAGCCAAACTGTAAGAGTTTACGTCCCGGATCTGGCCCGGGCCGGGCTGATGGGTGATGGGCACCACCTCGTCACCGGTGGAGACAATGCCCACCAGGGGCCGGCGATACGCCGTGACATCCTCTCTGCCCAAGGCGGCCAGCAGACCCACTTCCTGGGGCCGCAGGCGGGTGCCGGCCGGCAGGGCCACCTGGTCCCGGGCGTAGTCTTCTCCGGCCCGGATGACATGGCCGCCGGGCGCCACACTGCGATACACTTCGATCATGGTGGCGTCCACGGCGGCGGTGTGTTCGATCATGACCACGGCATCGGCTCCCCGCGGAAGCATGCCGCCGGTGGATATGCGGGCAGCCTGGCCGTTGCCGACAGCGAAATCCGGAATCCCGCCCATGGCCACCGTTCCCCGGACCTCCAGATAAGCGGGATTTCCCTCCGAGGCGCCAAAAGTGGAGGCCGCCTGCACGGCATAGCCGTCCATGGTGGAGCGGGCAAAGGGCGGCAGATCCTCCCGGGGAACGATGTCTTCGGCCAGCACCCGGCCCCAGGCCTCTTCCAGGGGGACCTTCTCGGTGTCCACCCGAGCGATCTCCCGCCGCAGCTCGGCCACTTCTTCAGGGCTCTTGACTTTAAAAAAATCTTCCATCATCACTATCTTTCGCCGCTTCCTGATTCACTCCGCCATTGAGAATTCAAAATTGACATTCCCGTCCCTCTGCCCCTGTGTGCCTTTGCCCCTATGTGCCTCGCTTTCTCCTCAGCTACCATATATCTGTTGACAGTTCAAACAGTTGGGCGGCCTTTCACCGCGCAGTCCAGCCAGCAGGTTCTCGGCGGCCAACTCGGCCATGCGGGTGCGGGTTTCGATGGTGGCACTGCCGACGTGCGGCAGCAGCACCGTGTTTTCCAGTTCCGCCAGTCCCGGAGCCAGTTCCGGTTCGTTTTCATACACATCCAGCCCCGCACCGGCGATACGGCCCTCCTGGAGCGCCCGCACCAGGGCCCTTTCATCCACCACCGGTCCGCGGGCGGTGTTGATCAGGTAGGCCGTGGATTTCATGCGCCGCAGCTCATCGGCCCCGATCAGGTGGCGGGTGTGCGGGGTCAGGGGTACGTGCAGGGAGACGAAATCCGCGCCCGCCAGCAGGGATTCGAGGCCGGCATGGACAACACCCAGCTGCGACTCTTCCTCTGGCGGCAGGCGACGGCGGTTGTGGTACAGCACCCGCATGCCAAAGCCGGCGGCCCGGCGGCAGACCGCCCGGCCGATGCGGCCCAGACCGACAATGCCCAGGGTCTTGCCGCTGACCTCGGTGCCCAGGAAGTGCAGTGGCGCCCAATGCTTGAACCGCCCCTGGCGCGTACGGCGGTCGCCCTCGATGACCCGCCGCGCGCAGGCCAGCATCAGGGCCAGGGCCGTGTCGGCGGTGGCGTCGGTGAGCACGTCCGGGGTGTTGCTCACCGGAATACCGCGGTCCGTGGCGGCCGCCAGATCGATGTTGTTGTAGCCCACCCCGTAGTTGGCGATCATCTTCAGCTGCGGGGCATGATCCAGTAGTTCGGCATCCACGCTGTCGGTGATCATGCACAGAAAACCCTGTTTGTCCGACACTCGCGACAGAATCTCGGAACGTTCCATGGGATAGTCGTGGGGGTTCGCGTCGACGTCGTGTTCGGCGGCAATAGACCGGATGACCGCCTCGGGCAGCCTTCCGCTGACCAGCACTTTCATGGCGCCTCCTTTCTGAAACCGGTAACGGCATGCGTTATGATCGTCGTGGCACCCTACACCCGGCTGCCCGGAAACTCAAGAAGCAATGCCCGCCCCTGTGCCACCGGGCTGCGGTCATGGTTCCCCTTTGCAGCCTCAACCTGGGATTAGCCTGGCAGGCTGCAGCCCGGCCTTGCAAATTCCCGAAAATAGCGTATAATAAAATACCTTTTGTCAAAATAATCATATTTCCCGCAGGAGAACAATGTCTGAAGACCAGAATCTGCCCGTTCCGGCAGAGCCGGCAGAGGTTGAACGGGCGCCTCGGCCGGACTTCCTCACCGATGTCCGTTTTGATGATTTCGATCTGGATGAAAAGGTGTTGGCCGGCCTGAAAGAGGCTGGTTTTGAGCGCTGCACCCCCATCCAGGCCCAAGTGTTGCCCATCTCCCTGACCGGAAAGGATATTGCCGGCCAGGCGCAAACCGGCACCGGAAAAACAGCCGCCTTCCTGGTGACCATCTTCCACCGCCTGCTCAATCTGGGGAAGCGTAAAAAAGACCTGCCTGCCGCCCTCATCGTAGCTCCCACCCGTGAGCTGGCCCGGCAGATTTTCGAAGAGGCCCAGCTGATCGGAAAATACCTTGATTTCCGCATGATGCAGGTCGTGGGCGGCATCGACTACCAGAAACAGGCCGATGAACTGCGCCGGGGCGTGGATATCATTGTTTGTACGCCGGGACGGATCATCGACTATTACAAACAGAAAGTATTCAAGGCCGAGGGAATCTCCATTCTGGTCATCGATGAGGCCGACCGGTTGCTGGACCTGGGATTCGCTAAAGACATGCAGTACCTGCTCGGCAAGCTGCCCAGCTACAAGGTACGGCAATCCATGCTGCTTTCGGCCACGCTGTCTTACCGCGTCATGGAGCTGACTTACGAGTACATGAATCTGCCCGAGTTCGTGGCCATAACCCCCGAAGAGATCACGGTGGAAGGCATCGAGCAGGTGCTGTACCACGTGGGCTCGGAGAGCAAGTTTTCGCTGCTGCTGGGCGTGCTGGAAAAAGAAAACTGGAGCCGGGTGCTGATCTTCGTCAACACCAAAAGCGGTGTAGAGTGGGTGACCAAAAAGCTCAAGGGCAACCAGTGGCCCGCCGAGGGTATCACCGGGGACCTGCCCCAGGCCAAGCGCTTTCGCCTCATGGAACAGTTCAAGAGCGGAAAAATAAAGATCCTGGTGGCCACCGACGTGGCCTCACGCGGCATTCACGTGGAGGACATCAGCCTGGTGATCAACTACGACCTGCCCCAGGACCCGGAAAATTACGTGCACCGCATCGGACGCACGGCGCGCGCCGGCAGCCGCGGAAAAGCCGTCTCCCTGGCGTGCGAAACCTATGTCTTTCACCTGGAGCCGCTGGAGAAACTCCTCGGCTACCAGATCCCGGTGGCGTGGCCGGAAGACGACTGGTTCATCGCCGACCGCAGCGGCCCGGTATACATCGACCGCGGCAGAAAGAAAACCGACAAGACCCGCAGCCGGCGACGGGCCCGCAAGCGCAAACCCGCTGCCGGAGCCCGGCCGCCCAGGGCCAAGGTGCCTGCGCGGGAGCCGGGCGCTTACCCGGGCAGTTTTTTCGGCTTCGGCCCCCCGGCAGAGGCCGCCGCCGCCGATAACGGGAAAAAATCCGCTAAACCCAAAAAACGCTCCCGTAAAAAGAGCCGGGCAAAAAAAAAGGCTGAAACCGCCACTGCGGAAAAATCAGCCCCTCAACAGGGATGATGACAGCAATGGCCGGGGGCTTTTTTTTAGCCACACAGTGATTATTATAATTGGGTAATCGGCTGACACCGGGACCGCCGGCAGCAGCCGTGGCGGAAATTGCCTTTACTTGAAAGTTCAATCGACGGGGAGCAAAGCCACAAAACGTTCCTTCCAGAGGAAAGACCATGGGCTACGTGTTTGATTTTCAGGATGCCCTCGCCTACGAAAAATGGTGCCGGGACCGCCGGCACCAGGTCGTCGCTCAGCTCGAACGCCGCTTGATGATCGACCTGTTGAGACCCGTGGCGGGCGAGTCCATCCTGGACATCGGATGCGGCACCGGGATGAATATGGTGCCACTGCTGGACGAGGGCCTGGACGTCACCGGTATCGACCCGTCTCCCTATATGCTGGATATCGCCCGGGAAAGCGTGGGTCACAGGGTGGACCTGTACCGTGGTTTTGCCGAGGATCTGCCTTTCGAGGACAACAGCTTTACCTATGCCTGCCTCAACACCACCCTGGAGTTTGTGGAGGAACCCCAGAAAGCGCTGGAGGAAGCCTTCCGGGTGGCCAAGGACAGGGTATTTGTCGGCATTCTGAATCGTTACGCCCTCAAGGGCCTGCAGCTCAGGGTCAAGGGGAAACTGTTCAACACCATCTACCGGCACGCCCGCTTCTTCAGTATATGGGAACTCAAGAACATGATCCGCAGCGCCCTGGGGGACGTCCCGGTGTCCTGGCGCACCGTCTGCCAGTTGATGAGGCCGCCCGGCCGTATCATGGGCCGCATCGAACGCTACCACCTGGTACAGCGCTGTCCTTTCGGCGCTTTTGCCGGCATCACCGTCACCCTGGTGCCCAAATACCGAACACGGCCGCTGGAATTGAAACTGGAAGACACCCTGCCCTCGGCCACCGGCAGTTTCCCCTGCAAGGCCCTGCATCCGAATTGAATAAAGCCGTCAGGTATCAGCTGTCAGCTGATGCCTGAAGCCTGATACCCGACAGCCGATACCTGAAACCTGAAACCTGACAGCTTCAGCAAAAACCATGGAAGCCTATCTTTACGAATCACTGTCCGAACAGCGGGTACGCTGCCACCTCTGTCACCATCGCTGCGTGATCTCGGAGGGGAAACGGGGCATCTGCGCGGTGCGCGAAAACCGCGGCGGCACCCTGGAGACCCTGGTCTTCGACAAGGTCATCGCCCGCCACGTGGATCCCATCGAAAAAAAACCCCTCTTCCACTTCCTGCCGGGGAGCCTCTCCTACTCCATCGCCACGGTGGGTTGCAACTTCAAGTGCCGCTTCTGCCAGAACGCCGACATCGCCCAGCTGCCTTCGGATCGCAAGGGGCTGATCGTGGGCGACGCCGTCACCCCGGAAGAAATCGTGGCCGATGCGCGCCGCCAGCACTGCGCCACCATCGCCTTCACCTACACCGAACCCACCGTCTTCTTCGAGCTGGCCTTCGAGACCGCCCGGCTGGCCCATCAGGAGGGCATCCGCAGTGTCTTCGTCACCAACGGCTACATGACGCCCGAAGCCGTCGAGATGATCAGCCCCTTCCTGGATGCGGCCAACGTCGACTTGAAGACTTTCTCCGACGAGACCTACCGGAAATACTGCGGCGCGCGGCTGGAACCGGTCAAGGAGACCCTCCGGGAGATGAAATCCCGGGAGATTTTCGTGGAGGTCACCACGCTGATCGTACCGGGGATGAATGACGACGAAGCGGAACTCAGGCAGCTGGCGTCATTTATCGCCACCGACCTGGGCCCCGAAACCCCCTGGCACATCAGCCGCTTCCATCCCACCTACCGCCTGACGGACCGGCCCGCCACACCCCTGGACACCCTGGTCAAGGCGCGCCGTATCGGCCTGGAGGCCGGGCTGCGCTATGTTTACACGGGAAATGTGCCTGGCGAAGAGGGCGAGAGCACCTACTGCTACAAGTGCGGCAGGCTTCTGGTGGACCGCATGGGGTTTTTCATCCGCCGCAACGTCATCGCAAACGGATGCTGCCCATCGTGCGGCGCTACCATCGACGGGGTGGGGATGTGACCGTTGCCTACTTCAAGTCCCGGACGGGCAGCGCGCGGTGGGCGCGGCTGTGAACCATGCGGTCGGTGTAGTAAATGCCGCGCTGGAAGTTGAACACCGTGGCCGTGATGGATTCCACCTTTGACGTCCATAACCAGCCACAGCTGATGCGGATGTCAGGAACGATTTTAACCCGCTGGCCACAGTCGCTTTCATATCCGTCGTACTCCGCATCCTTGACGTAGAGACTCTTCAGCTCTTCCAGGGTGGGCAGACGCCAGTTGTCGTATTTCTTTTCCAGCGTGTCGGGGAAGGTGTATTTCACCCAGCGAACGGCCTGCTTCCAGTCGATGTTGCCGTTGTTGTCCGTCTTGGACCACATCAGGTTGAGTTTGTGGTCGGTGACGGTGCCATCACCGTTGTCGGTAAAACGATCCTGGGCCTGAACGGCCGTGGCCGCCAACAGCACCATCGCCACACCCAGGCAGACCAGCAATCTCCTTTTAGGCGCCATCTTCTTGCCCCCCTTTCAGCGGACTTCCGCCCTGGCAATAACCGCTCCCTCTGACACCGGCTATTCCCGGTTCACCTACCACCGAAAATGCTAAAGATGAACGCGTCTGCGCAAACGATCGGCGCTCTTCTCGTCGCGGTAGGAAACGATGGTCACCGGTGAACGGCGAAACAGTTTCTCGGCAATGGATCCGATGAAGATATGCTCCAGGTCCGATCGGCCCTTGACCCCCATGACCAGCATCTGGACCTCTTCGCTGACGGTGATCTTCAGCAGTTCATCCAGGGGGTTGCCAACCCGCATGATGCTTCGGACCCGATCGGCCGGGAAACCGGATTCCCGCACGTAGCCCTCCAACAACTCGAGGCGCTCCCTGCGGACGCTTTCCACGTAATGCTCGCCGTCCACCTCGAAGCCCATGGAGGCCACCCGGCCCACGGCCTCCACATCCCGCGAGTTGATGATGCTGGCCACCAGCAGATCGGCATCCAGTTTCTCTGCCAGCCGGGCGGCATACATGAAAAGATCCCCGCAATAATGGCTGAACCCCAGTGCCACCATGATGGTCTTTACCGTTTCCATTTCTTCATCCTCCTGTGACTTCCCGGCATCACGCCGCCGCCGGGACAGGTGCCTGTGTGCGGCCGACCCGCGGCCGCTGCATCAGGTAGAGGAGCCCCAGGACAGCCAGTCCGATGAGATAGGTGTAATAGCGCTGTTCGTGGGGCAAGCCCACCCAGGATGCGATCAGGTCCGGTCGCATCAGGTTGAGCGTCACGAACAGGAACAGCGGCACCTCGTACAAGCGGTTTTTGGTCACGAACCATCCCTGGGTGGCCGAAGCGAAGGCGAAGTTCCCCACGCAGGCCATGACAAAAATAAGGATTCCCTGGGGCCAGCTGTTGACGTTGTGCAGAATCAGGTCGCTGTTGAAAATGAACATGAAGGGCAAAATGGCCGTACGGATGTCGTACATGAACCCCTGTATGCCCGTGGGGATAGGCGGCGACTTGGCGATGGCCGCCGCGGCATAAGCGGCCAGGCCCACCGGTGGCGTGTCGTCGGCCAAAATGCCGAAGTAGAAGCAGAACAGGTGCGCCGCCATCAGGGGAACGATGAAATCGTTCATCTGGCCGAGTTCGACGATGGCCGGTGCCGTCAACGAAGCCATGACGATGTAAGTGGCCGTGGTGGGCAGGCCCATGCCGATGATCAGGCTGGCAATGGCGGTAATCACCAGCATGAGGTAAATATTGCCGCCCGACAGCACGTCGATGATCTCGGTGACCAGCTGGCCCAACCCCATGGCCACCACGCCCACGATGATGCCGGCGGCCGCCGTGGCCAGCGCCACGGCCACCATGTTGCGTGCACCGCCGGCCAGGGCGGCGAAAATGTCGCGCACTCCCTGCCACAGGGCCGGTCCCAGGGGCTTCTTGTCGATGTACGCCTGCACGGGCCGCTGCAGCAGCATGATCAGGGCCATCACCCAGCAGGCGTTGAAGGCCGCCTTCTCCGGTGTGTGGCGTACGATAATCAACTCGTAGAGCAGCATGGCGATGGGCAGCATGTAGTGGGCACCGCGCAGCAGTGTTTTAAAAAAAAGCGGCAGCTGGCTCTTGGGCATACCCTTCAACCCCAGCTTGGAAGCCTCGATGTGCGTGATGTACAGCAGGGCCGCATAGGAGGCGAAGGCCGGCACGGCGGCCGCCTTGATGACCTCCACATAGGGTACGTTGACGTACTCGGCGATGATGAAGGCCGCGGCACCCATGATGGGCGGGGCGATCTGGCCATCGGTGCTGGCGGCCACCTCCACGGCAGCGGCCTTGGTGGGCGGATAGCCCACCTTCTTCATCAGCGGAATGGTGAAGGTACCCGTGGTGACGATGTTGGCGATGCTCGACCCGTTGACCAGCCCCGTCAGCCCGCTGCCCAGCACGGCGGCCTTGGCCGGTCCTCCCTTGAAGCGCCCCAGCAGCGACAGGGCCAGGTGGATGAAATACTGGCCGGCCCCGGCCTTGTCGAGCATGGCGCCGAACAGCACGAAGAGAAACACCACGGTGGCCGACACGTCCAGCGGGATGCCGTAAATGCCCTCGGTACTCATGGTCATC
>CAYUAQ010000091.1:0-17586 GCA_964442705.1 uncultured Desulfobacteraceae bacterium
TCAACTGCCAATCCCGGCAGGTGGAAAGGTGGTGCCGGGGTAAAAATTTTTGACCATCTCAGCATTGACTTTTTTTCATCATTATGAGAGGTTAATTCGTTCAAGGCGTCTGTTTTTCAGGGAACCTGCGGATCGGCGCGCTTTTTTCCGAGGGGGCCGCCGACCGAAACCATGCAACGGACCTGAGCAGTGAAGCTCTCAGAAATCAAGGAGATCCTGAAGGCTGAAGTCCTCGCCGGAAAATGCCAGCTGCACAAGACCATCATGGGCGCCGGCGGCGCCGATCTGATGGAAGATGTGCTTGCCGCCGCGGCCCAGGACGCGGTCCTGCTCACGGGACTCACCACCGAACAGGCCTTGCAGACCGCCAGGGTCGCCGGGGTGGGCGCCATTGTTTTCGTGCGTGGCAAACGACCCGGGGCGAACACCGTGAAACTGGCCGAAAACTGGGAGCTGCCCCTGCTGAGTACCCGCTACTCGCTTTTCGTCGCCAGCGGCAGGCTCTACATCAACGGGCTGCGGGGACTGGATGGATCGTGGTAGGCGAAGCCGACCGGTAGCCGGTCAACCGAAAACCTAAAATCATTGTAAGGAGCAGCGGATCATGTTGACAGCGGTGATCATCATGGGGGGTATCGGGCTGATTGTGGGCGTCGGGCTGGCTGTGGCGTCAAAGGTCTTCTACGTTTACGTGGATCCCAAAATAGTGGCCGTCGACGAGGCCCTGCCCGGCGCCAACTGCGGTGGCTGCGGATATCCGGGCTGCAGCGCCAATGCCGAAGCCATCGTGGCAGGAAAGTCTTCGCCCAATTCCTGCGTGGCCGCCGGAGAGGACGTGGCCGAAATCATCGCTGGTATCATCGGAGCGTCCATCGAGGCCAGGGAGCCCGACATCGCCCGTCCGGGCTGCACCTACAGCGTCGAGGAAGCCGACACCAAGTTCATCTACGACGGCATAAGCGACTGCCGCGCCGCCGCCCTGCTGAGCGGCGGCATGAAGGTGTGCACCATTGGCTGCATCGGCCTGGGCAGCTGCGTGCGGGCCTGCCAGTTCGGGGCCCTTTCCATGGGAGAAAACGGGCTGCCGGTGGTCAACGCGGAGCGCTGTACAGGCTGCGGGGCCTGTGAAAGAGCGTGCCCCAAACACATCATCACGCTGTCCTCGGTCACGCGCCGGATCATAAAGGAGTACACCACCGACGATTGCACCACTCCCTGCCAGCGCACCTGTCCCGCGGGCATCGACATCTGTGAATACATCCGCCAGATCTACCTGGGGGACTATCACCGGGCGGTACAGGTCATCAAAGAGCGCCTGCCCTTTCCCACGGTGATCGGCCGCATCTGTCCGCGTCCCTGTGAGTTCGACTGTCGGCGCGGCCTGGCCGACGAACCGGTGGCCATCAATTTTCTGAAGCGCTTCGTGGCCGATTACGAAAAAGAGCGCGGCGAACGGGTGCAGCCTTACAAAGCACCCGCAACCGGCCACCGCGTGGCCGTTATCGGCGGCGGCGTAGAGGGGCTGTCGACCGCTTTCTTTACCGCCCGCCTGGGGCACAGCCCCACGGTTTTCGAGGCCACCGACAAGCTGGGCGGCCTGCTGCGCAAAGCCATCGCCTTCGAACGGCTGCCCCGTGAAATCCTGGACTGGGACATCGAGGGCGTGCTGGAAATGGGGGTGGAAGCCAAGACCGGGACTGCCCTGGGGAAAGACGTGACCATCGCCTCGCTGTTGGGCGATGGGTATGAATGCGTGTATCTGGCGGCCGGCGGCTGGGACAGCCGGCTGGCCCGTGGCGTCACGGCCGCTGACGAGCAGCCCGTGCCGGGGACCTTCCTGCTGATGGACCTGGTGAAATCCGCCCAGAGTCCGGAAGATGAGGCCATCGACTGCAGCGGCAACGTTCTCATCGCCGGCGGCGGCAGGCTGGCCGCCAGCGCGGTGGCGATCTGCCGGCAGCGGGGCGCCGGCAACATCACCCTGCTTTTCCGGGAAACCGAAGCAGACAGCCCCCTGGAGGCGGCGCAAGTCGAAAAGCTGCGCGCAGAGGGTGTCACCGTGACCTTCGGCCACGGTGTCTTCGGACTGTCGGGACAGCAGGACCAGCTGAAAGAGGTCGAAATCGTGGACCTGACCACCCGCGAAAAAGAAACGCTGCCGGTCGACCGCCTCTTCCTGTCCTCAGGGCGCCTGCCGGAACTCATTTTCACCAGACCCCGGCAGGAGGAAGACCAGCCGGAAACCGAGGGGCCCCTGACCTGGATCACCATCGAGCCCTATAAAAAACCGGCCTATTCCATGGAAATCGGATTGCTGGCCGAGGGAGACGAACTCTCGGACTACAGTGCCGCCGTGCGGGCCATCGGGGGCGGACGGCGTTCGGCGGCTTCCATCCATCAGGCCATCAACGGCATCGACCTGGATCTGCCCCGGAACGTGCTGACCCCGGATCGGTATATCCAGAACATCGACCACGTGGAGGGCATAGACCCCGCGCCCCGGCAGATCATGCCGTTGTGCACTGAACCGGACTGCAAAGAGCTGGAACTGGGATTCACCGAGGAAATGGCCAAAACCGAATCCGCCCGCTGCCTGCAGTGCGGCCTGATCTGCTACAAAGAGCAGCCGCCGCCCGCGCAGATACAGGCCCAGCCCCCCGCGCCGCAGGTGGAACAGGAAACCGCCGCCGCACCGGCGGAAGCATAAATACCAAGAGCCGTCATGGCCACCGAAGAGGGAATCGTCACCGATGTCCGCGCCCGCACGGCGTGGGTCAAGACGATGCAGAACAGCGCCTGCAAACACTGCAGCGCCAAGGATTCCTGCCAGAGTCAGGAAGGCAGGGAGATGCGCGTCGAGGCCATCAACCTGGCCAACGCCCGCAGCGGCGACCGGGTGGTCATCAGCTTCGAGACCTCCTCGCTGCTCAAGGCCACTTTCCTGCTGTACGTGTTTCCCATTTTGTGGATGATCGCCGGGGCGGTCATCGGCCAGAACCTGGCCCCGCGTTTCCAGATGGACGGCTCCGTGCTGTCGGCCCTGTTCGCCTTCGGCTTCCTCTTTGCGGCCGTGGCCTTCGTCAAGGTCACCGGCAATAAGATGGCCCGCAAGTCCGCCTACCAGCCCAAGATCGTGCGCGTTATCCGGGAAGAAACGGCCGGCGCCCCGGCCCCCGCGGATCCGGAGACACCCTCTCCGCCACGCTGACACATAAAAGAGGTGTCAGGTGTCAGCCTTCAGCTCTCAGGGAAAAGGATGCAAATCCACAGCACTGGTTGGTTTGCTGTCTCGGCTGGCATGACACGCTGCAATATAAGCTGTCAGCTGACACCTGATACCTGACACCTGACAGCTTTCTAACACCTGACACCCTGTCCTTCAGGACAAAAACACCGACAGGGTGTCACGGCGGGCGTTTACTTGCTGCAGGGTGACCTGGACCAGGTCCTCGGGCTTGAGTTCGAATCCGCCGGACAACGGCAGCGTGGCCTCCAGCATGTAATCCACCAGCAGAATCTGGTAGCCGTGGTGTTTTTTATAAAGCACGACGCCCTCCAGCCGCTGGCCCACCAAGCCCTCCAGGTACTTCAGCAGCCAGTAACGGTTGCGCCGGTACTGGAGACGTCCCACGTTGGCCATGGGCTCTTCCAGCAACTGTATCAGGCGGTCTATTTCCTCGGCGTCGACGGGCTCTTCCAGGCCCAGCAGCGCCCGGATCTGGCGCTGTGTCAGCAGATCGAAGTACTTGCGAATGGGCGAGGTGGCGGTCACATACGCGTCCAGGCCCAGTCCCGAGTGTTTCTCTGCCGCGTGACCCAATACGAAGCGGCTCACCAGGCGCCGCTGCATCCAGTTCTGGAAAAGCGTGCCCTCGTCCCCGCGGTAGAGACGTTCGCGGGGTTCGGGCTGAGACCGAAAAACAGCCGGGATTTCGTGTTCACTCAGCGACCGGGCCATCAACCAGTTGGCCATGATCATCAGTTCCGAAACCAGCAGTCGTGCCGGGCTCTCCCGATCTCCCCGGGAGACATTGACGCGCCCCTCGGCATCCAGCCACACGTTGATTTCGGGCAGAGTGATCTGCACCGCGCCCTCGTCCAGGCGCCGGCGCTGGAAAGCTTTGGCGACATCGGCCAGCACGGCCATACCCGGTTCCGAGGCCATGAGCTGATTGGCCTCATCATAGGTCAGCTGGCGTTTCACCGCGACCACACTGGCGACGATCTCAAAATCGATGATCTCGGCAGACGGCGGCTTGCCCACCAGCACCAGAATGCTGATGGCCGGCCGGCGTTCACCGGCCATGAGGCTGCAGTAGCCGTCGGCCAGCTGCGGGGGCAGCATGGGAATTTTCATGTCCGGCATGTAGATCGAGCTGCCGCGGCGCAGGGCCTCACGGTCCAGGGCGCTGCCCGGTTTGACGTACTGGGCCACATCGACGATATGGACTCCCAAGCGGTAGCGGTTTCCCAGGTCTTCGATGCTCAGGGCATCATCAAAATCCTGGGTGCCCTGCCCGTCGATGGTCATCACATCCAGGCCCGTCAGGTCGCGGCGCTGCGCCAGGCCGCGGGAAGCGACGGCCTGTGAGGTCAGGGCCTCGGCCTCCTGCAACGCTGCAGGCGAAAACGCCACGGGGATCTCCAGGCGGTAGAGGTCGATATTCTCGTCTTGCGAAAAGACCCCCAGTTTGACAAAAAAGTCAAACAGGCTCTCCACCGATTTGACGCCGGCCTTTTTCAGAATGGCCTTGGCCAGGTCGCGGTGGGGACTCTGGCTCTCGAAGAGAAAGTAGGACTTCAGGATATCGACGAATTCGGCCTGCTCCCCGGAAAGATCAAGGGGCGCCGCGGCCGAAGCATCGTTGAGCATCTCTCTTACCCAGCGGGAGGCGCCCTCGACAATGCGCTGCCGCCGGGCGGCTTCCCTTTCCTGGGCGATCTTGCGCTCGACTTCTTCCGGCGTGTAGGGGAAAAACCCTTCCGGGCTGAACTTGAAGTAGCGCCGATTTCGGAAGAAGGCCCGCATCACGGCCGAGGCGTGGTCACCGTTGCTGCTGTCCGGAAAACAGAAAGCGGTCATGGTTTCCAGGTCGATCCACTCCTGTTCGCTGTTGAGCACCTCCCACAGCTCCTGGATGTCGATGCGGGCGGCCAGTTGGTCCCTTTTACTGGAAATTTCGCGCAGCGCCTCAACCAGCCGGTCTCTGCCCATGGACAGGTCCAGGCACCGGTTGCCGTACTCTGCAAGACGGGCGGCGGATATCTTGACCTCGCGGTTGTTCTGCGTCAACAGTCGCACGCGTCGCTGCTTTACTTCCTGGACGACGGCGCAGGTTATCTTTTCTCTGTCGATATACTCGACGACACTTCCGGATTTCATGGGCACACACTTTATCAACGGGCAAGCCCAAAGTCAATCGGGTCCGGATGGGCGTCTGGGGCAATCGCGAGTACCGATTGGCATGCTTGATGCGGGCGCCCTTCGTCATGCGGGTGCTCCTGTGTGCCAGGGGCGCGCAGGTTTCACAGCAGACGGCGCGTCCTGGACGGCCCCCTGGGTGCCGGCGGAGGTTTGACATCCCGGGAAATCGTATATAATTTTGTTTACAGGACGGCTGTGCCCCAACGCGAGCGGATTTCCCGGAAAGGAGGAAGAGATGAAAACCGCGACACGTTCTATCGCCCGCATCGTGGAAGAACAGGTGAACCGGTGGCGGATAATGAGTGCTCAAGAAAAGGTCGACACGGAGCTCCTGCCCGTGATCACCATCTCCAGGCAGCCGGGAAGCGGCGGCAATATCGTCGCCGAACGGGTGGCCGAGATATTGGGTTATGATCTTTTTCACCAGAAAGTCATTCACGAGATGGCCCAGAGTTCCAAGGTCAGCAGGCAACTTCTGGAAACACTGGATGAAAAGGGGCTGAACATCCTCGAAGACTGGATCGCATCACTGGTCGACGAACAGCACCTGTGGCCCGATCAGTACCTGCAGCACCTCATGAAAGTGATCGGCACCATCGGAAAACACGGTGCCGCCGTAATTGTCGGACGAGGCGCCAACTTCATTCTGCCGCCTGCCCAGCGGTTCAGCGTGCGCATCGTGGCCCCCCAGCCGGTTCGTATCGACAACGTGGCACGCACCTTCGGCGTCACGCCCAAAGAAGCCAAGCGGCGCATCATTCGTACCGAATCGGACCGCAAGGCCTTCATCCGCAAATACTTTTATGCCGATATCGGCGACCCGCTGAACTACGACCTGGTTCTCAACACGGGCAGCCTGAGCACCGACCAAGCGGCCGAGGCGGTCTGCGGACTGGTCAGAAGCCGAACGACATAACGATTCTGCCAAAGAGATACAAACGCGACATTCCTGTTGAATCCCCCCAAAAAAAGATGGTAGCCTTCTGTGCCGATTTCAGCCCAGGAGCTCCATCTGACCATGCCGCCGCCGAACAAACAGTCGCTGAAAAAATCAACCCGGCTCATCCTGCCCTACTTCAGGCAGCGCGCCGGTGCCATTGCCGCCGGCCTGCTGTCCCTGGCCCTGGTGGATTTTCTGCAGCTGTTCATTCCACGGGTAATCAAACGCGCCGTTGACGACCTGACATCCCTGCGGTCCACTTCCGCCGATCTGCTGGGCTACGCGCTGGTCATTGTGGGCCTGGCGCTGCTGATCGCGGTGTTCCGCTACATTTGGCGCCGCCTGTTGCTGGGCACCTCGCGCCGCATCGAAGAAGGTCTGCGAAACCGCCTCTTCGCGCATATCCAGACGCTTTCGGCCGCCTACTTCGACCGGGTTTCCGCCGGCGAACTGATGGCCCACGCCACCAACGACATCAAACAGGTCCGCATGGCCGCCGGCATGGGGCTGGTCGCCCTGAACGACGCCGTGGTGCTGGGCATGGCCTCGGTGGCCTTCATGGTTTACATCGATCTGCGTCTGACGGCCTTCGTGCTGATTCCGATGCCGTGCATTGCCCTGGGCACGCGCCTGCTCAGTCGGCGCATGCACCGCCACTACCGACTCGTCCAGCGCGCCTTCGCCGGCCTGACGGAAACCGTGCGCGAACGCTTCGCCGGCATCCGGGTCATCAAGGCCTACACGCGGGAGACAGCGGCCGCGGACGAGGTGTCGCGAGAATCCAGGGCCTATGTGCAGGAAAATCTGAAGCTGGTCAGGACGGTGGGGCTTTTTTTTCCCATGATGCTCTTTTTCACCAACCTGAGCCTGGCCATCGTCCTGTACCTGGGCGGCCGCATGACCATCCTGGGGACGATCACCCCGGGCGACTTCGTGGCCTTCATCTATTACCTGAGCCTCTTGACCTGGCCCATGATGGCCCTGGGGTGGGTCACCAACCTGATCCAGCGGGGACGTGCTTCACTGGAGCGCATCGACACCATCCTGCAGACCCGGCCTGCCATCCACGACGCTCCGGAGGCGCTGCCGATAACCAAAGTGCACGGAGAAATCGTGTTCCAGACGGTGCGCTTTTCATATCGAAAGGCCGGACAGCGGCAGGGCACGGCGCCGGCCCTGGACCGCATCAGCTTCGGGCTGACCGCCGGACAGACCCTGGGTCTGGTGGGGCCGCCGGGAAGCGGAAAGACCACCCTGCTCAATCTCATCCCCAGGCTCTACGACGTGGACAGGGGCCGCATCCTTCTGGACGGCCGGGATATTCGCCGACTGCGGCTCGAAGACCTGCGCGCGGCCATGGCCTGCGTGCCCCAGGAACCGTTCCTGTTCGCCGGGACCATCAGAGAAAATATCACCCTGGGCAACGCCCACTTTTCCCAGGCCGCCCTGGAAGATGCCGCCCGCCAGGCCCGCGTGTACAACACCGTCCTGTCCTTCCCCCACGGGTTCGATACCGTGGTGGGGGAGAAGGGTGTCATTTTGTCGGGCGGCCAGAAACAGCGTATCGCTTTGGCCCGCGCCTTTCTTCAGAGGCGCCCCTTCCTGATCTTAGACGACCCGGTGAGCCAGTTGGATGTGGAAACCGGCAACCGCATCATGGCGTATGTCCGATCCCTGCACGGGCGACGGACGGTGGTGATCGCCTCCCACCGCCTGTCGGCCCTGCGCCATGCCGACCTGATACTCTCCCTGCAGCGGGGCCGCATCGTCGAGTCCGGCAACCACTACGATCTGAGCCGCGCCGGCGGCTACTACGCCCGCATGTACCGTCTTCAGAAGATACGGGGGGAACTCGATGAGGTCTGAGTTCGGCCATTTCGAGGAACAGGATCTGACACGGCGATCCCACGATCTGCGGCTGCTGCGGCGCCTTGTACCGCTGCTGCGCCCCCAGGGCGGCCTGCTGGCGGTCTCCATTGCACTGGTGGTGCTGATCACCGTCGTGGACCTGGTCCTGCCGCTGGTGACCCGCACCGCCATCGACCGGTACATCGTGCCGCCTTCATCGCAGCACGCGAGCACCTCGACGGCATCTTCCCCGACGTCCCTTCCGTCCGGCCATCCTGACGCCCGGCAGCGTCCCCGCCTGGAAGGGCTGGCCCGCATCACCCTTCTTTTTGTCGGCCTCATCACGGCCGGTTTTCTCCTCAATTTCCTGCAGAGGGTCATCATGGAATACGCCGGGCACATGATCATGCACACGCTGAGGATGAAAATATTCCGGCACCTTGAAGAGCTTTCGGTTTCCTACTTCAGCCGGCAGCCCGTGGGGCGGCTGACGACCCGCGTCACCAACGATGTGCAGAACATGCATGAGCTTTTCACATCGTTTATCTCAATGATATTCAAGGATATCCTACTGCTGACGGGTATCGCCGGCGTATTGGCCTTCCTGAACCTCAAACTGGCGATGATCACCTTCGCCTCTCTTCCCCTGGTGGTCTATGCGGCCGTTTTATTCTCGGGGCGGGTACGGGAAGTGTTCAGGACGCTGCGGCTGAAAATCGCCGAGATCAACACCCGCTTTGCCGAAACCATCGGCGGCATCCGCGTCATCCAGCTTTTCGGGCAGGAGCACGCCAACTACCGTCGTTTTGCCGCCTTGAACCGGGAGGTTTGCGAAGCGGGCCTGCGCCAGATACACATACTGGGGCTCTTTATGCCTTTCATCGAATTTCTGGGCACCGGCATGGTGGCGGTGCTGATCTACTTCGGCGGTCAGGCCGTGCTGTCCCATTCTCTGACACTGGGAAGCCTGGTGGCCTTTCTGTCCTACATCCGCATGTTCTTCAGGCCCATCCGCGATCTGTCCGACAAGTACAACCTGCTGCAAAACGCCCTGGCCTCGGCCGAACGGATCTTTCTGATACTCGACAGCCGTGAATACGACGGCGGCCCGACACCGATCGCAGGCCCCGCCCCGGCCGAGCTGAAAACCATCGAATCGGTGGCTTTCGAGAAAGTCTCTTTCCGCTACACCCCCGAAGAGCCGGTGCTGTCCGACATCACCTTCAGTGTCCGCCGCGGCCAGACCGTGGCCCTGGTGGGATCCACCGGTTCGGGCAAAACCACCCTGGTACACCTGCTGGCACGCTTTTACGACGCAGACAGCGGCCGCATCCTGATCAACAGCCGTGACATCCGCAGCATTCCCCCACGGGTGCTGCGCGCCAGAATGGCCCTGGTGTCCCAGGATCCTTTTCTGTTTTCAGGCACCATCCGCGACAACATCCTGGCCGGCAATCCCGACCTCACTGAAAAAGCGCTGGCACGCGTACTGGCAGACGCCCACTGCACGGACCTGGTCAAGCGCCTGCCCCACGGGCTGGACACCCCCCTTTCCGGTGAGGGTGGCGGGCTGTCCAGCGGGGAGCGCCAGCTGGTTTCCATCGCACGCGCCCTGGCCCGCGATCCCGACTTGATTATTCTGGATGAAGCCACCTCCTACGTGGATTCCCACACGGAATCGCTGGTGCAAAAGGCCATGGCCGCCCTGACGGTGCGCCGGACGGCTTTTGTGGTGGCCCACCGCCTGTCCACGGCGCGCCACGCCGACTTCATCGTGGTCCTGGACCACGGCCGCATGGTCGAGTCCGGAAGCCACCGGGAACTGGTTAAACGCAGCGGCATTTACTTTAACATGGTCAGGATGGAAAACTTCACCGGTGCCGGCGAGAAGGTCTGAAGGGGGACCGACCGTGGGAGCGTACCCGGCGGGTCTAAAACATGTGAACGAAAGACGCATATTTTCTTGATAAAAACAAATTCCCGTGTTATTGGTTATATCTTATAATTCATCAGCCGGCCTGGTCGGTTAGAAGACCGCGATATGCGACAGAACCGGGGACAACGGTTCTGTAAATAGGATAGGGCGTTTTTTAACTGGTGTTAATCTCAATGTAAAAGGAGGAATGGGTCGATGCCTTACAACGCTGTGGAAATGGCTGACTGGCAGATTTCAGAGGCAGCCGAAAAAAACATGCCGAGCCCGGACGAGTGGAGAGAAAAGCTGGGTCTTGAAAAAGACGAGATTCTGCCCATGGGCAGGCTGGCCAAACTCGACTTTCTGAAAATCATCAAACGCCTGCAGAACAAACCGGACGGCAAGTACATCGAGGTGACGGCCATCACCCCGACGCCCCTGGGAGAAGGCAAAAGCACCACCTCCTGCGGTCTGATGGAAGGCCTCGGAATGCGCGGCGTCAACGTCGGCGGCGCCCTGCGTCAGCCCTCGGGCGGCCCCACCATGAACGTCAAGGGAACGGCGGCCGGCGGCGGCAACTCCCTGCTCATCCCCATGACCGAGTTTTCCCTGGGGCTGACCGGCGACATCAACGACATCATGAACGCCCACAACCTGGCCATGGTGGCGCTGACCGCACGCATGCAGCATGAACGCAACTACAATGACGAGCAACTGGAACGGCTCAGCGGCATGGCCCGGCTCAACATCGATCCCACCCGCGTGGAGATGGGCTGGATCATCGACTTCTGCGCCCAGGCCCTGCGCAACATCGTCATCGGCCTCGGCGGGCGCTACGACGGCTTCACCATGCAGTCCAAATTCGGCATCGCCGTGGGCTCCGAGTGCATGGCCATCCTGGCGGTCATCCGGGACCTGGCCGATCTCAAGAAACGCCTCAACGAGATCACCGTGGCCTTCGACAAGAGCGGCAAGCCCGTGACCACCGGCGACCTGGAAGTCGGCAACGCCATGACGGCCTTCATGCGCAACACCATCAACCCGACCCTGATGTGCACCGCCGAGTACAACCCCTGCATGGTGCACGCCGGCCCCTTTGCCAACATCGCCGTGGGCCAGTCCTCGATCATCGCCGACCGCGTCGGCCTCAAGCTGTTTGACTACCACGTGACCGAGAGCGGTTTCGCGGCCGACATCGGCTTCGAGAAGTTCTGGAACGTGAAATGCCGCTTCAGCGGTCTGAAACCCCACGTGTCGGTGCTGACCACCACCATCCGCGCCCTTAAAATGCACGGCGGCGGCCCCAAGGTGGTTCCCGGCATCGCCCTGCCCGACGAGTACACCAAGGAAAACCTGGAGCTGGTGGAAAAGGGCTGCGCCAACATGGTGCACCACATCAACACCATCCGCAAGGCCGGCATCAACCCGGTGGTCTGCATCAACCGCTTCTACACCGACACCGACGAAGAGTGCAAGATCGTACGTCGCGTGGCCGAGGAAGCCGGCGCCCGCTGCGCCGAGTCCAAGCACTGGGAACTGGGCGGTGAAGGCGCCCTGGAGTTCGCCGATGCCGTCATCGACGCCTGCAACGAGGAAAACGACTTCAAATTCCTCTACCCGCTGGAGATGAAGCTGCGCGACCGCGTGGAAATCATCGCCAAGGAGGTTTACGGCGCCGACGGTGTCACCTGGACCCCGGAAGCCGAAGCCAAGGCCAAGATGCTGGAGGGTGACGACAAATACGACGACTACGCCACCATGATGGTCAAGACGCACCTCAGCCTGACCCACGACCCCACGCTCAAGGGCGTGCCCAAGGGTTGGACCCTACCCATCCGCGACGTGCTGATCTACTCCGGCGCCAAGTTCCTGTGCCCCTGCGCCGGCACCATCAGCCTGATGCCGGGCACCGGCTCCAACCCGGCCTTCCGGAGGGTGGACGTGGAAGTTGAAACCGGCAAGGTCACCGGACTGTTCTAGACAACCGCTGGGACCTGAAATAAATGTCAAAAAGCCCGAAGCGGTTACGCTTCGGGCTTTTTTCTTTCCGGACGTCCTGTTGCTTCGACGCCGCCCGAAAAAAGCGGCGTACGGGCTTTTTCCCGTTTCAGTCGATGACCAGCACCTTGGCGCCGTGGATCTTGCGTGTCTTAAGTTCCATCAGCGCCCGGTTGGCATCCATCAGGCCGTACTCTTCCACCACCGGGTCGATATCCATTTCGACGGCCAGTTCCAGAAAATCGGTAACATCCTTGCGGGTCACATTGGCCACGCTCTTGATCTCCTTTTCCAACCACAGGTGGCGGGGGTAGTCCAGCCCCATCAGCAAATCCCGGTCGGCATTGTCCTTACGAACGGCATTGATGACCAACCGCCCCCCGGGCTTGAGTACTTCCAGCGCTTTGAGCACCGGACGCCAGGCAGGCGTCGTGTCGATGACGGCATCCAGCCGTTCGGGCGGGTCGGCATTGTAGTCACCCGCCCAGGCCGCCCCCAACTCCTGGGCGAACTCCCGCTCCTTCAGGCTGCGGGCATAGACGAAGAGGGGACTGTCGGGATAACGCTTTTTGGCCATTTTCAACACCAGGTGGGCCGAGGCGCCGAAGCCCACAAAGCCCAAGGTCCGGCCGTTGGTGATGCCGGTCAGGTGCAGGGATCGGTAACCGATGGCGCCGGCACACAGCAGGGGAGCCGCCTGGACATCGGGGAAAACCTCCGGGATGGGGTAGACGAAATCCTCATAGGCCACCATGTATTCGGCGTAGCCCCCGTCGGCGTGACACCCCGTGGCCTCAAATTCGCTGCACAGGTTCTCCTGGCCGTTGCGGCAGAAGTCGCACTGGCCGCAGGCCCGGAAAATCCAGGCCACCCCCACCCGGTCGCCGGTGTTGAAGCGGTTCGCGCCGGGTCCACGGTCCACGATACGGCCGATCACCTGGTGGCCGAGAACCACCGGCAAGCGCGGAGAGGTGCGCCCTTCGATGACATCGATCTCGGTATGACAGACACCGCAGGTAGACACTTTGATCAGTACCTGGCCTTCCCCGGGTTCGGGCGTCGGGTATTCAGCCAGTTTCAGGGGGTGTGACGTACAGCACAGATCCTGCGTGTCCTCCATAATCATGGCTTTCATGGCATCCACCTTTCGTTTGGTAGGTGTCAGGTTTCAGGTATCAGCTGTCAGATATCGGGTAACAACGGTATTCTACCTGCTTCCGGGTAACCCATCCCTCCCTAATCCTCGATGAAAAAACGCCAGGCGCAGTACCACTCGTCGGGATGGTCGTCCGGCGGGCAGCCGATGCACTCGGTGCGAATGCGGGCATCGATGCTGCGCGCGAAATAGGTGTACTCCACCATGCCGCCCGACTTGCAGGGATAGTCCGCCAGGCCCTTGCGTTTGCGGGCCGCCTGCACCCGGCACTCGTTCATTTGGAAGATGAAGCTGCCGTCGGTTTCATCGTGGAAAGACTGGGTGTTGATGCGGGCGTAAAGCCGGAAATTGAGGGCCCGCTTCAGCCCGGCCAGTCCGGGGCGCTCGCCGAGCCGCAAAAACCGGCGGATCGACCAGGCCTCGAAGGGTGAAAAATGGGCCCAGCAGGAGTCGTTGCAGCGCTTGGCATCGGTCATGCCGGAGGAGAATTCCACCGCCTGGAACCACACCCCGTCGTTGGCCAGCCAGTTGGCGGCCACGGCGTCCATCAGGGACAACAGCTGCTCCCGCGGCAGGTCGTGGAGCGCGGCCGGCAGATCGTCCTTCAAGGCAAAACCCAGCACCTTGGAAAGCCGCTTCATCTGGATGGTGATGCTGCGGCGCGAGGCGCTGTCCAGGGTCTCCAGGGCCTTCTGCATTCCCATCTGGTGGCGCACCTCGGTGAACCAGAGGGCATAGTGCACCACGATGCGGTGAAACATGTCACCGATCAGCTGCACCAACTCGGAGTCTTCAAGGGCTTCGATACGATCTGCATCCTGGGACATACGGAGCCTCCCTGGGGCCCATGTCGGCTTTTCCTTATTTTAGGCCGGACGGGCCTCGTTTGTCAATGCGGCCGGTATTTCTCGGGCAGCATGGCCTGGGGCGCCCAGTCGGCGGGCAGTTTCTGGCCGGGTTGCTCGCCCAGCTTTTGCTTGCGGCGCTGAAGTCCCGGGCGGGCAAACTGCGGGTGTCCCTCCTTCAGGGTCCGGCCGTTGATGACCGCTTCGGACCGCAACCGGTGGCCGATGGTCTTTTCCATCAGGCGCCCCAGCTGCAGCACCCGATCTACGTCGTAGCCGTGTTCGATACCCATCTCGTCGATTTGCACCAGGGTGTCTTCCAGGCACACCAGGCCCACGTAGCGGGGATCTTCGTAGTAGTATTCGCCGGTGCCGCGCACCGGGCAGTCGTCCAGGAAATTGGCCGGCTGGCCGCCCTGCCCGCCCAGGGTGCCCTCGAAACGGGTGATGCCCGCCTGCAGGGCCGCCAGCACCGACGCCGCGGCCACACGCTTGGTCTCGTGAAAATGGGCGATGTGCAGCTCCGGGTCCGGAATCTCGTCGAGGATCATGGAAAAGTAGCGGTACACCTCCGGGGCCGAGGCACTGCCGTCGTGGTCGGCGTGCTCCACGTCGTGGGCCCCGATCTCCAGCCAGCGCTTGGTGAATTCCACCGCGTCTTCCAGCCTGGTGGCCCCGCCGATGGGGCTTCCCCAGATGGTGCTGACCGTGCCGCACATCATCATGCCGGCGTCGTTGCACTTCTTGATGCAGCGTTCGGCCTCCTTCCAGTAGTCCGGCAGGGTGGTGCCGGAGTTGGCGAAGTGGTGTTCCTCCTCGGTGGACACCATCATGAGCAGGCGGTCCGGGCCGATGCCCTTTTCGCGCAGTTCAACGGCGCGGTCCACGGCGCCTTCGCGGATGGTGATGGCCGTCAGCACCAGTTCGTCATAGGGGACCCCTTTTCGCTCGCAGCGCTTCTTGAAGCGGTCGCTGCGCAGGTGGGCCAGCAGCTCTTCGGCATCGCGAAACTGGGGCATCAGATAGGGGTTGCCCAGGTTGGTCACCTCGATGTGGCGGCAGCCGGCAAAAATCAGCTCTTCCAGGTAGAACTTCTTGGCGGCCGTGGAGATGAATTTTTCCTGGTGCTGAAAGCCGTCGCGGATGGTGATGTCGCCGATGGTCACCCGGCGGGGCATACGGGGAAAGATCTTCCAGTAATCGTATTCGGTCATGTCGGGGTGTCCTCCTTGTTTTTTTATTCTCCCTTGTAGACGGGTTTGCGTTTTTCACGGAAAGCGGCCAGGCCTTCGAGACGATCCCTGGTGGGAATGGTCACCCAGTAAGCGTTGGATTCGATGGCCAGGCCGGTGGCCAGATCGGTCTCCAGCCCGTGGTTGATGGCGTATTTGGCTTGCTCCAGGGCCACGGGTCCGCCTTCGGCAATCAGCGCCGCCATCTTGCGACACTCCTCCAGCAGCGCATCGGGCTCATGGACATGGTTCACCAGGCCGATCTGCAGGGCCTCCTGGGCCCCCACGCGCCGGCCGGTGAAGATGAGTTCCTTGGCCTTGCCGCGACCCACCAGGCGGGGCAGCCGCTGGGTGCCGCCGGCACCGGGGATGATGGCCAGCCGCGTTTCGGTCAGCCCCATGGTGGCGGTGGCCGAGGCCAGCCGGATGTCGCACGCCAGGGCAAGCTCGGTGCCGCCGCCCAGGGCCACGCCGTTTACGCCGGCGATGACGGGTTTGTTCAGCTGCTCGATGGCGGTGAACAGGTTGCGGATGGTGAAGATGTACTCGCGCACCTTTTCGGGCGGCAGCGTGGCCCGCTCCTTGAGATCGGCCCCCGAGCAGAAGGCCCGCTGGCCGGAGCCGGTGATGATCACGGCCCGCACGCTGCGGTCGAAACGGATGCGCTCCACCTGGGCCGCAAGGGCGTGCAGCAGATCGAAGTTGAAGGCGTTCATCACCTGGGGACGGTTCAGGGTGAGGATTTCCACACCGTCTTGATGTTCCGAAAGCAGAATGTCAGCGCTCATTTTGTCTTCTCCCATGTCAGGCAAGCAAGTTCGATGATTTTGCGAAAAGAACGGCGCTTGCGCGTCAAAACCGCCTCAGCAGCCGATGTGGCGTGATATCACGATGCGCTGCACCTCTGATGTGCCTTCGCCGATGTCCAGCAGTTTCTGGTCCCGGTAGAACCGCTCCACGCTGTAGTCTTTCATCAGGCCGTAGCCGCCGTGAATCTGGACGGCCCGGTCCGCAACCCGGCCCATCAGCTCCGAACAGTACAGCTTGGCCATGGCGGCCTGCTGCTCGAAGGGCCGCTTGCGGTCCCGCAGCCAGCAGGCCTTGTAGAGGAGGTTGCGGCCGCACTCGATTTCCACGGCACAGTCGGCCAGCTTGAACGCCACGGCCTGGAACTTGGATATGGGCTGACCGAACTGCACCCGCTGGCGGGCATATTTCAGCGCCAGGTCATAGGCTCCCTGGGCGCCCCCCAGGCCCATGGCGGCGATGGAGAGCCGGCCGCCGTCCAGGGTCTTGAGCATCTGATGAAACCCATCCCCGCGCTGCCCCAGAATATTTTCTGCGGGTACCCGCACGTCGTCGAAGTACAGCTCACCCGTGTTGGAAGCGCGCCACATCATCTTGCGGTGCATGGGCACCGCCTTGAAGCCCGGCGTGCCGGCCTCCACCAGAAAGCAGGTGTATTCGGGTTTGCCGTTGGGGCGCTTTCCGGTAACGGCCTGCACCGTGACCCCGTGGGTCATTTCGCAGGCGGCGTTGGTAATAAAAATTTTGGATCCGTTGATAACCCACTGGTTGCCGTCTTTGACCGCCGTGGTCTTGCTGCCGCCGGCGTCGGAACCGGCCGTCGGCTCGGTGAGGCCGAATCCCCACAGTCCCTCTCCCCGGCACAGGGGCGGCAGGTATTTCCGCTTCTGTCTTTCGCTTCCGAAATAGTAAATCGGCCCGATCCCCAGAGAGTTGCCGGCGGCGATAGTGGCGGCCTGGGAGCCATCGACGCGTGCAATCTCTTCCACGGCAATGATATAGGACAGATAATCCATCTGCTGACCATCGTAGGATTCATCCACAAACATGCCGAACAGGCCGATTTCGCCCATCTTGCGTGTCAACTGCGGCGAAAAGGTTTCGGTCTCATCCAGTTCGCCGGCCACAGGGGCGATTTCGTGGCGGGCAAAGCGGCGAACCTCTCTGCCAATCATTTCCTGCTCTGTGGTGAGATCAAAATCCACGGGTATCTCCTCATGGGTCCGTTTCCCCGGCGCCAGCCTTGGCACCTAGGGCGGCGGCTTTGTGAACGAGCGCTCAATCAGTATGCTCCATATCTATTTAATTTAAGTGCCTAGAGGTGTCAACCCCTTTTTGGCCGGCGTTCACGGCAATCGCAAGTAACTAACGCGGGCGATGCCCGCAACCCAGTGGAGCCCGGGGTGTGTTTCGGTGGAGC
>CAYUAQ010000092.1:0-8643 GCA_964442705.1 uncultured Desulfobacteraceae bacterium
AGGAGGCTGCGGCCTTTGATTAGAAGCGAGGCAAGGGCAAGGGAAAGGGCAAGGCACAGAGGCACAAGGGAACAGAGGCACAGGGGGCAAGGCAGCGAATCACCATGACATCCGCACTGGGCATTCTGGAACCGCTGTTTTTAAAGACCGTCGATGGGCTCTACCGGTGTCTGCCGCGGCCTGCCCCGGCGCGGGAGAAGCTGCACCGCTGCCGCATCGTGTCCCACCGGGGCGAGCACGACAACCGCACGGTCTTCGAAAACACCCTGGCGGCTTTCGATGCCGCCGCCGTTGCCGGCGTGTGGGGTCTGGAGATGGACGTGCGCTGGACGCGGGACCTGTGTCCCGTGGTCATCCACGATGCCGGCCTGCAGCGGCTCTACGGCCGCCCCCAGCAGATCGCCGACCTGACCCTGGCGGAGCTCAAATCCCTGGACGTGCCGGTGCCCACGCTGGGGGAGGTGGTGGAGCGCTTCGGCGGGCGCTGCCACCTGATGGTGGAGATCAAGGCCGGTACCCTGACACACCCGGACCGCCAGAACCAGGTGTTCAAGGCCCTGTTCGACCGCCTCGACCCCGGGCGGGACTATCACCTCATATCGCTTAGGCCCGACGAATTTTCCCTGATTACCTTTGTCTCGCCAGCTGCACTGCTGCCCATCAGCCGGCTCAATGTCCGCCGGCTGGAAAAACAGGTCTTTGAAAAGGGCTACGGCGGGCTGACCGGCCATTTCCTGTTAATGACCGGCGCCCGCCTGCGGCGCCTGCACGCCGCCGGCCGGTGCGCCGGCACCGGCTTTGCCAACCACCGCCGCATACTCTTCCGGGAAATAAACCGCGGCGTGGACTGGATCTTTTCCGACCGCGCGGTGCATCTGCAGCAGAGCTGTCAGTCCTAATACCTCCCCGCAGCCTGCCGTTCGTGCAGCCGGGTATAGCGCCGGAGGTTGGTGTCGCCCCCCTTTGTGCTTTCCTTTTTTCTTGCCACAGACCCACACAGACCCACGGGACAGGGAAAAGCCCGTTTCACCTATCAAGCGACTGCCGGCACCCGCTACGGACCATGGACCACCGACCACGGACCCATCCCCCCCTCTTGTGCCTGTCTCTTCTCTTGACATCCCCCCCCGATTCCCTTAAACCTGAGTGCCGATGCGCGCTTCAGGACAAAGAACGGCGTGGCTTTACAGACGGGTGGCGGAGGAAATGAAGGCTGGGGGACGTCATACAGCGGTGCTGATCTCCGTGACGGCGGCGGTGCTGAGCGTCTGTTGCTGCCTGCCGTCCGCAGCAGCGTCGGGGGCATCGGCCGACAGCGCCGCCGGAGAAACCACGGTGCACCTGTATTTTGCAGACCGCCGGGGCCGTTTCCTGCATGCCCAGGAACGCGTCTTTACGCGGCCATCGGATCCCCTGGCCTTCGGACGGATGATCCTCCAGATGCTCATCCAGGGCCCCCGGAGCGAACTGGGCAGAACCCTGCCGGTCGAATCGGAAGTCAGGGCTTTTTTCATCGACGACGGCACCGCCGTGGTCGATTTCACCGATGCCGTCCGTGAGCACCACCCGGGGGGGTGCCGCACCGAGCTGCTGACGGTTTTTTCCGTGGTCAACTCCCTGGTGCTCAACATGGAGGGCGTCGAAAGTGTGCGCATCCTGATCGACGGCCGGGAAATGGACACGCTGGCCGGTCACATCGACCTGCATCCGGCGTACGCCGCCGATATGCTGCTGGTGAGATGAAACACAAAATCAACGACATACGCAATATCGGCATCATCGCTCACATCGACGCCGGCAAGACCACCGTCACCGAACGGATCCTCTACTACACCGGCCGGTCGCACAAGATCGGCGAGGTCCACAACGGCGAGGCGGTCATGGACTGGATGCCCGACGAGCAGGAGCGGGGCATCACCATCACCTCGGCGGTGACCACCTGCCAGTGGCAGGGCCGCCAGGTGCAGATCATCGACACGCCCGGCCACGTGGATTTCACCATCGAGGTGGAGCGTTCCCTGCGGGTGCTGGACGGGGCCGTGGGCGTGTTCTGCGCCGTGGGCGGGGTGGAGCCCCAGTCCGAGACCGTGTGGCACCAGGCCGACAAGTACAAGGTGCCCAAGATCGCCTTCGTCAACAAGATGGACCGCGTGGGCGCCAATTTCCGCGGCGCCGTGGACATGATGAAGGATCGCCTGGGCGCCGTGCCCCTGATCCTGCAGCTGCCCATGGGGGCCGAGGACGCCTTCGAGGGGGTCATCGACCTGATTGCCATGCAGCAGATCCGCTGGGACGAGAGTACCCTGGGCGCCGAGTTCGTCCGTGAAGACATCGCCGCCGAGTACCGCCAGGAGGCCGAACAGTACCGCGAAAAGCTTGTCGAAACCCTGGCCGAGTTCGATGACGAGCTCATGGAGACCTACCTGGCCGAAGAGCCGCTGGACGAAAAAAAGATCCGCGCGGTGATCCGCAAAACCACCATCGGCCTGGATCTGGTGCCGGTGCTGTGCGGTTCGGCCCTGCGTAACAAGGGCATCCAGCCCCTGCTGGACGCCATCGTGCATTACCTGCCCAGCCCCGCCGATGTGCCCCCCATCCAGGGCACGCACCCCGAAAGCGGTGAGCCCGTCGCCTGCCCGCCCGCGGCCAAGGCCCCCCTGGCGGCCCTCATCTTCAAGGTTTCCATGGTCGAGGGCCGCAAGCTGTCCTTCGTGCGCATTTACAGCGGCACGGTCAAGACGGGCCAGGAGGTGTACAACCCCGGGCTGCGCAAGAAGGAGAAGCTGTCGCGCATCCTGCGTATGCACGCCAACAAGCGCGAACGCCTGAACCAGGCCGAGGCCGGCAGCATCGTGGGCGTGGTGGGCCTGAAGGATTCCGCCACCGGCGACACCCTGTGCACCGAGGCCAAGCCGGTGCTGCTGGAAAAGATCGAGGTGTACGAACCGGTCATCTCGGTGGCCGTGGAACCCCGCACGCACTCCGACCAGGAGAAGATGGCCCAGGTGCTGGAAAAGCTGCTGGCCGAAGACCCCACCCTGCGCCTGCGCCACGACGAGGACACCGGCCAGACCATTCTCTCCGGCATGGGGGAGCTGCACCTGGAGGTCATCATCAGCCGCATGCAGCGCGAGTTCAACACCGAAGTCAACGTGGGCAAACCCCAGGTGGTCTACCGCGAGACCATCGGCACCCGTGCCGCGGGAACGGCGGTGTTCGACCGCGAAATCGCCGGCCAGCACCATTTTGCCGAAGTTGAAATCACCCTGAGCCCGCGCCGGCGGGGATCCGGCAACACCTTCCGCTGCGAGGTGGACGAGGAGACCATTCCCGCCGCTATGGTGCCGGCCGTGGAAGCGGGCGTGACAGAATCCCTGGAGAGCGGCACCCTCATGGGCTACCCGGTGGTGGACGTGGAAGCCGTGCTCACGGGCGGTTCCTACCGCGAATCCCTGGGCAGCGAACTGGCCTACAAGGTGAGCGCCTCCATGGCCACCAAGGAGGCGCTGTCGGCCGGCAAGCCCTTCCTGCTGGATCCCATCATGAGTGTGGAGGTTTTCGTCCCCGAAGCGTTCATGGGCGAGGTCATCGGCGAGCTCAACAGCCGGGGCGGCAAGGTCGAGTCCATCGAGCACCGCATGGGCCACCAGGTGATCAAGGCCACCGCACCCCTGGCGCGCATGTTCGGCTACTCCACTTCCCTGCGTTCGGCCACCCAGGGCCGGGGCACCTTCACCATGCAGTTTTCGCACTTCGACCGCTGTTGAGGGCGCCAAAATAATATTTGACAAAAATAGTGCATTTCTATATGCATCTGATTTGTTCCACCGAATGCGGGTCCCATCGTCTAGTGGCCTAGGACGTCGGCCTCTCACGCCGAAAACACGGGTTCGAGTCCCGTTGGGACCACCACATCAGCTTCACGGTGACCATTGTATGGAGGGACACGGCGCATGACAAGAGCAGGCATGGTGACGGCGGTGATGCTGGCGGCCCTGACGGTGGCCGGCGGCCTGTTGTTGACGTCCGGCAGCAGTGTGCTGGCGTCTGAAGACGAAACCCTGAGCGTGCCCCTGGGCGACATCACACTGGAGCCGCCCGAGGGGGTCGATGCCAAGAAAACAGCGGTGGAGTTTCCCCACAGCGCGCATTTCGACTTCAACTGCAAATCCTGCCACCACACGTGGAAGCCGCCCGAACAGATTGTTTCCTGCACCACCTCGGGGTGCCACGACGTCTTCAAACTGCCGGAGAAGAAAGAAAAAATGGCCGATGCCGATCTGTCCATCAAGTATTACCGCACGGCCTTCCACAACATGTGCATCGGCTGCCACAAATCCATCAAAGCCAAGGACTGGCAAATGGAGATGTCCGGCAGGATCATCAAGGGAAAACTCGGCAGGACCGGCCCCACCGGCTGCATCCAGTGCCACCCCAAGGAGGAATAGCCGACCACAGGCCGCGCATGCTCTAAAAATCACCCCTGGAACTTTCCCGGGGGGCGGCCCGGCACCCATGCTGACCGAAAACCCCAGACGTCATACGGGAGATTGACAGCCCTGCGGCTGCCAATCTCCCGTTTTGTTTAGGGGGAAACCCCCTCAGTGGCGCCCCCATGGACACGGGAGCGGAACCGGATCGCATCTTGTGCGGGGCCTCTGCAGGCCGCGCCGGCTTTTATCGGGAACTTGGCCGAACCCCCTTTACATATCTGAAAAAAGTGATAATTTAATGACATGACCACAGATGTCGTTATCCTGATCGTGCTCCTGATACTGTCGGGTTTTTTCTCCTCAGCCGAAACCGCCCTTTTTTCCATCAGCAAGACCCGCGCCCGTCACCTGGCCAAAAGCGAAGTGCGCAGCTTCAAACTCATCAAGCAGATGAAGGACGATCCCCATCGCCTGCTGTCCACCATCCTGATCGGAAACAACGTGGTCAACGTGGCGGCCTCGGCCATGGCCACTTCCCTGACCCTGCAGATGTTTCCCCACAACGCCGTCGGCATCGTCACCGGCGTGATGACCTTTCTGATCCTGGTCTTCGGCGAGGTTTTTCCCAAATCGGTGGCCACGCGCAACAACGTGCTCATCGCCCGCCTGGTGATCTACCCCATCCACTGGCTGTCGATCCTGTTCATGCCCGTGATCGTGCTGCTCAACTTCATCCCCAAGCTCACCGGCAAGATCAAGCAGCCCACCACCCTGACCGAAGAGGACCTCAAGACCTTCGTGGAGGCCGTGGAGGAGGAGGGCGAGATCAAGGAGGAGGAAAAGGAGTTCATCGAGAACATCTTCGAGTTCGACGACACCAATGCCTCGGAGATCATGACCCCGCGCACGGACATGTTCGTCATCGACATCAACGAACCCCTGGATCTGAAGGCCATCGCCGAGTCCGGCTTCACGCGCATACCGGTCATCGACGACGACCTGGACCACGTCATCGGGGTCATCAACATCAAGGATCTGTTCATGCACCAGGTGACCTCGGGCGGCGAAATCGACATCCGCAAGATCATGCGCCCGGCCTACTTCGTTCCCGACAACAAAAAGCTCGACAAGCTGCTGCACCAGTTCAAGAAGCGCAAGAACCACCTGGCCATCATCGTGGACGAGCACGGCGGCGTGGCCGGCCTCATCTCCCTGGAGGACCTGCTGGAGGAGATCGTGGGCGAGATCCGCGACGAGACCGACCCGGAAGAGCCCGGTATCATCAAGATCAAGAACGGCGAGTGGATCGTGCCGGGCAAGACCGAAATCGACGAAGTCAACGAGCAGCTGCCCATGGACATTCCGGACTCCCCGGAGTACGACACCTTTTCCGGCTTCGTGCTCAGCCGCATCGGCCGCATCCCCCGCGAAAAGGAGAAGATCCCCATCGGCGATTTCGTGGTCACGGTGCGCAAGATGGACGGCAACCGCATCCTGGAGTACCACGTCAAACAGACGCAGCGCGACCGGCAGCCCGAGGCCCATGGGCGGGACAGCGGGGCGCAGCAGACGCCATAGCCCCAGGGGCGCTTTTCGCACCATAAGATTCTCCCGGCCTGCTCCGGAGGAGCATTTCAGGGGGGTTTTTCTTTCGAGTCAACCGTTTTCGATTCCCGGAAACCAGCCATGCCCAGCGAGGAAACCCATATCGAGGTGGCCGTGGCCGCTCCGCTGCACCGCACCTTGACCTACAGCGTGCCGGCCGACGTGGCCCCGGCGGTTCGCCCGGGAACACGCGTGCGGGTGCCCTTCGGCCGGCCCAGCGCCGCCTTCGGCCAGCGGTCGGTCACGGGCTACGTGCTGGGGAGGACGGCGGAGGCGCCGGCGGGCATGGCCATAAAGAAGGTGCTGGACGTGCTGGACGAGGCCCCGGTTTTCCCGGGCGGCATGATTCCCCTGTTCCGCTGGATCGCCGACTATTACCTCTATCCCCTGGGCGAAGTCATCAAAAGTGCGCTGCCGGCCGGCCTGGGCACCCGCGACCGTCTGATCCTGAGCCTCACCGCGGCCGGCGAAATGGCGCTGGCCGACGGTGGCATCCCGGCCTCCTGGCGCCTTCTGCTGGAACCCCTGCAGAAGGCGGGGCCCCGGAGCGTGCCGGCCCTGGCCCGTCTCACCGGCGCCGCCGTTTCCATGGCCCTGGTCCGCAGCCTGGCCCACCAGGGACTGCTGGCCACCCGTCGGCAGGTGCGGCCGGGGGCCCGTCCCCTGCAGGAGCAGGTGGTGTCCCTGGTGAGGGCCGACCTCCCCCGGGACCGCTTCTACGAGCAGCGCCGGGCCATTCTGGATCTTCTGAAAAAAGAGGGCGACCTGCCGGTCGCCCGCCTGGCGGCCGAAATTCCCCGCGTCCGGGGATACCTGGGTTTTCTGCAGAAAAACGGTTTCGTGCGCATTTACAAGCGCAGCGTCTACCGGGACCCCTTCGGCGAATCCATCCGGCCCGACGCCCCGCCGCACCTGACCGCCGAGCAGACCAGCGCCGTGGCGGCCGTCAGCCGTGCCGTGCCCGGGGGTTTCGGCGCTTTCCTGCTCAACGGGGTCACCGGCAGCGGCAAGACCGAGGTGTACCTGCGCCTGGCCGCCGATACCCTGGAGCGGGGCCGCTCGGTGCTGGTGCTGGTGCCGGAAATCGCGCTCATATCGCAGATGGAGCGGCGCTTCCGGGCGCGTTTCGGCGAGCGCGTGGCCGTGCTGCACTCGGGCCTTTCCGGGGGCCAGCGCCACGACCAGTGGCGGCGCATCGGCCGCGGCGAGACGCCCATCGTGGTGGGCGTGCGCTCGGCCATCTTCGCGCCCCTGGACGACCCCGGGCTCATCGTGGTGGACGAGGAGCACGACAGCTCCTACAAGGAGCAGCGCGGCCTGCTTTACAACGCCCGGGATCTGGCCGTGGTGCGGGCGCGGCTGTCCGGCGCTGTCGCCCTGCTGGGGTCGGCCACGCCCTCGGTGCAGTCCCTGTACAACGTGCGCAGCGGCAAATTCCGGCACCTGACCCTCACCCGCCGGGTCAGCGACCGCCCCATGCCCCGCATCCAGGTGGTAGACCTGCGCCGCGCCGCCGGTCAGGATCCCGGGGCCCTCATCACCGTCCAGCTGCGCGACGCCATGCACCGGGTGGTCAGCCGCGGCGAGCAGGTGTTGCTGTTTTTAAACCGCCGGGGATACGCCGGCTTCCCGGTCTGCGGCCAGTGCGGCCGGCCCGTGCGCTGCCGGCACTGCGACATCACGCTGACGCTGCACCGCACCGCCCGCCTCTACCGCTGCCACTACTGCGGCTTCACCCGCAGCACCAAGGTGTACTGCGAAAAATGCGGCAGCGCCGACATCAAGCCCCTGGGACTGGGCACCGAAAAGCTCGAGGCCCACGTGCGCCGGCTCTTCCCGGCTGCCCGCGTGGTGCGCATGGATGCCGACACCACCGCCGCCCGCGGCGCCACCATCAAGATCCTCAAAGACTTGCGGGCCGGCGCCATCGACATCCTCATCGGCACCCAGATGGTGGCCAAGGGACATGACTTTCCCAACATCACCCTGGTGGGCATCATCTGCGCCGATCTCTCCCTCAACTTTCCCGATTTCCGCTCCGGCGAGCGCACCTTCCAGCTGCTGGCCCAGGTGGCGGGTCGCGCCGGCCGGGGGGATGTGCCCGGCCGGGTCATCCTGCAGACGTACAACCCGGACCACTTCAGCATCGCGGCGGCCCGGCAGCAGGACGTGGCGGCCTTTTACGACACCGAGGTCGTTTTCCGTTCCCAGCTGGGGTACCCGCCCTTTTCCCGGCTGATCCACCTGCGCATATCAGGGCCGCATGCCGACAAAGTCCGCTTGCGGGCCGAGGCCCTGGGGGAAAAATGCCGCCGCCTGCTGGACGAGGAAGCCGTTTTTTCAAAGGGCATCCAGGTGCTGGGCCCCATCGAGGCCTCCCTGCCGCGCCTGGCCGGCCGCTTCCGCTGGCAGATCCTGCTGCGCGGCGCCAGCGCCGACACGCTTCACCGCTTTACCCGCCGCCTGATTTTTGATAAGGACAGGGGCAAAGTGCCCGCCGGCACCAAGCTGGAAGTCGACGTGGATCCGGTCTTTATGATGTAAGGGCAAAGGGCAAGGCACAAAGGCACAAAGGGGCAAAGGCACAAAGGGAAAAGGGGACAAC
>CAYUAQ010000092.1:8743-17215 GCA_964442705.1 uncultured Desulfobacteraceae bacterium
ATGATACCATGTAGTTAAAACTTTGTGCCTCTGTGCCTTTGCCCCTTTGTGCCTTGTTTGCAGACACCGTGAACACAGTGAACCCAAAAAGCGGAGAAAAACAACCAACATGAAACTCGCCATCATGAGCGACAGCCACGACAACATCTGGCACATGCGCCGGGCCGTGGCGCGGGTGCGCAGCGAAGGGGCCGACGTGATCCTGCACTGCGGGGATTTCGTGGCGCCCTTCATGCTGAAGGAACTGGCCGCCGCCGGGGTGCCGGTGCACGGGGTGTTCGGCAACAACGACGGGGACCAGTTTCAGCTCACCCGCATGGCCCTGACGGAATTTAAAGATATTCATCTGCACGGCCCACTGGCCGATATAGATATGGACGGTTTTCGCATCGCCCTGGCGCACTATTTCATGGTGGCCCGGGGGCTGGCCCACACCCATCGGTACGACCTGGTCTGTTTCGGCCACTCCCACGAGCACCACCTGGAAACCATCGGGGACACCATCCTGCTCAACCCGGGTGAAATCATGGGCAAGGAGGGCCCGCCCACCTTCTGCATGGTGGACAGCGTCAGCCGCGAAGTGCGGAAAATCGAGTTTCTGAGCGAATGAAAGCATCTGTTGATGGGAGGCTGTTTCCCGCAACGGACCACGAACAACCAACAACTGACCCACAGGACGGGAGTTTGACATGAAATTACGTTTCGGTTTCATCGGCCTGCTGATGATGGCAGCGCTGGGGGTAACGGCGGCATGGGCCGCGCAAGACACCGCAACCGGCGACCAGCAGACGGCGGCCGCCCCCAAGATCGTGGCCCCGCAGGGTTCCTTCAATTTTTCTTCGGTGGTGGACGGCACCAAGGTCGAACATGAATTTGTCATCGAAAACCAGGGCAATGCCCCGCTGAAGATTTCAAAAGTCAAAACCGGCTGAGGCTGCACCGCGGTCTCTTACTCGAGAGACATCCCTGCCGGCGGCAGGGGCAGCATCAAAATCGTCGTCAATACCCGCGGCTATGGAGGCGGCAAGCTCCACAAGCAGATCGTCGTGCACAGCAACGACCCGCGCACCCCCAAACTGCGCCTGGGCGTTTCCGGCGAGGTGGAGCGCTTTGTCACCATCAAGCCGCGCCACGTGCGCCTTTTCGGCGACGTGGGCGACGTCATCAAACAGACGGTGACCATCATCCCGGAAAAAAAGTACCCCTTCAAGATCCTTGAAACCAAGGCCCGCACCGGACAGTTCATCACGTATGAACTCAAAACAGAAGAAGGACCCGATGGAACACGGTACAAGCTGGTGATCGAAAGCACCCGCCGGCAGGAGGGCCGGTTCATGGACAGCATCCTGCTCAAGACCGACAGCAGCATCCGCCCCGAGCTGCGGGTCAACGTGTTCGGACTGATCCGGGCGCCCAAAAAGAAAGCCGTCGGCCAGGCACCCGCCCCGGCGGCTGCAAAGAAAGGCTCCGATGCCGCCAATTAAAGTGGTCGCCTTCGATTGCGACGGTGTGATGTTCGACACCACCGAAGTCAACCGCATGTACTACAACCTGCTGCTGGACCACTTCGGCCGGCCGGCCATGAGCGAGGAACAGCTGGCCTTCGTGCACCAGCACACCGTGGAAGAGGCCGTCAATTTCCTCTTTGGCGGCGATGCGGATGTGGTTGCGCAAGTCCACACCTACCGGCGCACCATGGATTACCGGCCGCTTTTTGCGCACATGATCATCGAGCCGCACTTGAAATCCGTGCTGGACTGGCTCAAGCAGCGGGTCCGGACGGCGGTGGTGACCAACCGCACCGACACCATCGGGCCGGTGCTGGACACCTTCGGGCTGAGCCACCGCTTCGACGTGGTGATCAGCGCCCTGGACGTGCGCCGTCCCAAGCCGCATCCCGAACCGCTGCTCAAGATCCTGGAACTTTTTGCCGTCAACCGCGACGAGGTCATCTACGTGGGAGACTCCGGCGTGGACGAGGCCGCCGCCGCCGCTGCCGGCGTGCCCCTGGTGGCCTACCGCAACCCGGACCTCAAGGCGGCCTGGCATATCCAGGGGCTCGACGAGATTTTGGGGATTGTCAATGGCCAAGGGCAAGGCACAAAGGCCTGAGGGCAAGGCACAAAGGTCAAGGGCAAGGCACAAAGGCCGAGGGCAAGGCACAAAGGCACAAAGGGGCAAAGGCACAAAGGGAAAAGGGGACAACGGTGACGGTCAAAAGCTACCGGGATTTGGTGGTCTGGCAGAAATCCATGGAGCTTGTCACCAGTATATATCAGATGACCCGCGCATTTCCCGGAGAAGAACGCTACGGATTGACATCTCAGGTGCGGAGAAGTGCTGTTTCGGTTCCTGCTAATATTGCAGAGGGTTACGGGAGGAATTCCACTCAGGATTACATTCGTTCTCTGCAGATTGCCAGCGGTTCCCTGTATGAGGCTCAGACTCACTTGGAAATTGCCCGCAATTTAAACTTTTTTTCAAAAGACCAATTTATGTTTCTTTTTGAAAAGAGCAGGGAAATCGAGCGCATGCTGAGCAGCCTGATAAGAAAACTAAACCAATGATACCATGTAGTTAAAACTTTGTGCCTCTGTGCCTTTGCCCCTTTGTGCCTTTTTTGTAATCTCTGTGCCTTGTTTTTTAAAATAACCTCGTAATCTCATCCACCTCAAAGCGTGGCCAGGGCACCGGCTTCCCCTCCTTGAAAGCACTCACCCCTTTTTTTCCCGCGATGACCTCGCCGATTTTCGTGATGCGGATGCCGGCGGCGCGGATGTCGGCCGTCAGGCGGTCGGCGTCGGCGGGGCGGCAGCAGATCAGCAGCGAGCCGGACCCGATTAGACCCAGGGGGTCGATACCCAGCAGGCGGCACAGCCGCCGGGTTTCCTCGAACACCGGGATGCGCTCCATGTCCACCCGGATGCGGTGGCCGCCGGCCCAGGAGAGCTCTAAAAGCGCCGTGGAGAGTCCCCCCTCGGTGACGTCGTGCATGGCCGAGACCCCCCCGCAGCGCGCCGCCAGCGCGGCCTCTTCCAGGATGCTGATGTTCTTTAAAAAGCCGCGGCAGCGGTGGATTTCCTCGGCGGAAAGCCCCCGTTTTTCCAGCCGCGGCGCCAGTTCGCGGGCGATGATGGAGGTGCCCTCCACGGACACCGCCTTGGTGAGATAGACCCGGTCGCCGGGGCGCATGCCGGCCTTGTCCACCAGGCCCGCGCGGGTGACCGTGCCGGCCATGACGCCCACCACAACGGGCCGCGTGACGGCATCGCTGATCTCGGTGTGGCCGCCGCACAGGGTGATTTTCCACTGGCGCGACACCTGCTGCAGCTCTTCCATGACCTGCAGCACCTCCGACGGTGTCGCAGCGGGCGGGAACAGCAGCGTGGTCAGCATCCAGCGCGGCCGGGCCCCGGCCGTGGCGATGTCGTTGGCGTTGACCAGGACGGCGTACTGGCCGATGGCGTCGGCGGCAAAGGTGATGGGGTCGGATTTGAGCACCAGCACCTCGTCGCCGCTGACGTCCACGGCGGCCGTGTCTTCGCCCACGGCCGGCTGCACGATCAGGGAGGGGTCGTCGAAGGGAAAATCCGTGAAGTGGCGCTCCAGCAACTCGTTGGGAAATTTGCCGCCGGCAAGCGGCAGGCCCAGCCGCACCATGTCGAAAACCCCGGCAAGATCGGACGCCACAAGGTCCGCCGACAGGTCATCTTCGGGCGCGGACCCCAGGCCCAGCGTCACCAGGCCGGCTTCCCGGGCCGCTTTCAGTATGCCGGCCCGGGCGGACACCAGCAGGCTCCGGGAAGCCTCCAGCCCCATTTCCTGCAGCCCGGCGCGCAAAGCGGCGGCGTCCAGGGGCGTTTGGTGCGACGGGGGGCAGAGGAGGGCCGCAAACGCATCGGGCGCAAGGCCCGCCACCGGGCCGACCGCTTCCTGCAGGGATTCGGCCCTGTGCGGGCACACCAGCCCCAGCCGGAGGGGTAACCCGGACAGCCGTTTCAGCAGGCGGCCGGTCTCCTTGGGGTCATTCAGCACCCCGATATCGAAAAAAACCGCCTTGAGGCGGAAGGCTCGGTTGATCATTTTAAGGCCATCCCGTTTTTCTGAACAGTATGGGCGACTGCAACAATTTCGTGCATCGACAGTAGGTTGCGGTCATAACCCGCCGGACTGGTATCTGTCAAGGCCGGCATGGCGGCGGGGATCTGTTTGCCAGAGGGTCATGTTTTAAGGTATGTTCCCCCCAGTGTGGACAGGTTCTTTAGCCGAAGCTGAATTGTCTGGCGGTGGCGCTGAAATACCCATGATACCAAACAGTTCCAGCGCTGTTTCTGTGTGCCTGGGCCTCTTCGTGCCTGGTTTTTTGAAACCATGAAAATTCTCCTCATCTATCCCCCTTTTCTCGAACAGCGTCTTAACACCGAGGACGTCGGTGCGGTGCCCATGGGGCTGTACTACGTGGCCGCCGCAGCCAAAGCCCGCGGCTTTGATGTCGAGATCCTGAACTGGCACGACGTGCACACCCGGCCCGACGAGATCGGCCGCACCCTCCAAGACCGGCGGCCCGACGTGATCGGTTTTTCGGTGCTGCACGCCAACCGCTGGGGGGCCCTGGACATCGCCGCCACAGCGCGGCGCCTGCTGCCCGGGGTGCGCATCGTTTTCGGGGGCATCGGCGCCACCTGCCTGTGGGAGCACTTCCTGGCCCACTTTCCCCAGGTGGACGTGGTCGTGACGGGAGAAGGCGAACACAGCTTCGTGCGGCTGGTGCAGCGCTTCGAAGCAGGCGGGGGCAGGGGACTGGCGCGCATCCCGGGCATCGCCTTCCGGCGCCGGGGGAAGCCACACCGCACCGCGGCCGCCGAACCGATCGCCGACCTGGACGAACTGCCGCCGCCGTCCAAGTGGTTCACCTTTGCCCACATCGCCCTGACCCGCGGCTGCCCGGCCGCCTGCCGCTTCTGCGGTTCACCCGGTTTCTGGGGGCGGCGCGTGCGCTTCCACTCCACCGACTACTTCGTGGGCCAGATCCGGCGCCTGTACCGCCGCGGGGTGCGTTTTTTCTTCGTCTCCGACGACACCTTCACCCTGAACAAGGGGCGTGTCATCGACATCTGTCGCCGGTTGGTGGGCCTGGGACTGGACATCGGCTGGGCGGCCATCTCGCGGGTGGACACGGTGGACGAAGCGGTGCTGCGCTGGATGCGGCGGGCCGGGTGCATCCAGATCAGCTACGGGGTGGAAAGCGGTTCCGCGGAGATCCGCGCCCGCCTGGGCAAGAAGATCGCCACGGTCGACATCCGCCGCGCCTTTGCCCTCACGCGGCGCTGCGGCATCATGCCGCGGGCCTATTTCATCTACGGCAGCCCCGGCGAAACCGCGCAGACCATCGCCCAGAGCGTCGATCTGATGGCGGACATCAAACCGCTGTCGGCCATTTTCTACATCCTCGACCTCTTTCCCGGCACCGCGCTCTACGAAGACTTCAAAAAGCGCAGCGGCGTAACGGACGACATCTGGCTGCAGCGCATCGAAGACATCCTGTACTTTGAAACCGACCCGGCCCTTTCCCGCGAGCAGGTGCTGTCCTACGGCCGAACCCTGCGCAGCGCCTTTTACCGCGGGCTGCCCGATTTCGTGCGCACCATCGACCTTATCGACGACAAGGCCTTTTACCCGCTGCACGCCGATTTTCTGTCGCGCCTGGGATTGACCTTCGACCAGGGCGACTACGCCGGTATCGAGGCCATCGCGGAAAAAGCGGTGCTGGCCGGGGAGCTCTATGAGCGCGCCCTGGCCTACCATCCCGATGCCCGCGCCTTTCTGGGGCTCGGTATCCTGCACCAGAAGAAGCACGACTACACCGCCTCGGTGCAGATTCTGCGCCAGGGGCTGGCGCACTTTCCGGGCCACGAGCAGCTGAACATCTGCCTGGGCATCAGCCTGTTGAACCTGAATGCCATCGAAGAGGCCCTGGGCTGTTTGCTGCCCTTGGAGAACTCCGCCCAGGCCCTGCACCTGGCCGCCCGCTGCTTCGAAGCCCTGGGAGACCCCCAGAAAGCCCGGCACTACGATGACCTGAGCCGCCGGCAGCGGTGACGGTGCGCAGCCCGTGGTCCCTAGTCCGTTGTGGGACCCGTAACCGAATGGATGAGAGGGGCACGGGCCACGTCGGCCGCACATTCGGGCAGAGCGATTTTTCATACAATAAGTTGTTATTTCTATAGGTTGATTGACTTACCCCTTTGTCCCTTTGAGCCTTTGTGCCGTTGCCCCTCGTTTTTCCACTTGCCAAAACCCCAATTCATGGGCATTTTTTAACTGGTGTTAAAGCTGTCAGGCGTCAGGCGTCAGGCGTCAGGCGTCAGGCGTCAGGCGTCAGGCGTCAGGTGTCAGTTGTCAGCTCTTGCTGTTGCCGTAAACACCTTTTTAGCTGAAACCTGATACCTGATTGCTGACCCCTGACCCCTGACCCCCGATATCTCTCAACCAACAAACACGAGGAGACGCCAAATGGGAAAGAAGATTCTAGTGGCCATGGACGACTCGGAAAACGGCCGGCGGGCAGTGGACTTCATCACTGCCTACATGGTGCGCGACTGTAAGATCGTACTGCTTTCGGTGCTGCAGGACACCGCCGCCCTGTGCGACATGAACAGCCCCGAACTGACGCCCACCTTCCAGGCCCAGCAGAGCAGTTTCTGCACCCTCGAGGATCAGAAGCGGGCCCTGGTGGAAAAGGCCCAGCAGGATGCCAAGAAGGAACTCGTCGAGGCCGGATTTGCCGAAGAAAACATCGAGATCAAGCTGAACCCCCGCAAAAAAGGCGTGGCCCGCGACATCGCCGCCGAGGCCAACTCGGGCTACGACCTGCTGGTCATGGGCCGTCGGGGGGTGTCCGCGGTGCGCGAATTCTTCCTGGGCAGCATCACCCAGAAAGTCCTCAGCCTGGCCAAAGACGTCTCCGTCGTCGTCGTCAACTAGTCAACTAGGGACGTCCTTAAGAAATTAAATAACTTTTCCCGTCTACCTCAAAACCGCCTAAAGGTGCCTACACGACCCATGAAATACACCGTCAAAGACATTTTAAAGATCCAGGTGGCTCCGGCCCTGGGGTGCACCGAGCCCGTGGCCATCGCCTTGGGGGCCGCCGCCGCAGCAGCGCTTCTGCCGGATGAAACGATCACCAGCATCGAAGTCAGTGTGGACCCCAACATCTACAAAAACGGCATGGCGGTTTCCATTCCGGGCAGCGGCGGCCTCAGCGGACTGGATACGGCCGCTGCCCTGGGCCTGTTCGGCGGCGACCCGGCTCTGCGGCTGGAAGTCCTGGAAACCGTCGACGACGAGGCCGTTTCCGACGCACTCAAGTTCATAGAAGGCGGCCACGTCAAGGTCAACCTGCTGGCGGACCGCCGGGGCCTCTACATCAAAACCGTGGTGCGCGCGGGAGACAGAACCGCCGAGTCCGTCATCGAGGACATCCATGACAACATCGTCTCCCTGACCCTGGACGGTGAACCCGTGAAAGCGGCTCATTTCATGAAAGAACAGGCCCAGGAGGCAGACAAGGGCGACCTGCGGGCCATGGAAGAATGGCTGAAGGAGCGCCGGGTTTCGGAACTGCTGGAGCTGGTGGACGGCATGGACAAGCAGGACCGCGATTTCATCAAGGAGGGGGTTGACGTCAACCTGCGTCTGGCCGATTACGGGCTCAAGCACGGTTCCGGCCTGGGGGTGGGCAGAACCCTGGAGCGCCTGGTGCGTCAGAAACTGATCAAGCGCGACATGATCCTGGCGGCCCGCATCCTGACCTCATCGGCCTCGGACGCCCGCATGGCCGGGGTCAAGTTGCCGGCCATGAGTTCGGCCGGCAGCGGCAATCACGGTCTGACGGCCGTTTTGCCCATCTGGGCGGTCAAGGACTACGTGGAATGCGACGGGGGCACCGTGATCGAGGCCATTTGCCTGAGCCACATCATCACGGCCTATGTCAAGGCCCAGACCGGACGGCTGTCGGCCGTGTGCGGCTGCTCCATCGCCGCCGGCGCCGGCGCCACCGCCGGCATCACCTACCTGCTGGGCGGCGACATGACCCACATCGCCGGTGCCATCAAGAACCTCACCGAGGACCTGGCCGGCGTCATCTGCGACGGCGCCAAGGCGGGCTGCTCGCTCAAACTGTCCACCGCCGCCGGCACCGCCGTGCAGGCGGCCCTGTTTTCCCTGCAGGGCGTCTTCGTCAAGCCCACCGACGGCATCATCGGCCTGTCGCCCGAGCAGACCATGCAGAACATCGGCACCCTGAGCACCGAGGGTATGATCGAAACCGACCGCACCATCCTGAACATCATGCTCAACAAATTCATCGGTGGGGACGTCCTCAAATAACTAACGCGGGCATACCCGCAACCCAGCAAACGCAATGGGTGGCGGCAGCCGGAAAGACAGATGGAACAAGAGTTACCAGTT
>CAYUAQ010000093.1:0-17205 GCA_964442705.1 uncultured Desulfobacteraceae bacterium
ACGGCCTCTTTTGCGTTTCTGCCTCCGATCTTCGACCCCCATGAGGGGACAACACAATGCCCCTTGCAAAGCCTCGCCGATCGGGTATAATTTGCAGATGCGAGTGAAATGCGCTTTCTTGATAGCCCCGGCAGGCCCAGCGCTGCCGAGTGACGGCCAGGAACAGGATCGTAATGCCGGTTTATGATTACACCGCCCTCAACGCCAGGGGCAGAAAGGTGACGGGCATCATCGATGCCGACAGCCCCGTGGTGGCCCGGCAGCGCCTGCGCGAATCGAAGATCTACCCCGTCGCCATTCGTGAGGTCTCTGCCAGCGATTCTCCGCGGGAAAAACACACGCCCGAATCCCTGCGGATCTTCTCGCGGGTGCGGCCGGTAGAGGTGTCCATGATGACCCGCCAGCTGGCCACCTTGGTGGGCGCCGGCTTCCCCCTGGTTTCGGCCATGGATGTGCTGATTCCGCAGACCAAATCGCCGGCCCTCAAGAAGATCCTGGCCCAGGTCCGGGAGTCGGTGGTTGAGGGCGCCAGCTTCGCCACCGCCCTGGCCGCCTATCCCCGGCTGTTTTCGCCCCTTTACGTGAACATGGTGCGGGCCGGGGAAACCTCTGGCACCCTGGAAATCGTGCTGGAGCGGCTGGCCGAGATCAGTGAACGGCAACAAGAGCTCAAAACCCGCATCCGCGCGGCTCTGGCGTATCCCCTGTTCATGTCCCTGATCGGCGTGGTGGTGCTGTTCCTGCTGATGATTTTCATCGTACCCAACATTACCTCCATTTTTGCCGACATGAACCAGACCCTTCCGGCACCCACCCGCATTCTGATTGCCGTCAGCAGCTTTTTCAAGCACTCCTGGTGGCTCATGGCCATGGCGCTCGTTGCCGCCGCCGCGGTGCTGCGCCGCCTGAAAAAAACCAGACGCGGTGAATACGTTTTTCACCGTGTGACCCTTCAGCTGCCGTTGGTCGGCATGCTGGTCAAAAAGCTGGCGGTGGCGCGGTTTGCCCGCACCTTGGGCTCCCTGCTGGAAAACGGGGTTCCCCTGCTCAACTCCCTGGACATCGTCAAGAACATCACCGGCAACCGCCTGATTGCCGAAGCCATTGAAGGCGCCGCCGTGGAAGTGGGCCGCGGCCAGCCGTTGGCACGCTCCCTGGAGCCGGACGGCATTTTCCCGGACCTCTCCATCCAGATGATCCAGGTGGGTGAACAAAGCGGCAACCTGGAAAATATGCTGAAGAAAATCGCCGACGTCTATGAAAACGAAGTGGAATCCAGGGTACTCGCCATGACATCGCTGCTGGAGCCGGTCATGATCCTGGTGATGGGCGTAGTGGTAGGGTTCATCGTGCTGTCCATCTGCCTGCCCATTTTCGAGATGAACCAGTTGGTGAAATAGATAGGCTGTCAGGTTGAAAAGATTTCCGCTTTCCGGTATCAGGTGTCAGCTGTAAAGTGTCGGGTAAAACCGGGAAGCGAATCTTTATTTATTATTATTACTGGACTTGTTGACGCCCGAGCCGTCCTGGCAGGGGTGCCGGGTGCCAAGGGAGGAAATATGCAAATCAGGAAACGGTTTTTCCCATCCCGTTCGGACGGTTTTACGCTCATTGAACTGATGGTTGTCATCGTTATTCTCGGCATCCTGGCGGGATTCATCGTCCCCCGCCTGATGGGGAGGCCGGAGGAGGCCAAGAAGGTAAAGGCGCGCATGCAGATCGAAAGTCTGGAAACCGCCCTGAAACTCTACAAGCTGGATAACGGATTCTACCCCACCACCGAGCAGGGGCTGCAGGCGCTGGTCGAAAAACCGGAGTCCGCCCCGGTTCCCAAAAACTGGCGCAAGGGCGGCTACATTGAAAAAGGCAAAATCCCCAAGGACCCCTGGGGCAACGATTTTGTCTATCTCAGTCCCGGCGCCCACGGCGACTACGACATCATCAGCTACGGCGCCGACGGTGTGCCGGGCGGCGAGGACAACAACAAGGACATCAACAGCTGGGAAGTCGAGTGAGCCCATGAGCAGGCCTGGCTGCCGGCAGGGCGGCTTTACCCTCATCGAACTGGTGGTGGTCACTGCACTGATCACCCTGATGCTTTTTGTGGCCGTGCCCCGTTTCCAGGTTTTTCTCTCGGGCGACGATGCTCGACGGGTAGCCCGCTGGCTGATGATGGAAATTCCCCTGCTGAAAAACCGGGCCGTTCAGGAACAAAAGGATTTCCTGCTCAATTTCGACTTCGACCAGCAGCTGGCCTGGGTGACCCACGACGGCATGACCGAAGAAGAACAGCAGACGGCCATTGCCGGGGGCTACCGGCCGCCGGAGACGGTACGCTGGTCCGATCTGGAATTTGCGGGCGGACCAAAGATTTCCACTGCCCAGGCGGCCTTGCGCTTCTACCACAGCGGATACTCCGACCGGGTGCTCATCCACCTGCAGGACGACCGTGAACGTCAGTTTTCGGTGCTGGTGGAACCCTTTCTTCCCGATGCGCAATTCTATGACCATTTCATCGATTTCAATGAATGAGAACCGGGCCACCAAAACGGGGCTGCCCGTCGGCCGCTCACGGCAGGGCTTCACCTTCCTTGAAATCATGGTGGCCCTGGCCATCTTGTCCATCGTACTCACGGCCGTTTACCGCATGCAGTCTCAGACCATTTCCATGAATACGGAGAAACAGTTCCTGACCCTGGCCCCGCTGCTGGGGGCCGGCAAACTGGCCCAACTGGAAAGCAGCGCCCTGGAAGACGGCGCCGATGAGAGCGGCGATTTCGGTGAAGACTATCCCGGCTACAGCTGGCGCCTCAGCGCAGAGCCAGTGGATTCGGAACTCTTTGCCGATACCGGCGCCAGCCTGCTGCACATCGACATGACGGTCTCCTACCAGGAGGACACCTACACCCTGCACCTGCAAACCTACAGGTTCGTCCAAAAATGAGGCACCACCGGACATCGAAACCGGCTTCGACGGCGGGGGGATTCACCCTGGTGGAAATCCTGGTGGCCATCACCATATTCGCGGTGGTGATGGCCACGGTTTTCGGTTCCTTTCAGGCGGTCTTTTTCAACAGCGAAAAAATCAGACAGTCGGATGCCGCCATCGAGCTGGCCAAGGCCTGTTTCGACCGCATGGTCTCGGATCTCATGGAAATATACGTATCCCTACCCCCCTACTACCGGCCGCCGGGAATGAATGACCCGCCCACCGATTACCGTCTGGTGGCCGACACCCCCATGGTGGAGGGCAGGGAATTTTCACGCCTCCGATTCACTTCGCTGGCCCACACGCCCATGGGGGCGCACCCCGATGACGGCATCGCCCAGATCGTTTACTATGTGATGGCAACCGAAGACGGCCGGCTGGACCTGCGGCGCTCCGACACCCTCTACCCTTACAAAACCGTCAAACCCCGACAATCCGATCCCCTCCTGTGCCGGGATATCGACAGCTTCACCGTCGAACTGGTCGACCATGAGGGCAAGACCCACCCCCGCTGGAACTCCGACAATGACGAGTTCGGCTACGCCACTCCCCGGGCAGTGCGCATCGCCGTGGCCATCGGCCGCCCGCCCGATGTACATAAATTTGAAACCACCGTAAAGCTGCCCGTCTTTCGGGAGCCGAGGAGTTCATGAAACCCGCTTCAAAGCATGGAAACCGGGGCATCGCCCTGCTCATCACCCTGGCGGTGACCACCGTCCTGGTGACCACCGTGCTGGAGATGAACCGGCGGGCACGGTTCGGTTTGGGCACCGCCGCGGTGATGCGCGACCGCGCTTCACTGGTGCTCATGGCAGAAGCCGGCCTTCAGGTGGCCATGGCCGTGCTCATCAAGGACAAGCTGACATCCCGCACCGACACGATTCAGGAAGACTGGGCCAACCCGGCATTTCTGCAGCAGGCCATGGAGGCCCTGCCTTTCGAAAACGGAACGGTGGAAATCGCCATCCAAGACGAAATGGGGAAAATACAGGTCAACGCCCTGGTGGACACCCCCGGCGGGCACCGCTTCAACACCGTTCAGCAGTTGCTGTGGGAGCGCTTCCTGGCTGTCATGGGACCACTGCTGGAGATGGATGAAGATTTTGAGACCACGGCCATCATCAACGCCGTCAAGGACTGGATCGATTCCGGAGACGATGATGCCGTCACCGGCCTGAGCGGGGCCGAGTCTGACTACTATGGGGAACTGGACCCGCCCTATGCCTGCCGCAATGGTCCTCTTCCCTACCTGAATGAGATGCTGAAAATAAAGGGAATCCCCCCCCAATTCTTCTACGGCAACCAGCAGCAGCCCGGCATCGGCGCCTACCTCACCGTCTGGGGTGCCGCTTCGGAAACTGATAATACCTTGACATTCAATGGAAAAATAAATATAAATACCGCGGCATTACCCGTTATAGCAGCCATACTGCCAACCGAGAATCAGGATTTGGCCCAGGCGATTTTCGATTATCGACAGGAGATTTCAGACGATAAATTCGTCAACGACATATCCGCTCCCGGCTGGATTAAAAATGTCCCCGGGGCGGCAAGCCTGAAAATCGACCCGAAGCTGATGACAACCGCCAGTGATATTTTCCGGATCGAGGCAAAGGCCACGGCCAACGAACGCACCCTGACGGTAACCACCGTGGTGCAGCGCACACGGGAAAAAAAGAGCGGTAAAACCGTCTGCAGAGTGCTGTCCTGGCGGATCGACTGATCCGCCCTAACCCTGTCTGCGATGTCCGTTTCGGCATGAAGCGCCACCATCGCAGGCGTGCTATATTCATAAAATCCATCTAATGGCAAAGAAGATTCTGGGGTTGGATATCAGTTCGGACGGGATTGGCGCCGTACTGCTCAAACGCGGCGTAAAGGCCCATGTGGTCGAAGCGTGCGCCCATATCGTCCTGTCGCCGGATGCCGAATTCGAGGAGGCCCTGGCGGCTGGCCTGGAAAAACTCCGCACTCAAATGGAAATCGGCGATGTCATATGTGCGGCTTCTTTCCCCGCCGAACGCATCTCTTACCGCCACGTAGAGGTACCCTTCAAGGCCCCGCGCAAAATACGCCAGGTACTCCCCTTTGAACTGGAACCTAGTCTGCCTTTCGAGGTGGAGGAAACGGTCTGGGCTTATCAGAACCTGGGCGCAGACCACCACAACACCCTGCTGGCCGCGGCGGCCGTCAAAGCGGAATTCGACGCATACCTGGCCTGCCTGAACCGCTACGAACTGGATCCGGTATCGGTATCTCCGTCCGGATACGCCCTGGCCATGCTGACAGACGAGCAGGTAATGCGCCCGGCCGGTGACTCCGTCGACTGGATGCTTATCGACATCGGCCGGCAGACCATGGCGCTCTACCTGCTCGCCGGTGGTCGTATCCAGGCTATACGGGCCCTGGCCGGCGGAACCACCTACCCGTGGTCAACCAAAGCCGCAGCCACGGCCATCCGCCAGACCCTGCAGGCCTTCGCGGAGCGCATCCCCGGCGGATATTCCCCCCGGCAGGCCTTGGTAACCGGATACGATCTGCTGGATGTAAACGTGGAATCGGAACTGTCGGCCCTGCTGGTCCTGCCCGCGCAGCGGATGGACCTGTCGGGCAGCCTGCCGGTGAGCATCGCCGGACGTGCCGGTGAGCACTGGCGGCCCCACCGCATGGACAAGGCGCTGGCGCTGGCCTTCGCCAGCTTCAGGATGCCGGGCCGCCAGCTTCTCGATTTCCGGGAAGGATCCGCGCCCCGCAGCCGATTCTGGTCCCAGAACCGCAGGCAGCTGATCACGGCGGGTCTGCTGGCTTTGGTGGTGGTGTGTCTCATGGGTGCCGACCTGCTGACGCAGACCCGCAACCTGGAGCGGCGCCTGGGCCGGCTGAACGCCAGTATTACCGAAGTCTTTCGCAGTACGTTTCCGGAGGTGAAAAACATCGTCGATCCACTCCAGCAGATGCGTGTCAAGCTTCGGGAAGTCGACAGGCGCCTTCCCGAGGGGCTGAGTACACGCGCGCCGGTCATAGCGATCCTCGACGATATCAGCCGCCGCATCCCTGCGGGCATCGAGGTGGTGTTTTCAAGGATGGTCATCGCGAACGACAACGTGCAGATATCGGCCGAGACCGATACCTTCAACGCCGTGGATGAAATCAAAAACCGTCTGGCGGGCTCGGAGATGTTCAGCAAGGTGGACATCACATCGGCCAACATGGACAAGACCAGCAAGCGCGTACGCTTCAAGCTGAAGCTGCACCTGACCTGACCGATACCGGCAGGAGACGGAATATGAAAACACCACGAACATCAGGAAAAAGGGTTTACCACAGTCCATGACACCACTGGCTCTCGGAACACGGGAAAAAATCCTGGTCATCACGGCGGCGGTCCTCGTGGGCCTTTTCGTGGTGACGCAGTTCGTTGTGAGCCCGCTGCTGGACAAGCGCCAGCGGCTGCTGGCCAGCATCGCCTCCCAGAGGAAAAATCTGGTTGATATCCTGGCCATGAAATCCGACTATGAACGGGTCCGCCGGCAGGCCGACCAGGCCCGTGCCCGGCTCATGCGCCGGGAAAAGGGATTCACCCTCTTCTCTTTTCTGGAAGGCCTTGCCGGAAGGGCCGGACTCAAGGAAAACATCAGCTACATGAAACCGGCCGTCAAAGAAAATCGTGGGGGCGGTTTCAAGAGTTCCAGTGTGGAAATGAAGCTCAAGGCCGTCACCTTGAAACAGTTGACCGAATTCCTGAAACTGGTGGAAACCCCCAACAAGAGTATCTTCATCAAACGACTCTCGATCACCAGGAGAGGAAGCAAACAGAAGCGTATCGACGCCGTCCTGCTGGTGGAAACCTATGTCATATAATCCACAAAAAGGGGGTTGCGCGGCTTCTGATATGAACGGGGGGTTCTCTTGGCTTCGAAAATAAAATCCATACCGCCGTGGCTGCTTTACGGCCTCTACTTCCTGGCGGTGACGGTGTTTTTTCTGTACCACCTGTTTCCCGCCGAAGCGATGAAACGGCATGTGCAGGGCCTTGCCAGCCGGCTGGACCCTTCTCTGCAGACCATCGTCGGGCAGGTCAAGCCTGCTTTTCCCGCCCATGTGGTGTTGTCCAATATCAGCCTTCTGTACAACCGGCAGCTGCTTTTCAAGGCAGAGCAGGCCACCGTGGCTCCCCGCTTTTTCTCCCTGCTGGCGGGGAGAAAGGGATACACGCTGCGGTCCCGCGTCTATGACGGCAGTGTAACGGCCCGGCTAGAAACCGTTTCGGAAATCGTGGCGGGACAGCTGCAGGCTTCGGGACTGGACCTGGCAAAGATCCCGGCCCTGAAAAGACTCGAGGGTATTCGGCCGGCCGGCTGGCTGGATATGCGTCTCGATTTTCTCCCCGAAGACGGCACTTTTACGGCCGGGGGAACTTTTCATATCAAGGACTTCGAAGTCAATCTGGCAGAGGTGATTCCGGGGATGACGGTGTTTTCCTTCAGCAGCATCGACGGAAAAATCCGCTGCAGGGCAAACCAGCTGACCATTGCCGAAGGCAAGGCCAGGGGACAACAGGCCGACGTCGGAATCCGGGGCACACTGACAGCGGAAAAACCCTTTCCGCAAAGCGAACTGGACCTGTTCCTGACCGTCCGCCCCCACGCGACCCTCATTGCGGCGCTGCGCAAGAATCCCGCCCTGCAATGGGTATCCGCCGGGATGGCGGGCAAAACAGGGCTGCCCATACGCATCCACGGAACCATTGAAGATCCACAGATATCGGTACAGTAGAACGGGGATCCACAAGCACTGATATGAAACGCCTGTTTATCATCGTCAATCTCATTCTGCTGGCCGCCGTATCCTTTTACGCCGTCAGAATCTTTTACCGGCTGACCCTGGGCAACCTGGCCGCGGAAGCGCTGCCCGTCAGCCCACCCGGTGCAGCCATGGCCGTGGAACAGAAAAAACGGGAACAGCCGGTTACGGATATACAGGCCATCCTGGATCGCAATCTTTTCAAAACCGATGTACAGGTGGCAGCGGAACCGGCGGCCGCCAAACCAGTGGATGTGGAGGCCCTGGAACCGACCAAGCTCAATTTGAAACTGTGGGGCACCGTGGCCTCCCCCGGCGGCAGAGCCTTTGCCGTCATCGAAGATGTCAAAAACCGGCGTCAGCGTCTGATCAGGGAAAACGACCAGATCGAAGACGCCACGGTAAAGAAAATACTGCGGGGAAAAGTCATCCTGGCGGTCAAGGGGCACGACGAAGTCCTCGAAATGGAAAAGATCGGCACGGGGTCACGCCGAGGTGGGCGGCCTCCCTCACGGATGGAGGGCGGCGGCGGAGAGGCGCCACCCGAAGAGCGTGTCCGGGTCCAGCAGAGTGAAATTGAAAGCGCCGTTAAAAACGTCAACCAGTTGATGAAGCAGGTGCGCATCCGTCCCCACTTCACCAATGGAAAGGCCGACGGTCTGCGGCTCACTGGCATTCGTTCGGGTTCCATATTCAGCCGCATGGGATTGCGCAGCGGGGATATCCTGGTGGGCGTGGACGGTGAACGCATTCAATCGGTGGACGACGCCCTGAAATTTTACAAGAGTCTCAAATCAGCCTCCAATGTCAAGCTTACCGTCAAACGCGGCGGCCGTGAAAAAACCATCGATTATCAGGTGGAATAGTGCTATTTTACACACGCTCTATAAAAATGAATCCGGCTAACGACAACATAAACGGCCGCAGGGCCGTAAGAGGGGGGGGGCTGCTGCTCCTGTGGGCGGCGGTGTGTTTTGCCGCGGCCGCCGCGGCCGCCGCGGCCGCCCAGACACCCGTCAAACCGGCTGCCAACGCCGCCGCCCGCTTCGTGACCATCGACTTCAACGATGTGGACATCGGCGTGTTCATCAAGTTCATCAGCGAACTGACCGGAAAAAATTTCATCATCGACCGCCGGGTGCGCGGGAAAGTGACGGTCATCTCCCCATCCCGGATCTCGGTGGAGGAGGCCTACCGGGTATTCGAGTCGGTGCTGGAGGTCCACGGCTACACGACGGTGAAAGCCGGCAAGATCATCAAGATCGTACCCGCCCCAGACGCCCGCACCAAGAATATCGAAACCATGCTGCGCGAAGAGAGCGGCCAGCCCGAAGACAAAGTGGTGACCCAGCTCATTCAGCTCAAATATGCGGATGCCACCGAGATCCGCCGGCTGTTCACACCGCTGATCTCAAAGAGCAGCGTCATGCTGGCCTACCCGCCCACCAACACCGTCATCGTGACCGATGTCTACTCCAACATCCAGCGCCTGCTAAAAATTTTGAGGGCCGTGGACGTGCCCGGCATGGGCCAGGAATTGACCGTCCTGCCCCTGAAATACGCCGATGCCGCCAGCCTGGTCAAAATCCTGCAATCCGTGTTTCGCACCAATCGAAAACTCAAGAAAGGCGAGGCGGCCGTGGCCGCACGTTTCGTGGCGGACGAACGCACCGGCAGCATCATCATGCTGGCCAGTGAGGTCCAAACCACGAAAATCAAAAACCTCATCGACCTGCTGGACAAGGAGGCGCCCAAGGGGAGCGAACGGGTGCGGGTGTACTATCTCGAAAACGCTTCGGCCGAAGAACTGGTCAAGGTGCTGCAGGAGATGCCCAAGAAAAAAACCACGGCCAAGAAGGGCAAACAGCAGCCGTCGGCCATTTCGGGGGATGTAAAGATCACCGCCGACAAAGCCACCAACAGCCTCATCATCACCGCCAAAAAGGAGGACTATGCTGTCCTCGAGGAAATCATCCGCAAACTGGACATTCCCCGGGCCATGGTCTACATCGAGGCGCTGATCATGGAAGTCAACGTCACCAAGGACTTTCGGCTGGGCACCGAGTGGGTCTTCGGTGAGCAGGTCAACGTGGGGGGACGGAAGGGTATCGCCGGTGCAGGCTTTTCAGGCGGCTCCCTGGGGGCACTGCCCGGAGATGACGGCTACCAGGGCCTGGCCCCCGGCGAGGGGGCCAAAATTCCCCTGCCGCCCGGCTTTACCATGGGGATCTTCGGTCCGGCCCTGAAAATCGGCAACCTCGTTTTTCCCAACATCTCCGCCATCGTGCAGGCCTACCAGAAGGACCGGGATGTCAACATCCTGTCCACCCCCCAGATCCTGACCACCGACAACCAGGAGGCCAGCATCATGGTGGGCAAGAACATCCCCTTCCAGACCAAGTCCACCACCACCAACAACGAAACCTTCAGCTCCTTCGAGTACCGCGACGTGGGCAAGATGCTGAAAGTCACGCCCATCATCAGCAAGGACAACATGGTGCGCCTGAATATCTCGCTGGAGGTGACGGCCCTGGAATCCACCACCGACTTCAGGCCCACGACGCTGAAACGCAACATCAACACCACGGTCATCGTGCGCAACGGCGGCACCGTAGTGCTGGGCGGCTTGATCGAGGACCTGGGCGTCACCGCCGACTATAAGCTGCCCTGTCTGGGAAGTGTGCCGCTCATCGGGTGGCTGTTCCGTTCAAGGGCCAACGCCGGCGAGAAATCCAACCTCTACATTTTTTTGACGCCCCATGTTATCAACAACCCCAAAGACGCCCTGAACGTCTACCAGATGAAGCGCAAGCATATCGACCGCATCAAGAGCGGCCACATCAAGATGTACCCGAAAAACCTGGAAGGGGCGCCGGCCGGTGAAACCCCTCAGTCGCAGCAGATTTCACCCGGACAAGCCGTGAAAAAACCGCTGGCCCCGACCTCCGGAAGCGGAACTTCAGACAAACCGCCGTCATCCGGCTCTTCTGCAACGGAGTCCAAGAGTCCATGACGGCCGACCAACACCCCATGCCCGCCGCGTCCATCGAACAGGTGCTGACCGAACGTTTCGGGCTCTCCGAGGAAGCCTTGGCGGAGGCCCGGAATATCCAGGTCGAAAAGGGCGGCAGCCTGGGCGACATTCTGGTGCGGCGCAAGGCCGTCTCCGAAGTCCAGCTGCTGGAAGCCCGCAGCATACTCTACGACCTGCCCTTCTGGCCGACCCTTCCGCTGGAACAGCTCAGGGGAGACTTCACCGAAAAGGTGCCCATCGGCTACCTGAAGCGGTACCTGATGGTGCCGCTGGAAATGCGCCCCCGCCAACAGCTGTCCGAAACGTCCGTCCAGGGAGAAACGCAAGAGGGGGGCAACGGCGGGGATCAAACCGACGGTGTCATCCTGGCAGTCAACGACCTGTCCCATTTTCCCATGATCGACGACCTGGTCAGGCTGTTGGAGGTGGATCGCCGTGAACTGGTGCTGTCCACCAAAAACGCCATCCTGGACGCCATCAACATGGCCTACGACCTGACCCGCGACTCGGCCGAACAGCTGGTCCAGGACATGGAGGAAGACGGCAGCGACATCCTCGACGAGATCGAGGAATCCGCCGACCTGCTGGACGACACCAGTGACGCCCCCATCATCAAGCTGGTCAACCACATCATCTCCCAGTCCGTCAAGGCCCGCGCCAGCGACATCCACATCGAACCCTACCAGGACAGCTTCAAGGTGCGCTACCGCGTGGACGGCATCCTGTACGACCTGCTGACGCCCCCCAAGTGGATCCAGCCGGCCCTGACCTCCCGCATAAAGGTCATGGCCAAGCTCAACATCGCCGAAAAGCGCCTGCCCCAGGACGGCCGCATCAACGTCAAGATCGGGGACCAGGAGGTCGACATACGGGTATCCACCATTCCCACTTCTTTCGGAGAGCGGGTCGTGCTGCGGCTGCTCAACAAGTCCGGATCCCTGTTTCAGCTTTCCGACCTGGGCCTGGTGCCCGTCCAGCGCAACCAGCTGGAGGCCCTGATCAAATCCCCCAACGGCATCTTCCTGGTGACCGGTCCCACGGGCAGCGGCAAAACCACCACCCTGTACGCCATCCTGTCCTCCATCAACAAGCCGGACATCAACATCATCACGGTGGAAGACCCCGTGGAATACCAGATAAAGGGCATCAGCCAGATCCAGGTAAACCCCAAGATCGACCTGACTTTTGCCCGGGGGCTGCGCTCCATCGTTCGCCAGGACCCCGACGTGATCCTCATCGGCGAAATCCGTGACCGCGAAACCGCAGACATCGCCGTCCAGTCGGCCCTGACCGGCCACCTGGTCTTTTCGACCCTGCACACCAACGACTCGGCCAGCGCCATCACACGCTTGGTGGACATCGGCGTGGAGCCCTTCCTGATTTCCTCTTCGGTGCTGGCCGTGGCGGCCCAGCGACTGGTGCGGCGGCTGTGCGACGCCTGCAAGGAGCCCTTTGAACCCAGCGAAGCCGTCTTAAAGACCGCCGGCATTTCCCCCGGCGACCTTAAAAATGGTCACCTGTACCGGGCCAAGGGATGCACCAAGTGCTTTCACACCGGCTACCGGGGCCGGGTGGGGATTTTCGAGATCATGGTGATGGAAGATTCCCTGAAAAACCTCATCCTGGAAACCTACGATTCCAACCGCATCAAGGCCGAGGCCCTGCGGCTGGGGATGACCACCCTGCGCCAGGACGGCATTTCCAAAGTCATCGAAGGGGTTTCCACCATCGAGGAAATTCTGAGAGTCACGCGGGTATGACCGGGCCCGGCAGATCACGGAAAGCAAGGGCCCTCCCGGCCGTCGTGGTGGCGGCACTGGCCATCGCGTTCTTTTGCACGCCAGCGTCGGCCGGTGACATCCTGGTCATCGACGCCGATGGACAGTTCGCCTTTGCCGAATCCCTGTTCGACCGGGAAAAATTCTCCCAGGCGGCCGCGGAATACGAACGCTTCGTCCACTTTTTCCCCGCTGACCAGCGGGTTCCGCTGGCCGCTTTCAAGATCGGCCAGTCATACTTCAACGCGGGCCAGTGGCAGGCGGCCATCCGCGAACTGGGCGCCTTTGCCGCGCGTTTTCAAGGTTCCCCCCTGGCCGCCCGGGCCCGCCTCATGATCAGCCGCTGCTACCGCCAAATGGGTGACGAGCGTTCGGCCCTGGCCGTGCTTGCCCGTCTGGCGGCAGAATCCAAGAACCCGTCCGTGGTCGATGACGCCTGGTACCGCACGGGCTGGATTCACATGGAATCCCTGGAGTGGGAAAGAGCCCGGCAGGCCTTCGAGCACATCGGCGCATCCCGCCGCGAGGCCTACCACCTGCCGGCGGTCTACGCCGGCCTGGACACCGCCGCCCGGCTGCCGTCCAAAGACCCGCGCGTGGCGGGCGTGCTGGCGCTGGTGCCCGGGGCGGGTTTCGCCTACTGCGGACGGTACCGGGATGCCCTCATCGCCCTGGTGGCCAACGGGCTGGTCATCTGGGCGGCGGTGGACTCCTTCGACAACGGCAACGACGGATTGGGGGCCCTGCTGTCGGTGCTGGGGGCCGGCTTTTACAGCGGCAACATCTACGGTTCCGTCGCCAGCGCCCACAAGTACAACCGGCGCCAGGCCCGCACGCTGGTGGATCGTCTCAAACAGGACCTGAAAATCGGCCTGGTTCCCACCGATGGCGGCGCGTTCCTGGCGCTGACGTTACGCTTCTGAACCCTTTTCACGGCCCGCCATCTTCAAACCCGGGTGGTTGCGATTTCTCCCCGGAAGCCAGAAGATCCCGGCGGATCTCCGCGGCCAGAGGCGCCACCGCTGCCATGACCTCATCGGGGCTCATGTCGACCAGCCGGCCATCCTGCACCCGCAGCTTGCCGTCCACCATCACGTGGCGCACATCGCCTGCGCCCGCAGCGTAAACCACCAGCGACACTGGATCGTAAACCGGTACCAGGTGCGGCTTGCGGGTGTCGAGGACCAGCAGGTCGGCGGCCTTGCCGGTCTCCAGCGAACCGATGCGGTCGCCCATCCCCAAGGCCCCTGCCCCGCCGCTGGTGGCCATCCTGAAAACGGCCGCCGCATCCGCCGCCGTGGGATCTTCCCGGAAAACCTTGTGCAGCTTGGCAGCCGTGTCCATCTCGGCGAACATGTCCAGGTTGTTGTTGCTGGCACACCCGTCGGTACCCAGTCCGGTGGGAATGCCGGCAGCCAGAAAATCCGGCAGGGGGGCCACCCCCGAAGCCAGTTTCATGTTGCTCTCCGGGCAGTGGGCCACGGCGGCGCCCGACGCAGCAATAAGTTCCACGTCGCGGCCGTCCACCCACACGCAGTGGACCAGCAGAGTGCCCTCGTCCAGCACCCCCAGACTGTCCAGATAGGCCACCGGCGACAGTCCCCCGGCTTCCCGGATCCGCCCCGCCTCCCCGTGCGTTTCGGCCACGTGTATCTGCAGCAGGACCCCCTGGCGCTCGGCGGCCGCCTTGGCGGCCCGGATGGTTTCTGCACCGCAGGTGTAGGGCGCGTGACAGAACAGCGATGGCCGGACAAGGGATCCAGGCTGCCGCCATCTGTTCAGGAAAACAGCGCCGCAGGCCACGTTGCCGGCCGGATCGGGCACACCCGGGGCCGGAAAATCGATGATCCCCTGGCCGGCCACGGCCCGCAGCCCGCAGGCGTCCATGGCCGCCGCCACTTCGTCTTCGAAAAAATACCCGTCGCAGCAGGTGGTGGTGCCTGAAAGCAGCATCTCGGCGCAGGCCAGGCGCGTGGCGGCCCGCACGCTCGCGGGCGAGATATGGCGCTGCTCGGCGGGAAAGATGAAGGTGCCGAGCCAGTCCTCCAGGGCCATGTCATCGGCCAGTCCCCGGAAGAGGACCATGGGCAGGTGCGTGTGGGCATTGACCAGGCCGGGCATGACGATGCCGCCGCCGGCATCCAGACGGACCCGTGCCTCCACACCGGCATCGCCGGCCCTGCCCGGCCCGATGGCCGCGATGGTGCCGTCCGACACCGCCACGAAACCGGGGTCGAGGATGTCGAAATCCGTATTCACCGTGAGGACCAGCGCGTTTTCGACGAGCGTTTCGGCGATCACCGCAGCTCCTGTGAAATTTCTACCACCTGTTCCATGACGGCGGCGACATCGATGGTGGTGATGCGGCCATCCCGCATGACCACGCGGCCGTCGACGATGGTGGCCACCACGTCGCTGCCGCGAGCCGCATACACCAAGTGGGAGGCCGGGTGATACATGGGCGTCAAGTGCGGCCGGGCGGTATCGATGACAATGATGTCGGCCCGCTTGCCCACCTCCAGCGATCCGACGAGCGCATCGAGTCCCAGTACCCGGGCGCCGTGAATGGTGGCCATGCGGATGGCCGTGGGGGCGTCCAGCACGGTGGGGTCCAGGCACGCCACCTTGTGCAGCCGGGCCGCCGAGGCCATCTCGGCGAACATGTCCAGGTCGTTGTTGCTGGCGCACCCGTCGGTTCCCAGCCCCACGCAGATCCCGGCCTCCAGCATGCGGGGAACCGGCGCAACGCCGGAGGCCAGCTTCATGTTGCTCTCGGGATTGTGGGCCACCTTGACATCATGCTCCCTCAGCAGGGTGATATCCTCCTCGCTGAGCGCCACGCAGTGGCAGGCCACCACCTGGGGCGCCAGCAGATCCAGATCCGCCAGCAGCCCCACCGGCGTGCGGCCGTGCCGTGCCATGACCTGGTCCACCTCGCTGCTGCTTTCGGACAGGTGAATCACCCAGGGCACCCGGTGCTGCCGGGAAAGGGCAAAGGTCTCCCGCAGAAGATCCGGCGCACACAGGTAGGTGGAGTGCGGCTCCACGGCCGCTGACACCAGGGGATGGTCTTGCCAGCGGTTGATGAGGTCTTCGGTGTAGCGCAGCCCGTTGTCGATGGCACCGTAATTGGGGGAAGGAAAATCGTAGAGCACTTCGCCGACCACGGCGCGCACGCCGGCGGCCGCCGCCGCCCGGGCCACGGCGTCCTCGAAAAGGTACATGTCGCAGAAACAGGTGGTGCCCGACAGCACCATCTCGGCACAGGCCAGCAGCGCCCCCTGAAAGATCTTCTCTCCGTCCAGCCGCGCCTCGGCCGGAAAGATGTGGTCGTTGAGCCAGGTCATCAGGGGGAGATCGTCGGCCAGGCCCCGCAGGCAGGTCATGGCCGCATGGGTGTGGCAGTTGACCAGCCCCGGCATGATCACCCCGCCGCGGGCATCGATGCGTGTCGCCGCCGGGGGCGCTTTTTCACGCCGGGCGTCACCAATCTGCACGATGCGGTTGCCCTCAACGGCCACGTACCCGTCTGCCAGGATGGAAAAATGGTCGTCGACGGTCAGCACCTGTCCGTTTTCCACCACCAGATCCACGGCTTCATCCCTGGGCATGCAACCCCCCGATCAGGTCCTCAACCAGGGCCCGCAAGCGGGGAACCGCACGGTTGGCCTGGTCGATGATCTCCTGCAGGTCAGCCGGCTCCGGTTGCTCGGGGTGGTGGACGTTGGTGATGGTGGACAGCCCCACCACCCGCATGCCGGCGTGCACGGCCGCAATGGTCTCCTGCACCGTGGAAAACCCCACGGCATCGGCGCCGATGGTTCGCAGAAACCGGACTTCGGCCGGTGTCTCCAGGCTGGGGCCCGTGAGCCCGGCATAGACCCCCTGCTGCAGGGCGATCTTCCTGCGGCCGGCGATGCGGAAGACATCCTGTATCAGCTTTCCGTCATAGGCCGCCGACATGTCCGGAAAACGCGGCCCCCAGTGGTCTTCGTTGGGGCCCACCAGCGGGTTTTTGCCGGTCAGGTTGACGTGGTCGGCGATGACCATGATATCACCGCTGGAAAAACCCGCATTCACCCCCCCGGCCGCGTTGGTCAGGACCAGCACGCACCCCCCCAGTTCCTGCATCACCCGGATGGGAAAGGTCACCTCACGGGGGTCGTATCCTTCGTACAGATGAAAACGACCCCGCAGCGCCGCGACACGCCGTCCCCCGCAGGTTCCCACCACCAGGGTGCCGCTGTGGCTGCGGACCGTGGACACGGGGAAATGGGGTATCTGCCGGTAAGGGATTTCCTGCGGCGCCTCCAGAAAATCGGTCAACGCCCCCAGCCCGGTGCCGGTTAACAGGCCCATGTACAGCGGTGCGGCACCGACCCGGTCGCGGATGAAGTCGGCCGCCTCCTGCGCCTGGGTTCTGGTCAATACCATGCCATCCTCCTGAATCGTGGTCAAACGGGAAACGCCGCCCCGCCCAAGTGGTCGGCCGCCCCACGCCTGCCGACAAACGCAGCCCGCAGTTTACGCAAAGCATGCGTTCCCGTCAACTGCCAATCCCGGCAGGTGGAAAGGTGGTGCCGGGGTAAAAATTTTTGACC
>CAYUAQ010000094.1:0-16976 GCA_964442705.1 uncultured Desulfobacteraceae bacterium
CCGCAACATAATAAACCCATGCTGTCTCCTCACATTCAGAACGACTCTTATATTGATAAAAATCACCTGGCCTTTCAGGAAGTGGTCCTATGTTATCATCTTCAATTTCACAAACCTTTTTCATATTTTTATAAAAATCAGAATCGCAGTCTTCATGCTTCTTATGACATTGATCGTTGCCATCATCGTCGGGTAATCCCGCGTAGCAACGATCATGCTGCCTGCAGGCGTCGCCAAAATTATATCCGCCTGGGTTATCGGGAACAATCCATTCGGTCCAGCCGGATCCACACCATAACCCTGTATAGTCAGTGTACTTCAGGGGGTTGTTTTTTGTGTATAGGAAATCGTTTATTCCGCCTCTCAGGCCGATTGGGTCGGGTCTGAAAAATCGTCCTTCTTTCGGGCCGTAATATCTGTGGAGATTATAATGGAATCCCGTTTCTTTGTCATAGTACTGCCCCGGGAAGCGGAGGGGGTTGGTGAGGGTTGAGGAGGGGGTGATGGTGGCTTGGCCGAAGGAGGTGTGGGTGGCGGTCCAGGCGGCGGCGCCGTTATGGGACAGGAGTTTCTGGGGGGTGCCGAGGTGGTCGTTTTGGTAGAAGTAGTAGGCCGGGCCGGTTTTTAGGAAGAGGGGGTCGGTGGTCCAGAGGGTGTGGGGTCTGTAGCCGTAGGTGCGGATGGGGGTGCCGGTTGAAGTGTATTCGCCGATCAGGCCTTCGTCACTGTAGATGAACCAGGTGCGGGTGCCGTTGACTTCTTTCCACAGGCGGCGGCCGAAGGGGTCGTAGCCGTAGGCGGCGATGGCGGAACCGGTGTGGTCTTCGACACGGGTCAGGCGGTTTTGCGGATTGTAAAAGAACCGGGTGGTGACGCCGGCGGCGGTTTTCCGGATCATGTTGCCGTTGGCGTCGTAAGCATAGGTGACGTCGCCGGCGTTTTCAAGCTCGTTGTTGGCGTTGTAAGTCCAGGTTCGCGTGGCGGAGGTCAGTCGGTTGCCAACGGCATCGTAGGTGTAGGCTTCGTCGGGCTGGTTGGGATTCTGGGCTGCGATCAGGCGGTAGAGATCATCATAGGCATAGGTGTAGCTGCCGTGGGCGGTATCTTTTTGGATGATGTTGCCCGCCTTGTCATAGGTGTAACGGTACTGCATGACCGGGTTGCCGGCCGGATCCCTGGCGGCAATGTCTTCCAGCCGCATCAGGGGATCGCAGGTCTGGGTGCGTGATCCACCGCCGGGAAACAGAATGGCCGCGGGGCGGCTCCAGGTGTACTTGCCGATGGTAATGGCGCCCTGATCCGGAATCTCGACGGCGGTCAGGCGGTTGCCGCCATCATAGGAGTAGGTGTAGGTGGTGCCGTCCGGGGACGTGAAGCTCTTTTTGCGGCCGTTTTTATAATAGCTGTACGCCATGGTCAGCTGAAACGCGCCGTAATCCACTGTCTCCGCTATTTTGCGATTGGCGGCGTCATAGCGATAGGCGGCCGATGTGGCGCCGTCGTCGTAGCCGGTGAGATTGCCGGCGGCATCGTAGGTAAAAGTGACGGCCTCAAGGGGGTCGCTGTCATCGGCCGCGGCGAAATAGCGCACGGCCACCAGCCTGCCGGCGCCGTCGTATTCATACGTTGTCCTCTGGCCTTTAGCGTCTGTCTTCTCCGCCAAGGCACCTACTTCGTCGTACCGATAGGTGGTTTCCTGTCCCATGGGGCGGGTTTCTTTTACGAGACGATTGTTGCGGTCGTATGCGAACCAGGTGATGTGGCCCGCTGCGTCGGTCAGTTCGATGAGATTGTCACGGCTGTCGTAGCGGTAGCGGGTTTCGCCGCCGGCGGCATCGATTATCGCGGCAAGGCGATTCAAGGCGTCGTAGAAATACTGGGTGGTATGATTCTCGCGGTCCGTCCTGGCAACCAGGTTTCCGGCGGCATCGTATTGGAAAGTAGTCGACAACGATTCCGTGTCGGAAAGAAAATCCGCTTCCCGGGTCTTGCGGCCGCGCTTGTCGTAACGGTACTGGCGGCTGAAGGTCGGAAAACGTATTTTCGACGGTTTGTCGGCGGCCGTGCCCGCACCGCAGGAGCTGCAGCCGCTGTAGAGGTCTTCGTATTCGAAGGCGGTGGTGTTGCCGGCGCCGTCGGTGGCGGCGGCCAGCCGTCCTTCGGGATCGTATTGGTAACGGCTGATCTTGCCCTCGGCATCGGTTTTCCGAATCAAATGGCCATCGTCGCTGTATTCGAAAAGAACCGTGTTGCCGGCCGCATCCGTGCTGCGGACAAGGTGGTTGCGGATATTGAAGGCGAAACGCTTTTCCCGGCCCAGGGCATCGACCGCGCGAATCCTGTTTCCGGCGGCATCGTACTCGTAGCGGGTCTCATGGCCCAGGGGATCGATGGCGGTGATCAGGTTTCCCGCCGCGTCGTACCGATAGCGCCACAGACTGCCGGCGGCATCGGTCCTGGTGAGCACGTTGCCGGTGATGTCGTATGTCATGGTGGTGGTATGGCCCTCGGCATCTGTAATAGCCACGGGATTGCCGGCATCGTCGTACTGGTACGTGGTCACCGCCTCGGCCGTCTGGGCATCGGGCAGCCGGCGCCGGGTCAGCCGGTTGCCGTCTGCGTCGTAAGTGAATTCGGTGGTGCGCTCATCGTCGGTTCCGACCGCTTCTGTTTTACGGATCAGGTTGCCCCCGGCATCGTATTCGTACCGGGTCACCATACCCCTTTCATCGGTCTTTTTGATGCGATGGTTGAATTTGTGCTCGTATTCATAGGAAACGGTGCTGCCGTCCGGGTAGGTGATGCGGGTCAGGTTGTCCCACTCGTCGAATTCTTTGCGGGTGACGTTGCCGCCATCGTCGGTGACGATGAGATGGCGCCCGTCCTGGACGATGGTTTTGACGTCGCGGCCGTTTACCTGCACCCGTTCGGTCTCGCCGTAGCGGTTGAACCACACCTGTTTGATCCGCCCGCCGGAACTGCGGATCAGCACATCGGTTCCCTTGGTGGCTTCGTTGTAGCCGTACTCGAAAAACCAGCCCCTGTCCTGCGCGTCGGTGACCGCCGACACGTTGCCGTAACTGTCATAGGTGACCATGCAGGTCCGGCCGGCGCCGTCGACGATCTTGATGATGCGCTCGCGGTCGTCGTACTCATAGGCGGTGGCGTCGCCCAGCACGTCGGTCACCGTGGTGAGCAGACCGCCGCTGTAAGCATAACTCACCTGCCGGCCCTCGAGGTCGGTGATCTGGACGATGCGGCCGTCGGCGTCACAGGCGTACCACAGGACCTGGCGGTCGTTGCGGTCGGCGATGCCTGTCAGCCGGTCGGCTTCGTAGAGCAGCCGGGCCACCGTGCCGCGGCGGTTGCCGTAGGCGCTCAAGCGGCCCTGGTGGTCGAAAAGCTTCCAGTTGCCGCGCTTGTCGGTCCAGCGGAAGCCGTCGTCCTGCCGGACGATGCGGTAGATGCCGTGGACAAACACCGCGCTGCCGGCGCTGGAGGCTTCGTAGCTGACGCCGCCGCTGCCGATGGCGCGCAGGCTGCCGTCGGGCGCCGTGTCAAAGAGCAGGTTGTGGTGCCGGTGCTCCCAGTGCCAGGCGTCGTCATAGTACCACCGATGCACGGCAACCCGGCCGCCGGGCACCCTGACGGACAGGTCCTGGTGATCCCGGTTGTACTGGCGCATGACGAGGTCCACGCTGGAGAGCACCGGCTGGGTCCTGTCCTTGTCGGTGTCCCGTTTGCTGCAGGGATCGCACTTGCGGCGCACCGGTTTGGGGAAGCATTGGGGGCCGCTGATGGCGGTGGCCTGGGGACTGGAGCCCGCACCCGGGAGGAAATACCCCGACGGCCCGGTCAAATTGACAGGCACGGCCGTGGCGGCGCCGATGACGCCGCCGCACGCGTGCAGGTTGTAGGAAAAGCAGTGGTAAATGGCGGAGCGGCTGCAGTGGCCGTTGGCGCAGACCCACTCGTAGCCGATGAGCAGGCAGCGGGTGTCGTAGCAGGTGCCGCCGCCGGTGCCCTCCTGTCCGGGGGTCTGCAGGCAGATGACGCGGTAGGCCACGGTGAGGCGCTCCTTGGCGTCCAGGTGGTCGGGCAGGCCGTCCATGAGCTGCCAGGCGAAATTCGCATCTTCTTCCGGCAGGCTGAAGGTCAGCTTGTCGGCCCGCACGAGGCCGTGGTTGGTCAAGGTGAATTCGCCGGTGTAGACGTCGCCGGCCTGCATGGGCGGCAGGGTCACCGAGGCGGGTTCGGCCACCACCACCGGGGCGGGCACGTCGGTCTCATAAGTGGCCTTGAGGGTGATGTCGTACCGGTCCGCCACCGTGGTCTCGGTGACCTGCCACTCGACGGTGACCAGGGTGTACTCCAGGAACACGGATTCGCCGGCCGTCACGCCGGGCCGAATCCACACGCGGCCGATCTGCGCCTGGTGATCGGGTGCCGTGACGCGGTACTTGTAGCGGCCGGCGGGCAGGTTCTGAAACAGGGCTTCCCCGAAACCGTCGGCCGTGAGAACGGGCGCCACCGCGGGCACGGCCTCGTTCTGCAGCTGGATGCGGGCGCCGGAAAGGCCCGGCACGATGCGGCCGCCGTCATCCAAGGTGCCGGTGTAAAGGTCCGATATCTTGAACAGCACAGCGCCCTGCCCGTCCCGGGTCACGGAAACATACAGGCCGATGTCGGTGGTGTCGCAGTTGGCGGACCGCACCCGCAGGTAAAAGGCGTAGGCCCCCTCGGCCGCCGCACTGTCGGGCGAAAAGGAGACGGCTATCTCGCGGCGTTCCCCCACGGCCAGGCTGCCCTGCTGCGCCGCGGCGTTGAGATGGGCCCAGGCCGGGATGGAATTGCCCGTCTGGCTGACCAGCTCCACGGTCACGTCGTTTAGAGGGGCCAGGCCGCGGTTTTCCAGGACCACGGTTTCGCTGACGGTGCCCTCCAGCACCACGCCGGTTTCCACGTGATCGGGTGTGAAAAACAGGGCCGGTCCGGCCTCGGAAAAATGGGCCCGCACCGTCACCGTGGCCCAGTGCGGGTTTTCGTCATCGGCCACTTTGAGCACCAGGGTTTCGGTCTCGGGCGCCGTGTTGTCGGCCCAGACGGAAAAGGCCAGGGCGGCGGACTTTCCGGCCGCCAGGGAGGCCACCGGGTCCGGCAGGCTCATGTGAATGCCCGGCGGCAGGGTGCCCCCGGGCTGGTCTTCGGCTGCGTACACCAGCCGGAGGTGGTGCACCGCAGTGGCGCTGCCGGCGGCGGCATCGATGGAAACGGTCTTTTCGTAGTTGCGCGGGATGGACAGGGCGATGCTGCCCGGGGAGACGGTCAGCCTGCGGATCACGAACTGTCCCTGCACGGGCCGGTCGCTGACATCCGGGTGTATGGCCCGCACGGTGTAAGTGCCGCCCTCTGCGGCCCGGGGCGTAAACAGGTAGGTAAACGTCCCGTCGACGGCGGTATTCACGCTGACGCTGCGCTCGAAGCCGTCCCGGGTGACCACCACTTTCAGGGGCACACCGGCCAGGGGTGCGCCGGAGGCGCGCTCGACGGCGCGGCCGCTGATGGCCACGTCGCGGTCCCCGTTGGAGATGCCCGGTGCGATGGCGGTGACCTCGCCGGTGTAGGCGGTGTCGGCCAGGGTCAGGGCGTGGGTGGTGGCCGGGCCCTGCAGGCGGACCTCGTCCTGGCGGCCACGATGGTGGTAGACGTGGGCGATGTCCAGGCGCAGAACCACCCGGTCGGGCGCGCCGGCCGGTACGGAAATCTCCACCGGGGCCGAGGTGAAGGTGCCGCCGGCCGGGATGCGGGCCACGCTGTCGCCGTTGGCCAGGGTCACGACGTCTGCTCCCGTCGGCTGCTCAAAAGGCGCCGTGGCCAGCACGTTGTCATCGTCATCCAGCAGACTGACGGCGATGTCGGCCGAAGGCGCCCGGCCGTGTCCGGCGGCGGTGAGCACCTCGATCTCCTCCTGACCCGGGTTTTCCAGGGAAAACCACAGGCGGCCGCGGCCGCCACGGGTAAATTCGTCGTTCAGGAGGCGCAGCACCAGCCGGCCGTCGCCGACTTCGACGGTCGTGTGACGGGTGATGCGCACGGATTCGTCCGGGGCCGGGACGATTTCCACGGTGGCCGTCAGTTCCTCGACGTCCTGCAGGTCGGCGTAGCCGCCTACAGGTACGGCCACCGCGGCGGAACCGCCGGCCGCCAGATCCACGGCCTCGGAGAGGTGCTCCCGGCCGCCCAGGCCGATCCTGAGGCGCACGCCTTCGACGGCCTGGGAGCCCCGGTTCTGCAGGCTGAAGGTCAGGCGGTTCATGATGCCGCGCCGGAGGTTGGACTCCGCGGCCAGCTCGGCGGTGACCGCGGGCAGGGTGATGGTGCGGGCCAAGCTGGTGTGGCCGCCGGTGTCCACGGCCACCAGGGTGTAGGTGCGCTCGTCGCCGCTGTACCCGGTGTCCACGTATTCGGTGGCGGTCAACAGCGCTTGATTCAACTGGAAACCCTGACCCACGGCGCCCAGGTAGAGGTCGAAACCGGCCAGATCGCCGCCGGGGTGGGTCCACTGGAGGCGGGGCGGCCGGGTGTCGGTCTGCACCACGGTGAGACCGGCCACGGGCAGCAGGCCGGCATCGAGATACACCGAATCCGAAGGCGCGGACTGGTTGCCGGCGCGGTCCACGGCGGTCACGGCATAGGTGTGCGCCGTGGCCGAAGGCCGGCTGTCCAGGAAGGTGGACTGGGAAATACCGTCGGCCAGCGCCAACAGACCGTCGGTGGTGACGATCTGGGCCTGGTCCGAGCGGTAGAGCCGGAAGGTCACGCTCTCCGTGTCCGCAACGGTTTGCCAGGCGGCCCGAATGCCCTGGGGGGTGAGTTCCAGGGTGAGGTTGCGCGGGGGCGGGGGCGCTTGGGCATCGGACGGCACGGCCACCACGGCGCTGCGGCCGCTCTCGGCTTCCTGGCCGTTATCGGCCCGCAGGCTGGCCAGGGCGTAGCGGTACAGGCCGTCTGCCGCCGGCTCGTCCACGAATGGGTCGGTGCTGTCCAGCCGCCTGTAGGCCGTGAGTTCGCTCTCTCCGGGGGCCTGGCGATAGAGCTGGTAGCCGACCGCGCCGGCCACGGGCTGCCAGGTCAAGCGTATCCTGCCGGCGGGCAGCGGCGTGCCCGAAAAATCCCGGGGCACATCCAGCGGCGGCAGCTGTCCCTGGTAGACCTGGAAGCGGTTGGCCGCCAGGATGCGGTCGCCGGGATTGTCCAGGTCGTCGGTGGCCTGAAAGGTAAAAGAGAGGGTCTCGACGCCGGACAGCCCGGCATCGGCCGGCAGCAGGAAGTCCGCCTGCCAGGCCTGGGCCTCGCCGGGCTGCGCAGAGATCCCGGTTACCTGCGTGATGGCCACGGGCTGGCGGTCGGGGCCTGCGAGGGTATAAGACAGCGTCGGCCGGGTGCCGGGCTTTACGGCCTCATCCAGGCCCACGACCACGGTGACCGCCACCGGGTTCTGGGGATCGTTTTGGATGGGCGTTCGGGGCTGCAGCTCCAGACGGACCACAGCCGGACCGTCGGTGTCGATTTCAAGGGTTGCGCCGGCATCGATTTCGGTGCCGCGGTTGCCGACCTTGTCGCGGGCCGAAAACAGCGCCCAGGCCGTGCCCGACGGCGTGGCCCCGGAGATCACCCAGCGGCCGGTGTAGACCCGTTCGTCCTGCCGGGAAAGCGCCACGGCCACGGGGGCGCCGTTTTGCGGGCAGATGCTCAGAAACGGTGGCGCCTGCAAAAGTTCGGAAACCGTCAGACGGATGTCGACCAGCCCGGGGGCCAGGCGGCCGGTGGCGGGGTCGTGAGGGCCCTGCGGGAAGTAGGCGATGCTTTCCGCCCGGGGGGCGGTGCTGTCGGAAACGGCCACGGCTTCAGCCGACAGCGGGCTGGGGTTGCCGGCCGCATCCACCGCGGCAAGGCGGTAGTGCCAGGTGCCGTCCCGGGGCGGCAGATCTTCAAAAGTGGTGGCGGCCAGCAAGCCGCTGTTGACGCGCTCGGCATCCTCGGGAACCGAAAAGGCCGTGGGGCTGCGATACAGGAGGTAACCCGCCGCCTGGGCGCCGGCGGCCGCCTGCCAGGCCAGACGCACCAGGCCGGCGGCTGCCGGGACGGCCGTGAATCCGGAGGGCGCCGGGGGAATGCCGGTGTCCAGGGTGACCAGGACCGCATTGCCCAGGGGGCCGGTGCCGACGCGGTTGCGCGCCGCGGCCTGGATGCGGTTCTGGCCCTCCACCAAAACAAATTCGGCGGAAAAAGCGCCCGCGTCGTCAACGCCGGCAACGGCGGCGGTCAACGCCCCGTTGTTGTAGAGCAGCACCTGGCAGTCCGGGAGGGCCTGCCCGGCGATGGTGACGGCTGCCTCGTTGGTGAGCATTTCCCCGGCGGGCTGCGTGATGGCGGGTGCCGGCGGCGGGTTCAGGGCAATGGTGATGGCATAGGAAACCGTGGTGGTGTTTCCCAGGGTGTCGTCGGCCGTGATGGACAGCGTGTGCGGCCCGTCTTGCCAGGCCGCCGGGTCAAGATCGATGCGGTACAGGGGGGAGGCGCCGTAGTCGCTGCCCAGCGGGTCGCCGTCGAGAAAAAAGGCCACTTTACTGACACCGGAAGGGTCCCGGGCATCGAGGGTGACCGCGCAGGCCTGTCGCAGGACGACCCCATCTGCCAGGAGACTGCCGGCGGCCCGGACATCGGCAATCTCGGGCCCCTGGTGATCGGATGTTGGCATGACGGCCACCGTGCTGACCGCGGCGCTCTCACCGCCGGAGAGGTTCACGGCGGTGACGGCAACGTAATAGGTCCGGTTGTTGGTGAGGCCGGCCACGCTGGCGCCGGGTTGGGTGCCCGTGAGCGCCGGCGCCAATCCTGCGACGGTGGTGAAGTCCTCTTCGCTGACGTATATGCGGTAGTACTTGACCAGCTCGGGCCTTGCAGCCGCCTGCCAGCTGAGCTCGGTGTAGCCGTCCCGGCCCTCCGCGGCCAGGCCGGCCGGGTTGGGCAGCAGGGTGACGCCGGTGGTGGCGCGGCCGGGGCTCTGGTTGCCGTCGCTGTCCACGGCGGTCACACGAAAAGCGTATGCCGCCGCCGGCGAGAGGTTCTCCCGGCGGTAGGAGGTGCGGTCGGCGGGCAGCATCTCGCCCGCTGCGTCATCGCCGAAAAAAATCCGGTAGCCGGCCAGGTCGCCGGCGGTGTCGGCGCTGGGAGTCCAGGAGAACACCAAACTAGTGTTCAATGATTGAACAGATAGCGCCGCCGGGTCCTCGGGCGCCACCACGTCCACGGGCGCCGCCGACACCGGAGAGACGCGGTTGAAAAAAAGGCCCTCCCGATCCACCGCCACCACGGCAAACCAGTAGGTGGTGCCGCGGGTGAGGCCCCCGAGGGTTGCACCGAAGGTGCCGGCCGGCACCACTTTTTGTGCTTCCAAGCCGTCGACGGTGCTGAAACCGGCGGTGTGGGCGTAGACACGGTAGGCCGCCACCGTGTCCGATTGACGGTAGGAGCTCCAGTCCAGGTGCACGGAGGTGCCGTCGCCGTGGGCCTCGACGCCGAGGCTGTCCACGGCCGATGGCGGCGCGTGCTGCGTGGTAAAGTGCCACAGGGGCCCTTGGGTCACTTCGCCTTGCCGGTCTTTGGCCACGACGCTCCAGTAGTAGGCCGTGTCGAAATTTACCCCGGCAACCGTGCAGCCTGTGCCGGCCGTGTCACCGGCCCAGAGACTCAACGCCTCGGGGGCTGCCCCGAAGTACACGTCGTAGACCACCGCGTCGCCGAAGTCGGGATCCCCGCCCGCCCAGTGCAGCGTTATAGACAGGCTTTGACCGGTGTTCAAAAAGACATTTTCGGCCCCATCGTGCGGCGTTGGCTGGTCAGGTACCAGCGGAGGGCTGTTTTCCGCGGGAACCGTGGCACACGCGCTTTCGGCGGTCAGCCACGGCGACGCCACCACGTATCCATAGTACCGATCCCCGGCGTAGTCGTCCGGATCTCCCTCTTGCGAGGGGTGGTAATCGGGGCCCCGCGGATCTCCCCACCAGTTGTCGCTGGCATCGAGAATGCCGCTTCCCTGGTTGTAAACGGCGTAGTGCCCGCTGCCGGTGAAGTTGTTTTGTTCGATGTCGGGAAGCGCCGGCCCTTCCACGGTTATCCCGTATAGGTTTTTGATCAGCGTGTTGCAGGCGATGAGGAGAGCGGCATCGGAAGTATAGATTCCCGAATGGCTACTGCAGCAGATGGTGTTGTAGCGCAGCACGGGGCGTGAACCGTCTATGACGATACAGCCGTTGTATGTGTTGCCCCCGTATTCCACCCGGCAGTATTCCATGATGCTGTCATCGGAGCCGGTGCCGTAATTGAAGTAAATCCCTTTCCAGTCTCCGGGAGCCGGATCTGCCCGGTTGGAAGTAAAGACAATCGGCGCGTCGGGCGTACCGCGGGCCGACAGTACGCCATAAATGGAAAGCCCCGTGCCGGGTTCGAAACGCACCACGACGCCGGGTTCAATGGTCAAGGTGACCAGCGAGCCCCCACTGATGCGGACATCCGTGGTGACGACATAGGGGCTCCCGGCCGGGGTCCAGGTGGTAGCGGCGCTAATATCCTGGCTGACGTAGGTGGCGGCCTGTGCGCCGCACGGGAAGAGCAGAAGCGCCGCCAGCAGACAAAGCAGCAGTGCGGCCCCGCGCTGTGATGACCGCGGACTGGGCGTTTTCCACCCTTTTTCGGTACGGAAGGGAAAACCTGGCGGCAGCATTTTTTCCATTTTACATGTCTCCGTGAGGGGTGCCGGTGTCATTTACGGCGCCGGCATGGCAGGCAGTTTCCCGCCGTTTGAGGGTGACGGTTCCCGGCCCGGATGGCCAGGTTCTGCCGGGTCAGAAAGCGCCGGTAGTTCTGGAGGCCGCCCTCCAGAAACACCACCGGCAGGCCCCGGGCTTTGGCCGAGATCCTCTCCAGACGGACGTCGTTTTGTCCTTCGGGACTTGCCGCCAGCACGGTCAGCAGAGCACCACCTCCGCTGTCGCGGGCCGCTTTTTCGATTTTCGCCAGGACGGTGTGAACGCCATCGGACGGAAAGATTCGAACGGCCGCGGTGAAAGGCTCCGGCGGGTTCTGCTCCCCTGGCGGAGAGGTGTCCACGATCAGCCAGTAGGGAGCCTCCTTTTCCTGGAAGAAGCGGCGGGGGGTGATCCCGGGCGGAAGGTTCAGTGCCGTCAGGTCACCTGCCAGCACGCCGCCGGCCTGTCTCCAGGCACACAGCCCGCCCAGGAGGATGACCGCTTCGAACCCCAGGCCTTGCAGCCGCCGGCACTCCGGTTCGATGAACCGTTGACCGTATCCCCGGCTGACCAGCACCAGGCGGGTCTTCTTCAAGAAGGTCTTGGTTTTGACGAAGGCCAGCGGGATGTTGATGGAACCGGGGATTCGGCACTTCTCAAAGGCTTCCGGCGGGCGGATGTCCACCAGCACTGGCGGCTGCTGCGATCCTGACATCTGCAAAATCTGTTCGGCCGATGTAAAAACATTCGTATCCCAGGGGCCCGCCCACGACTCCATACCGTTGAAGAACGGCAACAGGGTGACAGCAAGCAACACGAGGCCGCTTCCAGACAGAGGCCTAATCTCCGGCACCATTCTTTTTGCCTCCTCTTTTTGAGCGTTTTGCCGATCCGACGGCACCGAGATTCATCTGCACCTGGCTTGACTCTCCCGGTGACACCGTGAACGGTTCACTCCAGAAGCGCCTGCGACGCTTCTTAACCTTGAACCGAAACGTGCCGGCAGGCAGCCGCAAGATCGCTCTGCCTTCTTTGTCGGTTCGTGTATGCACACGCAGATAGGAACCGTCCGGGCTGTAGAGTTTTACTTTTGCGCCGCCCACCGGACCAGCTTCGGACCTTACGGTCAGCGCCACCGGCTGAAGGGGAATGACCACGGTAAGAGAATTGTCGTAGGGCAGGCGCAGCAAATCGCTCCAGAATTGCATTCCGCAGTAGTCGGCGCGAAAAACGTAGCCCCCGTCGGCAAAAAACGCGGTTTTAAAAAGGGCCGTCCCGGTTTTATCCGTACGAAGCCGACGGCCGGTACGGTGACCGGATTCCGTGAAAGCTCGCACGAGAACCCTGGCGAGGGGAGTTCCCGAATCACTGATCACCTGCACACTAACATGCACTGCCGGTTCAGAGTCCGCGGCTTTGATGAAAACGGGGATGGGGATCATCCAGGGGCCGGCCGCGCCCTGCCGGTCCACAGCCCGGGCGCGCCAGAAGTAGCGGGTCTTGTCGGCCAGGGCTGACGGCACTTTCCACTGCACGCTGTCGCTACGTCCGTAATCGGTGAGATCGGTGAGGGCCTCGTCGGTATAGATTTCAAATTCATAGGAGAGCGATTCCTGATCGGCATCCACTCCGGGCGCCACCTCCAGAATGGGGCTCAGCGTGGCGGCCCAGGCGTGTTCGCCCGGGTTTCTGGCAACCGGCACCAGGGGGACGTCGTTGACCGAACTGGCGAAAAAGGTCCCCTCCTGCCAGGGGCTGCCGCAGTTGCCGTCCGACGCCCGCACACGCCAGTAGTAACGCGTGTTTTCGGCCAGACCGCTCACCTGCCAGGCGGTGGTGTCGGCGCCTTCGGCCACCGCTTCGGAGACCTGTCGGGCGCCACTGTCGAAGGTGGACACGCTGTCCAACTCGAAGCGGTAGGTCAGCATGTCGCCGTCCGGGTCAGTGCTGTTGGCGACCGCCAGGTCCAGCTGCCCGGCGGGCACCACGGCACCGGCGGCCGGGGACAGCACCGCGGGCGGCTGCGGGGCGCGGTTGGAAAGGTCCACGTAAAAGGCGACCGGTGGTGAGAAGGAAACCCCGCCGCGGCCGTCCAGTACTTTCACCCGCCAAGTGTACCAGCTGGCATCGGCAAGGTCCGTGTCCACCTGCCAGGCCGTGCCGCCGCCGCCCGCCTGCACGATGGGCGGCGAGGCCGCCACCGGAGTACTCAGGCTGCTGTCAGTGTACACCTCGAAGGCGCAGGTGAGTTCGTCGCCGTCCGCATCGGCGGTGTTGGCCACCTGCAGTACGGGTCTTGCGGTGCAGACATGGCTGTCCGGAACCGGGAAGGCGGGCTGTGGCGCGGCGGGGTCATCGTTGGCCGTGTCCACGAAGAAAGTGCCGTAGGCCCACAGGCTGCGGGCGCAGCCGTCCGAAGCGCGCACCCGCCAGGTGTACCGATGGTTGTCGGCCAGAGAAACAGGCACCTGCCAGGCGGTGGTGCGGCTGCCCGGGATCACACCGGCTTGTGCGGCCACCCGGGTGCGCAGGGTGTCGTCGCTGAAGACCTCGAATTCGTAAGTCAGGGCGTCTTCGTCCGCATCGCTGCTGTTTACCACCGCAAGCAGCGGCGACACGGTCGTCACCCGGCCGCCGTCTTGCGGGCCGGAGAGTACCGGCACCGTGGGGGCGTGGTTTTCGCGGGTCGGATCGGTGCCGCTGCGGTATTCCTCCAGGTCCGCGAACCCGTCGCCGTCAAAATCCCCTGAGCCGTCGCGGTCGAGGCTTCCAAAGTACTTTCTTTCCCAATTGTCGTCCAGCCCGTCACCGTCGCTGTCGTCGGCGGGATGCACGGTGATGCCCACGCTCTGAGCGTCGCTGAAGGTGCCGTCCGAAGCCGTGAACCGCACCACGTAGGTTCCGGCCTGTCCCCTCGCGGGGGTCCAGTCGAAGGCCCCTTGGCCGTCCCCCTGGTCCGTAAAACGGGCCCCCGCCGGCAACGGCCCGGCCGACAGGACCGGAACCGTACCGTCCGGGTCGCTGGCCGTGACCAGGAAGGAGAGCCGCTCTTCCTCCACGCGGCTCTTGTCGGGGACAAACTGCAGCACCGGGGCCCGGGGCAGGCTGGCCGGGTCGTCGAAGGTGAGAGTGTAGCGGCCGGTGCCGTTGGCGTCGAACAGGTTTACAAAGTACTTCCAGCTTTGGCCGTCCCGGGTTTTCGACAGCCACACGTTCTCCGGCCTGATGCGCTTGCCGTCCGAACGCACGGCCGCCGTGATGATCTTGCCGCCCTGGTGGGGGTCGGGCAGCCGCACATACAGCAGTCCGGCCGTGGGTGCGGTGTCCAGGGTGTAGCGGATCCCCGCACCGTCCGGGTCCAGGTAGTGAAGGGTGGCGGCGTCTGACTGGTCCGTCACCTCGGTTTCCGTGTTCTGGGATTCGTAGACGCGCAAGACCCCGCCGTCGCGGGCCAGGAAATCGCGGATCCCGTCGCGGCCGGGGAGGTCCACCAGCACGTCCCGCACCAGGAAATGGGTGTTGACGGCCTCGATGAGCGACGTCAGCTGGCCGCCGAGTTCGCCGGCGTGGGAGAACTCGGCCGAAAATTCAACGAAGCGGCCGGACAGGGTGCAGTGCATGACCCAGCGGGCCGTGGCGGCGGCGCCCGGGGCGACATCGCCGAAGTCCACCAGCAGGCTGTCGTGCGCCGGCCGGCCGCCGACCGTGCTGGCGTCGATCACGAAATTGATCAGCAGCCCCTGTTCGTTTTCCACGATGCGGGGCTGGGCCGAATCGATTTTGAGATTCCGGGCCACGCCGGCGCCGCCGTTGTTGACGCGCACCCCCACGCTAAAGGGCACCGGGGGTTCGACGGCGGTGGTGAAGGCATCGTCGGCAAAAACTTCGTCGGGCAGGAAATAGTCCAGGCTCAGCAACGGCAGGGGCTTTACGAAGATGTAGTCCGGGGACACTTCCGTGCTGTGGGCCTGGCCGTTGATGGTGTATGACAGCGTGGCGCCCACGTAGTACATTTTTCCGGACTCCAGGCCGTTGGAGGCCCCGGGGGCGGGGATGATCAGCCAGTGGATGTCGGCGGTCGAGGCCGGCGCCAGCGTGCCGCCGCCGTCCACGTCGTCGATGTTTTGCATGCCGTCGCTGCGGATGAAAAACAGGGCGCCGCTATCGTCGGGGTCGGCGCCGGCCGGCACGGGATTGCCTTCCCCATCGGCAAAGGAGACGGCCACGCGCACGTTTTCCAGGCTGATTCCCGCCAGGCCGTTGGTGATGCGCATGTGGGCGTCGAACCCCTGGCGCTCGAAGGTGAGCTCCTGCTGGATTTCGATTTTTACGCGGGCACAGACGTCATCACCGGCGGCCTGGGCACACAATGCCGGAATCATAACCAGCAACAGAAAGAGCACACCGCAGGGCAGCCGGTTTCCCTTCCTCCTTTGTTTTTCCATGGGATGCCTCCAACGTTTCCCGGTGCCATAGCGTGGAAAATGCCGGTCTGGACGTTTCAAACCGTCCTGCCGGATGCCGCGCTCGGTCGTGTGTTCATCCTGACCTCGATGTCTTGGTCACTGACGGCGAACTTGTCGAAACCAAGCTCCCGTTCGGCCTGCCGGATATCAGCCGGTGCCATGATCCGCATGGCGATGTATTCAGACTGCCGGCGGCGCAAAACGCCGCCCTGGGGATCGGCCAGCTGCCAGGTGCCGTGTTCGTAAAACTCCGACCAGTTGTGATAGTCTCGGGGGTCGACGATCATGCTGCGCGGGCAGATGTAGCCGGCCAGGCAGCGCGCCGGGATGCCGCCGGCCCGGCACAGGGCCGCGAACAGGTCCGCCTGGCCGGTGCAGTCGCCCCTGCGGCGGTGCAGGGTGAAAAGTGCGCCGCGGCGAGTTTTTACATAACCGGTGTAGCGGATGCTGCCGTGCACCCAGCCGAACAGGGCGGCCGGAACATCGCTGGAGGACCGGCCCTTCAGGCGGGCGGCCAGCCGCCGGATGTCCGGGTGATCAGAGCGGATGGATTTTTCGGCCGAGAGATAGGCCGGATCGACAGCCTGCGGTTCGGGCCGGGGGGTGTCCGAAATCAGGAGACGGGCTTTGACGGTGATGACTTTCACGCCGTGGGGGGCGAAATCCAAGGGTGCAAAATGCAGGCGCTGGTTGCCGAACCGGTCGCGGCGCAGCCGGAAAGCGTGGGAGCTGTCGATGCGCCCGCACTGCTGGGTGGCGGTTTGCCGCACCGGCGCCGCCACTTGGAGCCGCACCCCGCGGATGAAGCGGGCGGTGGTGTTTTTGAGGGTGAAACCGTACTGCAGCACAAGGGGACGGGCTGGCTGCGGCGGCGGCCGCTTCAGGAAACCGCCCCGCGAAACCCAGATCAGCGCAAGACACAGGCCGGCTGCCGTCAGCCACGGCAGGATCTGTCTGCTGCGAAAAAGTCGACCGGAAACCCGCATGCCCATCCCCCCATCAGGTGGTTCCTGGACTCGGTCGGGAGACCGGCAGCACCGGCCGGCGAAAGCGCGCGGCCACAAAAAAAGCCGCGCCACCTTCTACGAGGTTACCCGGCTTTCGTTCTTTTCCGCAGGCAACCCGGCTATCCTGCCTTAGCAGGACCCGTGGCTTTCCGTCCCCCGATTACTCGAGGTTTGGCTTTGTCTTATTTTTGATCGTCTTCAGCCTACGCAGATTCGCACCCCCTGTCAACATCTTTTTTAGGGGGGGACGTCCTTAAGTAATTCAATAACTTTCTCAAACGGTCATTTTTGGCGGCTGTTTGAGTGTTCGGCAGGTATGTTCTCAGTAAGTTCCGGCGAGCCCGCGCCACAGGCCTTTCGGCTTCACGGCTGTGGACATCCGGGGCGCCCTCCAGCCGTCCGCCTGAATTTCAAGAACTCGTCGCAGGCTCCTCAAACAGCTTGAAATTCTTGACGCCGGACGGCTGGATGGCTTCCTCCCCGGATGCCCGATGCCGCTCCACCGAAACGCCTGTGGCGCTCCTTTGGCAATCCATTAGCGGGGTGAAAATAGTTGAAAGTTGTCAGTTGAAAGTTGACAGCGAAGGAGGGGTTTCAATTTTTAAAAAAGACAGTCCTCCTTCAACTGTAAACTGGTAACTGGTAACTCTTGTTCCATCTGTCTTTCCGGCTGCCGCCACCCATTGCGTTTG
>CAYUAQ010000095.1:0-16854 GCA_964442705.1 uncultured Desulfobacteraceae bacterium
GTCAAAGCCTCATGTCGGGGAAGTCCAGCGACGTCACCTGAACACGCTCTCGCAGCCATCCCCCTCAATCATCTCACCGCCGAGGCTCATCCTCTACCTTTTCTTGGTCGCCTGCGGCTACCCTATCCCCCTTTTTGCCGTTTTCACTGTCGGTGCGGGATGAGGCAATCCGGTTGATCAAACTGGCCTGGTAGCCGGCGCCGAATCCGTTATCGATATTGACAACCGAGACTCCTGAAGCACAGCTGTTCAGCATGCTCAGCAGGGCCGCAAGGCCGCCAAAACTGGCCCCGTATCCAACACTGGTGGGCACCCCGATTACAGGGCATGCAACCAGACCGCCGACCACGCTAGCCAAGGCACCCTCCATTCCGGCGACAACAACGGCGACGTTGGCCTCCAGCAAATCATCGCAGAAATTCAGGAGGCGGTGCAACCCGGCAACGCCGACATCATAAATACGGCAGACGTTGTTGCCGAGCACTTCCGCCGTGACCGCCGCTTCCTCGGCTACCGGCAAATCCGACGTGCCGGCGCACACCACGGTGATTTTGCCCACCCTGCTGACCGGGGCGGGTCTTACGACCACTATCCGTGCGGTTTCCTCATAAATACAGTCGGGGACAACTTCCTGGATCCCCTCGAACACTTCCCGGCTGGCACGCGTGGCCAAAATATTCTGCTGCGTGCAGGACATTATTTTGACAATGCCCTTTATCTGCTCCACCGTTTTGCTTTCACAATAAATTACTTCAGAGACGCCCTTACGAATACAGCGGTGATTATCGATCTTGGCATACCCCAAGTCCTCGAACGGCAGTTTCTTCAAGCGATGCACTGCGCTGTCAAGACCGATTTGGCCGTCTCTGACCATCTCCAGCAGTGCCCTGACCTTATGGCTGTCCATGTCAGCTGCCTTCCGTTTCTTCGGCCACCAGCCTGTTCAGACTACCCATCGTGTATCCCTCAAGATCGAGGGCGACGAACTCGAATCCAAGTTTCTTGAAATGGAATACAATTCTTTCCCGTATGGATCTGGTAAACACTGCGGTTGCTTCTTCCGGATCGACCTCGAGGCGTGCGACACTGCCATGATGCCGGACCCTGACCTGTCCGGACAAGCCCAGTGTCTGCAAAAACAACTCGCCCTCGTCTATCTGTTTGAGTTTCGCGGTGGTAATGGTCGAATGATAGGGAATGCGCGATGCCAGGCAGGCGGAAGCGGGCTTGTTCCAGTTGGGAAGACCGAGGTTCCTGGACACCAGGCGTATCTCCGCTTTGGAAAATCCTGCTTCTGACAGCGGGCTGCGGACTCCCAGCTCTCTGACGGCCCTGATGCCGGGGCGAAAATCCGAGTGGTCTTCCCGATTCCCCCCGTCCAGCACATGGTTAATACCCTTTTCTTCGGACAATCTGACCAAATATTCGAAGCGTATCTTTTTGCAGATATAACATTTGTTTGCGGGGTTGCTCACAAATTCTGGAAGCGCCAGTTCATTTGTTTCCAGCAGTTGGTGAGAGACACCGATTTCGCGGGCAAGTCTGACGGCGTCTTCACGCTCACGAGACGGCAATGTGGCCGACAAGGCGGTCACCGCCAACACGCCGTCACCACCCAGAACATCCCTGGCGACCTTCAACAGCAATGTGCTGTCCACCCCGCCGGAAAAAGCAACTACCACACGGTCCATCTCTTCGAGTATTTCCCTGAGATGTTCGTATTTACCCTTTAAAGGCAAGTTGTCGACAGTCAAATCAGGTGTTACAGAAATCGGCATCATACGGCCTCACTGCCACCGAGTCCCTCATGCAGCCTGGATGCGGCCAACCACCGGAAGTCCGCCATGATACCGGCTGAATCCGCGACTGGTCTGGAAGGATTATATTCCCGGAGGCTGGAAAGTCTGATTGCATACTTCGGACCCGCGGCGAGGCCTGTCGTCAGCTGCACTATTACCCCTGCCCTGAAACCGCCTGTCCGGGCGTCTTTATGGCTCTGCCTGTTTCATACAACTATTATACACGGTTGAAAAGATCAAGCGGTAACGAACTCACCTCCTGGGTAAATTCGCTGGTTTCACTTTGGCGGGCATTTCGGGTTCGTAGGAATGACATGTGTGCTGACCCCGGGTTTGGCAATGGCCGAAAATTTCCGAACTGTGCGTTGAGAGCCCAGGATTGACTCGGGTTTATCCTTTATGGTAATTTGAATGATTATAAACCGGGGCGCTGACGAGGAAAAATACCGGTGCGGCAGGGAGGGGGGTGGGACGATCAGACATTTTTCGCCGGTGAATTTCATAATGTTTCACAGGCAGAAACGCGTTCTGCTGTTTTTACTGCTGCCTTTCGTGTCCGGTTGTGCCGCCGTGGTGATAGGCATCGGCGCCGGTATCGGCACCGTGGCCTATGTAAACGGAAAACTGACCAAAACCTACAGGTCGGATTACCATGCAACGGTTCAAGCCGCCCGCGATACGCTGACGCACCTGAAGATCCCTATCCGCAGGGAAGTGTCAGATGAACTGGAAACGACTATCAAGGCGGCCCGCCCGGATGGAACATCCGTCAGTGTCGACATCGTCCGGCTCGGAGACAACGTGACACGGGTGGGGGTGAGAACCGGCGCGGTGGGTGTGTGGAACAAGCGGGTATCTGCCCAGATCCAGGATTTTATCGGGAAACGAATGGCCCTTGTGACGCCAGCGGCGGTGAAACCAGAACCTGCCGACATCCCTCCCGGCACCGCCCAGGCGGTTGACAGCAAACCGCCTGAACCGGAGACAGCGGGAACTGCTGACCAAGAGCGCGACGAAGAGGATCCGCATCGATCTTCGGATGCTGAACTACCTGATTTTACTCTTTATTTCCGCCCAAACTCCAATGAGCTCTCCCGTGAGCAGATGGAAGAACTGGATAGAATTGCGAACTTGATCCATGAAACACCCGACGCCATGGTAAAATTGAATGGATATACCGACGCGGCGGGCGACCCCGACTTCAACTTCATGATCTCCGAACTGCGCGCATCGGCCATCAAGCTTTACCTGGTGGGAAAGGGTATTGCCTCGCAAAATATTGAAGTCAACGGATATGGGGCCACCAATTTCATTGCGACCAACCGCACCGCAGAGGGACGAAACCGGAACCGGCGGGTTGAGATTTTTATAACCAGTGGCCATGAGGATTGAATTTGGATGGCGATATTTATCGGTATCCCTCCGTGGAACCAGCCTCTACTGTCCGTCCAATACCCTGCGCATAGCGCCGGCCAACTCTTTTAGCAATACCGGCTTGCCGATAACCTGCCGAATGCCGTAGCGCCGCAGCGTCGGTTCGTTCAGGCTGTCGCCGAAACCGGTCATGATGATCACCGGCAAACCCGGCCGCCGGGCGTGCAGCTGGTCTGCCAGATCAAGCCCCGTCATGTGCGGCATGGTCAAATCGGATATCAGCAAGTCGTACCTGCCGGGCTGATCTTCGAAGGCCGCCACGGCGGCCAGCCCTGAATTAAAGATATCCGCCCGGTATCCGAACCTCTCGAGCATGGTCTTTACCATCTCGGCGATAACGGCCTCGTCGTCGACGATGAGCACACGCTCCGTGCCCCGGGAAATGGTCTCCGATTTTTCCGGCGGGGCGTCTTCATCGGCCGCTTTCTTTCCGTGATGTCCCGCATGAGGTGGACGGCTCCCATCAGGGCGCCGGAGGCATCAATGATGGGATCCACGGTAATCTCCAGGATGTGCTCCCCTGAAACGAATTGCGTGCTTTCCCGCTGCAGTGAACGCTGCATGCGCACGACGGGACAGCCCCTGATGGGGCCCTTGCTGTTGTGAATAACTTCCCAGCAATACCGCCCTGCCATGCGTCCCTTGAATTCCGGGAACAGCACATCCATCGTTTTGTTGCTGCGCAATATTCTTTGTTCCACATCCAGCAGGCAGATGCCGTCTGTGACCGAGTCGAAAGTTGACTGCCATTGCCTTGCCGCCCTTTGCAGGGCCTGCTCGGCCTGAACGCGTTCCATGATGTCCCTCACGGCGGTTACCCGGTATTGCCCATCCACGGAGCGGGATTCAAGCTCTATGGGAATACGGGAACCATCTCTTCTGAGGCCTTCGACCCGGTATGGCCCGGTGTGGTTCAGTCGGATATTTTCCGCAATGACACCGCGGTATTCATCGGGAATAAGCATGTCGATGATATTTTTCCCCAACAACTCTTCCCGGCTGTAGCCCACCATGTTCGCAAAAGACAGGTTCAGGTCCTGCACAACGCCTCTTTTGTGAATCAATATGCCTTCGAAGGTCAGGTTCGAAAGATTCTTGAACCGCTCTTCGCTCTCCTGGAGGGCCCTCTCGGTGCCTTTGCACGAAAAGGCGTGGTTTTCAAGAAATTTACATGTCTGCTTTTTGCGCTATAAGCTCTACCCTTAGCCATGTATAAATTTTAATATCAGTATGTTGCGTATGATAGGGGCGCAAATATGCCGGGAACTTCAACCATGTCAACCGCCGGACCGTGGATCTTTCCCGAGTGGAAACCCTTGTGATAGACGAAGCCGACCAGATGTTCGACACGGGTTTTTTGCCGGATATCCGTCGGATTCATACTCATCTGCCGCAATCGGGTCGCCAGACCCCGTCGTTTTCAGCCACCCTGCCCGCTCAGATACGCCGCCCGGTTGGTAACATTCCATGAAAAGCTACGTCAAAGTACAGGCGGGGCATGAGGCACCAGCAGAGACAGTCAGCCATGCCTTTTATCAGGTCGCCAAGCATTTGAAAACGGCGCTCTTGCTGGAACTGCTCGGCAATACGCGCACCGGCGCTGTTTTGGTTTTCATGCGCACCAAACATCGCGCCCGGCAGTTGGGAGGAAAACTGGCCAAAGCTGGTTATCGTTCAGCCTCGCTGCAGGGGAACCTGTCTCAGTCGCGGCGCCAGGAAGTCATGGACGGCTTCAAGTCGGGTAAATATGAGGTCCTGGTGGCCACCGATATCGCCGCCCGCGGCATTGACGTCTCCAATGTTTCCCATGCTATCAACTACGATATGCCCTCTACGCCTGAAGCCTACATCCACCGCATCGGCAGGACCGGCCGGGCCACGCGCAGTGGAAAAGCGTTTACCCTGATAACCGATGAAGACCGGCAAATGCTAAAGGCCGTCCATGGGGCCGTTCGAATGCCTGTGGAACAGCGCACGCTGGCGGGATTTAACTACCGGGCGCCTATAGCAAACACCCGGCACACCCGCCGCAGCGCGCAGCAACTGCCCTCCGGCTGGGCCGGTCGCAGACAAAATCGCCGGAGCGCTGAAGGGGCTTTTACCTGGCTTTCTCTCCAGAAGCCAAAAGCGGCCGGTAGGCGGGTCGGATCACGCGTGGGTTAAATCCAGAACTCCGGATAGCGGCGTCTTTTGGGGATGTTGTTTACCAGCAGCGCGACCACAAGCATAACCAGGGCGCCCAGACCTGCTGGCATGATCACGTAAAGGTATCCCAGGCTGTGTATTTTCTCGCTGCCGATGACTGCAATCAGGGAGGTAGCGCCGCCGGGAGGGTGCAGGGTTTTGGTGGCGTGCATCACTGCAATGGCAGTGGCAACGGCAACCGAGGATGCCAGCCACATATGGCCGGGAAGCAGTTTGTACGCGCTGACACCGATGATGGCTGAAAGCATGTGCCCCCCCATGAGATTTCGCGGCTGCGCCAGGGGGCTTTTAACAGCGCCGTAAATGAGTACTGCCGAAGCACCGAAAGAACCGATGATCATGGCCAGATCGGTTTCCGCCAGAACGGTGTAATGCAGAAATGCGACGGCCGCGATACCCGCAAAGGCACCTATCCATGACCAGACGATTTCGGCGAGGTTCACCATGGGAGGGCTCTTGGTCGTCCCCCTCATCTTATTGAAGTAATGCACCTGAGCGATAGCCCCCTTTTCAGCGGCCGTTTGTCTTGATGACCGGTATGCAGGATGACTGTACGATATCCGCCCTGGCAACGATCCCAAGAAGTTTTCCCTGCTTGTCAGTCACCGGTACTCTGTTGATTCTGTTTTCTGTCAGGATACCGGCAATATCCGAAACCGACACATCCACCTGCACCGTTATGGCCGGTGAGGTCATGATGTGTTCCGCATTTTGCCGGCGCATGGATATGGCAACGCATCCCTTGTCGCTCAAGCAACGGGCGACGACTTCCATAAACGAAGTTTTGTCTTTGCTTCCCATTTGGAAGAAAAAGTCCTTTTCGGAGATAACGCCGATAACCTTGTTTTTGCCGTCAACCACAGGCACTCCCGAGATACCGTGGCTGGCCATGGTTTGTGCCACCTCTACGGCAGGCGTATCTGACTGGACACAAACGACCCCGGTGGTCATCACGTCACCAGCCGTAACGGTTCGCGACAGCCTCTCAACGGCATGGGTATAGGCTGACCGGTAGAGGACCCTGAAATCACCGGGGGTGATGTCCAGATATCCCTGGATGCCTTTCATGGCGTCCAGGATGTCTTCATCCGAAATGTCAGGCGGGTTCAGCGTGCAGGCATCTTTGTCTTGGGAGATCTCGTTCATTTTTTTCCGTTTCTTTGCCGTGGATGCGCGTGACGGCCATTTATGACAATCACGGTCCTGCCATGGTTTGCGGCGGCTATCTTTGGGCCAGCATGACGGTAATATTGTCCGCTCCGCCGGCTTTAAGGGCGGCCTTTACCAGTGTTACGGCCTTTTCTTCCAACCCACAGTCCCTGTTCAGAACGGACACAATGGTTTCCGCGCTGATCTGCCGGTGAAGGCCATCGCTGGCAAGAATCATCATGTCTTTCTCAAGAAGGTCAAGGCCGCCCGTTTCCGGTTCCACGTAGCCGCAGCCCACATACTGATCCATGACATTGCGGGAGTAATGCCGCGGGACCTCTTCAGCCGTAATTTCACCTTCGGCCAGGAGGAATCGGGCCAGGGTCTGGTCTTTGGTGATCTGGACCAACTGCCGGTTTCTCAAAAGGTACAGACGGCTGTCGCCCACATGTACCCAGTGTGCCTTGCCATGGCGGAACAGGACACCGATCAGCGTGGAACCCATCCCGCCCAGGGAAGGGTCTCTGTCCTTTTCGCGGCAGAGGGCCTGGTCGATTTCAACGGCCAGTCGCGCCAGTTCGGTTTGTTCTTTAGCCTCTGTCATGCTCGTGACAGCGGCCAGCCTGGCCCTCAGTATTTCGGCGGCGTAGTCACCGGCCACATTTCCGCCCAGGCCGTCGGCGATGGCCAGCAAAATACCATCGTCCGCAATGCTTTTTATCAGATAGCGGTCTTCATTGGAAGGGTTAACCCGACCCGTGTGGGTATGGGCAAAGGCCTTCAAGGGGCCCAGGACCAGATGGGTGTCTCCTTCCTCGGAATGAATTTTTTTATAAAACGCGCATTCCTTGCAGGAGGATTGCTTCTCGGCAAAAGACCCCTGGATGCGACTGCTGCAGAACGTTCCGGCCACCAGCCAGCAGGCCCTGCCGGCGTTGTCTCCCCGGTTGAAGCCTTCAAAGGCATTGCGGGCCGTGGCCGGACAGATGCCCAGTTTGCCCGCCAGAGCACCCCCCGGTTGTCTTCCGCATCGCATGTACTCCCAGCAGTTGATTTTTTTTGGCATCTGAAACCCTTTTCCGAAACCACACCAAAAGGCCACAGGCGGGTAGACGCTGCCTACAGATCCCTGAAGTCCGCCAATTTGACGTCGACACCCAGTTTCAGGGCCTTGCTGCTGAAGTCTTCCATCAACTGGTTGAGCTCCAGTTGGCGGTGCTCGCTGTATATCAAAAACAGGGTGGACATTTTCCGTTTTTCGATTTCCAGTTGCCTATGGGACAGCCCCGTTCGGCTTAGCAGCGAGCCCAGCGCCGTCATGGCCTGCCTGGCGTCCTGAAAGCGCTGGGCAGGGTCACGCCGGCCGGCCTGGATGATAAAAGCCCGCAGCTTGTCCGGCAAGCCGCGAACGGTCCGCCCCGGATCCGGGATGTCACTGGTTACATGCAGGTCCAGCAGTTTCTTGAGACTGCTTTCCGGAAAGGGGCACTGGCCGGTTACCATTTCATAGGCCATAATCCCCAAGGCATAGATGTCGGTCCGTGGATCCAGAGGCTCACCGGTGATCTGTTCCGGTGCCATGTATTGCGCCGTTCCCGTACTGGCAAGATCTTGTGTGCCAATGGGACAGGCAAGCCCGAAGTCGAGAATCTTCACCTGGTCGCTGGGCCGTACCATGATGTTTGACGGGTTGACGTCACGATGAATGATGCCGCGCTGGTGGGCATAGTCAAGCGCCGATAAAATCTGGTTCAGAAAATGGACCGCCAGGCGCGGGGGCAGGGACTTCAGGCGACGGATCATGTCTTTGAGAGATTCGCCCGGTACATGCTCCATGATGATGAACAGCGTGCGGTAGCGTTCGTCGAAGTCATACACCTTGACAATGTGATCATGATTCAGTCCGGCAATGGTTTTGGCCTCGTTGCGGAAGTTTTCCAGAAAGTCAGCATAGAGGGCCATGTCGTGGCGCATCATCTTGATCACCACCGGCATGCCCAGGCTTTTGTGCTTGCCCTTGTACACAATGCTGAATGCGCCGCGGCCGATGATGTCCGTGGCGATGAATTTGCCGATGGTTCGATAGGCCGTAGGCCGCCGACTGTCCAGGCGGTCTGCCACCAGTTCCGTGATAAAGTTGAGCAAATCGGGGTCCTGGCTGGAAATTTCATCGAACTGTTCCTTTGTCATCACCCAGAGATCCATGTCGGTTTCCGCTTCGACATGTGCACGCCGGGGCTCTCCGGTCAGTATCCCCAGGCCTCCGACAATATCTCCTTCCCCGTAGTGATCTACCGGATGCAGTTCGCCCTCTTTTTCAACCACCACCAGGCACGAACCGCGCTGAATGATGTACGCCGTGTGTTCGATTTCACCCTGCACGATGAAGCGCGTGCCGGCCTTGACATGCATATAGCTCATCTTGTCGATAAAAGGATTGGACCCTTCACGGGTGATAAACTGCAAAAATTTGGTCTGCAGATTCGCTATCCCTTCCTCTTCATGAACCAACTGGTAAAAATCGCATTCAAGACAAGAAGCGCGCTTTTGCGCAAATGAGCCCTGGGTGCACCCCCCGCAAAAGGTGCCTGTCACGGCCCAGCAGATCCTGCCGCCGCAGGTACCCGCGTTGATGCCGTCGAATGACATGTCGTCCGCCGCTGGACAAACCCCGGCCTGCGCGACATTTTCACCACCCGGCTGCCGCCCGCACAGGATGGCTTCCCAGCAGTTGAGCTTTTTTTGCGACGCCTTGCTTTTTTTGCTTTCGGCAGCCATCGCATCATCTCCTAGCACCTTAAACCGTATATATCAGGCCAATTCAGGCAATAAAATACGCCTGGCATCACGAACGACCCCGGTATAGAATCCGGTTTGATCACTTTGCTCCACCCGCTTGAAAAAATCAGGTGTCCACTGCCGCAAATGCGACAGCAGAAACTGATGATCTTCCTGAACCGGCTCGTTCTGATTTAGCAGCACGGTGAGCAGCGCCAGAAATTCCAGCTCAACCGCAATATGGTCTGCCATTTCTGCTGTCTGGAAACCGTATTCACGATACAGTTTGCCGAGTTGAACGGTTGTTTCGCTCATCAACACCCCGTCAAGATAATAGGAGCCATAGGGTGGGCAGGGCACCTCCGGCAAAGCGTTTATAAAAAGGCTGACATAGGCGTTTTGCAGGGCCGTCAGATCCGTGGGTGAAAATCCGGCAATCGGTTGACTCTCACCCGCAGGAGACCTTCTGTCAGGACTGGTCCCCTCGGGCCACTGCTCCGGGAAACTGAAAAGCCGCGAAAGAGCCTGAAGCTCTTCGCTTTCCACAGGGCTCTTTTTCATGCTTTGGCCTCACTTATAATCGGGAGCCGATCCACGGCCAGGATAATCAGAAAACAGGCGTAGGCCGCGACCCCCAGGAATATGATTATTTCTATGCCGCTGGGGAAATAATGCCATTCGGTAACAAAGGTGTTCAGCAGCGGCCCGTAATCCCCGGAGGCGATAGGAAGAGACCAGTTCGTGTTCTGCATCCCCAGGGGATTGATGGTCATCGGAATTTTGCCAAAGGCCCCCGGCATCAACAGGAAGCGATGGGCAAAGATGCCGGCGATCAGCAGCAGGCAGCTTGCAATCATGGCCCCGGCGCTTCTTCTGACGCTGCGGTTTAAAAGCAAAACCACCGCTGCAAGCGGGGCGAGGACTTCAAAGGCATGCAGCGCTGCATAATCCTTAAACGTTATCGAGAGCGTTTCCAGGGCTTCGGTAGCACCGTACCAGGCATGGATAAAAAAATCATTGTACATGAAAAAGATATGAATAAAGAGAGCCACCGAAATAATCATGGCCATTGTGCGATAGGCCTCCTTGAATTCTTCTTTGAGGCCATAGGCCAGCAGGGCCACAATAAATACCACGGCAGTTCCCGAAGCAATGGCGGCGGCCACAAAATCAGGCGCCAATACGGCCGAATTCCACCAACTCCGGGCGCCTTGGGTAGCAAATATCCAGGCAGTGATGACGTGAATACCTATGGCCGCGACCAGCGAAAAAGGCGCCATGCGCCGGGCCCATTTTTCTGAAAACGCTTTGGGATCTTCCACTTTCAGGGCAATTTTTTCAAGTGGGCCCCTTAAATCAGGCAGTATCAAAATGTAAAGATAAATAAGGGAGAGTGCGGCATACAGATTCAGAACCAATACGTCCCACACCAGCGGGGAGCGAAGCTGCGGATGCAGCAGCATGTTGTACAGCCTGATCGGCTGGCCGATGTCGGGTAGAATCGCAAACATGGCTGCCGTGACATTGGCAAACGCCGTCAGGGCGCCCAGTTTGGCAAACGGCTTTAAGCTTTTGACCCCAAAAAGGTATATCAGGGAGCTCAGCACCAATCCACCGGCCGCGTTACCCACAAAAAAGGCCAGGCCCGAGACGTAAAGCCCCCAGGTATAAGAATTGCGCATGTTCGTTAATACAAGCCCTTCCTTGAACTGGAACCCCCAGGCCATCAGGCCGGCCAGCATAATAAGGCCTGACACCAGAAATCCTATTTTCTTGCTTGCGCTCATGGCTATACCTCCTTCCGTTTTGGGGGAAGATAGTATACGTTGGGCCGTGTTCCCTTTTCGGGTAAAAGGGTAACGCCGTTCTTGTCCCGGATCATTTTGGAAACCTTGCTGTCAGGATCGTCAAAATCTCCCACATGCCGGGCTTTTCCCGGGCAGGACCTCACACAGGCCGGGTCCAGGCCTTTTGCGAGATAATGTACACAGAAGTTGCACTTTTCCACCACACCTTTCGGGCGCACCGGCGTGTAGACCAGCCTGTCGTCAAGACGATAATCCTTTGGATATCCGTAGGAGTATCCCTCCTGGTAGCCATATTTTTTCAGGGCCTTCTTCGGATCTTCCCAGTTAAACTGACGCACTCCGTATGGGCAGGCGGCCATGCAGTAGCGGCAGCCGATGCAGCGCTCAAAATCAACCAGGATCGTTCCGTCCGTGTGCCGGTAGGTCGCCCCCACCGGGCAGACCTTCTCGCAGGGCGCGTTCTGACAGTGCTGACAGTGAACCGGCAGAAAGTACTCCTTTCCCTTCCCGGGGGGTGTCAAATGGCGGGAGCTGCCAGGGGTGAACACCCGGTTCCACCAGTTGCCGGCCGGCTGTGCATTGTGCTGTTTGCAGGCCACCACACAGGAGCGGCAGCCGATGCACTTCTCAAGGTCTATCACCATTCCTCGTCTCATGCGGATACCCTCCTCACGTCTACCAGGCATTCATTCCAGGCTGTCGTCGGTGACCAGATGCCCGGGACAAAGTAGATTTCATGCAGCGGTTTGATCCAGGGCATGGTCAGGGAATTGTAGGATTCATTCTGCAGGTATTTTGCCCACCAGCCCTGCTCAAAAACGGTTGTGCCTTTGCGGCACCCCGGATCAACAACCAAATAGGCTCTGGTTTTGCCCCGGTTGTTGAAAATCTCAACCAGTTCCCCGGTTTTAAGATTCCGCTCACGGGCATCGGACGCATTCAGAAACACCTTGGGCTTGTTCCCCTGCAGTTCGTTCAGCCACACATTGTTAGAGTGAGTGGAGTGAACTCTGTAAAGAGAATTTTTGGTTACAAAGCGAAGTTTGTATTTCTGCCGTGCTGCAGGGTCTTGTCGGTACTCGGTTTCCGAAAATGTCTCCTTGTGCACCGGCAGCTGCTCACCCATTTCCAGAAAAAGATCTTCATCTTTATAAAATTCGATCCGGCCGCTCCTTAAAAACCGGGCCGTGGCTTTGAGCGGCGGTGGATAACTGCGGGGCGGGAAAGGGACCCTTTCGTGAATCTGCTCATAAAAGGGTATCTGCCGGTCTCCGGGAACATTGGCATGCAGCCGCACCGGACCTTTTTTGAGCATCTCCAGGGTGATGCCTTTGGTTTCTTTTCCGCCGGTCTCCAGCAGGCGCTCAATGATCTTCTGCGAAGCCCGATCCTCATCGAGTTCCGGATAAAAGAATTTTTCAAAATCGGGATTCAGCCTCTTGGCCAGTTCCCGCGCCACATAAAAGGCCGTTCGGCTTTCAAACATTGGCTTTATGGCCGGCTGTTGGAGCTGCAGGTAGGGGTGCAGAATCGTGGCGGTGAGTTCGTAGTTCTCATACCAGCTGGTGGCCGGGAAAACGACATCCGACCACTGACAGGATGTGGTCATGGAAAAATCAAAAGTTGCGACAAACTCGATATCACCGGAAGTGGTCCGGTCTTTGAGTTGATTGGCCATATTGTGCTGGTCAAAAGGATTGCCCCAGCCGCCGACCATGGCCTTGATGCCTTTTTTAGGATAGCGCTTGCCTTTGCCCTGCAGAAAGTAAAGGTAGGGCACCCAGTTCAGCTTGCCTCCGGGCGGAAACCACCACTCTTTCAAGTTAAACCGGATCCGGTACTGGCCGGCCAGGGTCGAAATCCCGCCGCCGCTTTTTCCGATGCTGCCGGTGAGCACCGGCAGCAGGGAAAGCGCCCGACCCTTGAGATCGCCGTTGTACCACTGGTAATTACTGGCACCGTAAACCACGTGGACCGGTGTGTTGGCGGCGGCCTCTACGGCAACCCTTTCGATCTGCTCGGCTTTGACGCTCGTGATGGCGGCGACCTTTTCCGGCGTATACTCCTCCAGCATATCTTTGAGCTGGCTGAAGACGGTACTCACCTCAACCGTGCCCCCGTCGACCAACTCCAGGGTGTACTTCCCGTCAAGCTGCGCATTGGTCGGTTCCAGGCTTTCCGGGTTGAGGATTGCGGGGCCGTCACCAGTGTGAATCACAAAGAGGGATCGATATTGCGGAATTCTCCAGCTGCCGGCCTTATCGGCCAGTTGCTTTACTTCCGTTGCCCGCAGTCGCTTTCCGTTATCCCGGCGCACCAGAATGGGCATGTCCGTAAAATCTTTTAAGAACGCTTCATCATATAATTTGCGGTCAATAATGACCTTGGCCAGCCCCAGCCCCATGGCGGCATCCGAGTCCGGCTCCAAAGCGACCCATTCGTCGGCTTTAGCGGTTGTCGAGCAGAAATCCGGGTCGAACACCACCAGCTTGCCGTTTTTCTTGGCCTCGACAAGATGATGAGCGTCCGGCAAGCGGGTTTGGATAATATTGGACCCGAAGACCATGGTATAACGCGCATTGGGCCACTCCAAGGATTCCAGCTCCTCGGTCTGAACGCCGAAAGTCATGGGCCAGAACATGGGCAGGTCACCGTTTTGATCGTATCCGTGATGAATAGACCAGTGGGCCAGCCCGGCCAGCCTTACAAAAGCGCCTTTGTGAACATAACCGGTGCCCGGCACCTGAACCGTTACCGCCACGGCTTCCGAGCCGTATTTGTCCATTATATTTTTCAGCTTACCGGCGGTATAATCCAGGGCCTCTTCCCAGCTGGCTTTGCGAAACTTGCCGCTTCCCCGGGGACCTGTCCGGATCAGCGGATATTTGACGCGGTCTTTTCCGTACACGAGATTCATCATGGAAAGCCCCCGCAGGCAGCCCCTGGGATTATAACTTTTTTCGGGATAATCCGCGCTCTGGATAAGGGTTGTAATGCGGCCGTCGGTGACATGAACGTTGAAGCCGCAGGCCCCGGTACAGTTCGGGGAACAGGTGGAGCGGGTTATGCTTTCACCCCCACTTCCCGCCGAAGCGGCAGCTTCGCCAACATAACGGAAAAATTTCAAATCAAGGGATGAAGCGGCGCCGGCCGCCGCCCCCATCTTGAGGAAGGAACGTCGATTCAGATCCATTAAAAATCTCCTTTGTCCTTACCGTTAACCAGTGCGTTTGGAAAAGCAAAAAAAACATGGGCCCCGAAGCGTCGAACCAAGAACGGAAAAAAAACGATAGGCAGTACCGCCGCCTGGCTGGAAAAAACTGTCCATACACAGAAAGCGGTTCAAGTGTGAAACTTGTGCATGCCCGTATTTTCAAAGTCTTACGACAAGCTTGTATATCACTATGTAGTATTTGTCAAGATTTTTTTAAAGCCGCTGGCGCTTTCACCATGGGGCTGCGAAGCACTCCGGCCAGGCAGAAAATTTTCGGCATTATTCGGGGGAGAGTTACAAAACGCTTTATACCTGGATCTTGCATGAAAAAACAACATAGCTCCATATTTCATTAAATATCGGTCTATTACCTATTATTTTCAGAGCTGGATGAAGTGCCAAATAGGGGTTTTTATAGGAAGAAATCTGGTCGGGTGTCCCAGAGGAGTCTCCCCTGCAGGTTTTCACAGATCCGGACGTGAACCTCTCGATTCATCCGGCTCCTATTGTCCAGCCGTGGTGTTTGTAAGCCGCCAATGGGTGAATCGCCCTGTTTCTCTCCGGCGTAAGCCCAGAATCCAGGCACTGGCTCGCCTACTGACTAGATTCACGCCATGCCTGGCACACAAAAAAAGGAGTTAGCGTAGCATGCTAACTCCTTGCTTTTGCTGGTGCCCCTGGCAAGAATCGAACTTGCGGCACATGGATTAGGAATCCATTGCTCTATCCACTGAGCTACAGGGGCTGATTTTTCAACGTTTCCCGCTGTATATCAACGGTTTATTTTCTACACCAAGAGCGGTGCGTTGACAAGCCCTTTTACAGGCCGCGGCCCGTCCGGGAATCCGGCCGTGCAGGAGCCGATTTCATTGGGAGGAGCCCGGGGCGGTCAGCAGGCGGCCTCTTTCAGGCAATCCCGGAAAATGGACAGACAGGTGTCGATTTCCTCTTTGGAAACCGTCAGGGCCGGGCAGAAGCGGATAGCGCTTTCGCCGCATCCCAGCAGCAGCAACCCCTTTTCAAAGGCCTTCTGTATCAGCAGGTTGCGCCAGTCGGCGGCAGGAGCCTTGGAGGTGCGGTCCCTGACCAGTTCGGCCGCCACCATCAGTCCCTTGCCGCGCACATCGCCGATGCACTCGATGGATTTCTGGAGTTCCTCCAGGCCGGCCATGAGTTCGGCACCGCGTTTTGCGGCGTTTTCGATCAGGCCGTCTTCCAGCAGCGCGATGGTCGCCAGGGCGGCGGAACACGACACCGGATTGCCGCCGAACGTGGAGGCGTGGGAGCCGGCCTCCCACACCATGATATCCGCTCTGGCCACCATGGCGCCCAAAGGCAGACCCGATGCGATGCCCTTGGCGATGGCGGTGATATCCGGCGCCACGCCGAAATGCTCCATGGCGAACATCCTGCCCGTACGTCCCATGCCGGACTGGACCTCATCGGCCACGTACAGGATATCGTATTTCTTGGCGATCGCGTTCAGCCGCTGGTGGAACTCGGGCGGTGGCACGACATACCCGCCCTCGCCCTGGATGGGCTCCACGAAGATGGCAGCCACTTCCTCTGGCGGCATGGTGGTGCGAAACAGGGATTCCTCCACCCAGCGCACGCACTCCAGACCGCACTTGGGATAGGTCATGTTGTAGGCGCAGCGGTAGCAGTAAGCATAGGGAATGTGGGTGATGCCGGGAATCAGGGGGTTGTAATGTCTCTTCTGGATCACTTTGCTGGCGGTCAGTGAAAGGGCGCCCATGGTGCGGCCGTGAAAAGCCCCGAAAAAGGCGATATTGAGTTCCCGCTTGGTGTACCAGCGGGCCAGTTTAAAGGCCGCCTCCACGGCTTCGGCCCCGGAGTTCCCGAAATAAACCTTGTTATTGCCATCCCCGGGCACCAGGCCGGCGAGTTTGTTGGCCAGCTGGATCTGGGCCGTGTAATAGAAATCGGTTCCGGACATGTGCAGCAGCCGGTCGGCCTGGTCCTTGACGGCCTGTACCACTTTGGGGTGGCAGTGGCCCGTGGCGCACACCGCGATGCCGGAGGTGAAATCAAGAAAAAGGTTGCCGTCCGGGTCGGTGATCCACAGGCCCGTGGCCCTTTCAGCCACCAGGGGATAGCTGCGCGTGTAGGAAGGCGAAACATGGCGCGTGTCCACGTCGATAAGAGCGGCGGCCCTGGGGCCCGGCAAGGGGGTTTTGATAAGAGGCTTTTTCACGATGCGTCTCCTTGATTGCCTATAGTAAGAACGAGAAATCTGCCGACAGCCGATATCTCCGGTTGTTTATCGCCTGCCCCTGTTGCAAGTTTGTGCTTGAAATTCCGGGCCTGCCGCCGACAACTGCACGACGGCACACTATCCGGGTCCTGCTTATCCCAAATCGCCCCCATAGGCAATGGAGAAACAGCCGGCAATCGAATCGCCATCGCGGAGCGGGCGGCTTCCGGTCGCGGGGCACTACCCCCTTCC
>CAYUAQ010000096.1:0-16762 GCA_964442705.1 uncultured Desulfobacteraceae bacterium
AGGCCGCCGGGAAAAAGGTTTACGTGGTCATCTGGACCACCACCCCCTGGACCATTCCGGCCAACCTGGCCGTGGCCCTGCACCCGGATTTCGTGTACGCTGCCGTGGAAGTGGACAGCGGCGAGGTGTTCATTCTGGCCAGCGAGCTGGTTGCCGACTGCATGCGGACTTTCGGTATCGCAGACTACCGCATCCTGACCGAGTTTGACGCGCCCCTGCTGGAAAAAAAGCGCTGCCGGCACCCGCTCTACCCCCGGGACTCACTCATCATCCTGGCCGATCACGTTACCCTGGACGTGGGTACGGGTTGCGTACACACCGCCCCCGGACATGGCCGCGAGGACTATGACATCGGCCGGAAGTACGACCTGGAAACCTACTCCCCGGTGGATGACCGGGGCTGCTTTACCGCCGAGGTGGGTGATTTCAAAGAACAGTTTGTCTTCGAGGCCAATGCCGGCATCGTGGACAAGCTGCGCCGCATCGGTGCGCTGCTGGCCGAGGAGAAGATCGAGCACGCCTATCCCCACTGCTGGCGCTGCAAGCAGCCCGTGATCTTCCGGGCCACGGCGCAGTGGTTCATTTCCATGGATAAGACCGGGCTGCGCCGGCAGTCTCTGGCCGAGATCGACAACGTCGAGTGGATCCCCGGCTGGGGGCGCGAACGGATATACGGCATGATTGAAAACCGTCCCGACTGGTGCGTCTCCCGGCAGCGCGCCTGGGGGGTGCCCATCGCCATTTTCTACTGCCGCCAGTGCGGCCGGATTCACGTGGATGAAGACCTGCTGGAACGTATCTACCGGCTGTTCACTGAAAAAGGGGCCGATGCCTGGTTTGGCCAAGAAGGTGACAGGCTGGTACCTGCAGGCGCGGCCTGCAGCCACTGCGGTAGTGGTGATCTGGTCAAGGAGAACGATATCCTGGACGTGTGGTTCGACTCGGGGGTCAGCCATGCCGCCGTGCTGGAAAGACGCGAGAACCTGCGCTGGCCGGCGGATCTCTATCTGGAGGGCAGCGACCAGCATCGCGGGTGGTTTCACAGTTCGCTGCTGACGGCCGTGGGCACGCGGCAGCGGGCGCCTTACAAGGCCGTATTGACCCACGGATTCGTGGTGGATGCCGACGGCAAGAAGATGTCCAAGTCCCTCGGCAACGTCATCGCCCCCAAAAAAGTCATCGACCGGTACGGGGCCGAGATCCTGCGCCTGTGGGTGTCCGCCTCCGACTACCGTGACGACATCCGCATTTCCGAAGAAATCCTGAAGCAGCTCAGCGACGCTTACCGGCGTATCCGCAATACCTGCCGCTTCATGCTGGGAAACCTCAACGATTTTACCCCCGGCCGGGACAGCGTGGACGCCGCCGACATGCCCGAAATAGACCGGTACCTCCTTCACCGCCTGCAGGAACTCATCGGCCGCACCTTGAGGGCTTACGAAAGCTATGAGCTGCATGTCATCTACCATGCGCTGTTCAACTTCTGCACCCTGGATCTCTCTTCCTTCTACCTGGATATCCTCAAGGACCGCCTGTACACCTCTGCGCCCGCGTCTTGCGCCAGGAGGAGCGCCCAGACGGTGATGTACACCCTGCTGGATGCCATCGTGCGGTTGATGGCGCCCGTACTGCCCTTCACCGCCGAGGAAATATGGCGTTTCATGCCGGCCGAAGAAGGGCGTGAGGAAAGTGTCCACATGTCGGCTTTCAAGCCGGCTGACAGCGCCTGGCTGGACGACGCCCTGGCCGACCGCTGGCGACTGTTGCGCGCCGTGCGGCGCGAGGTGACCCGTGCCCTGGAAGAAGCCCGCAGTGCCAAGCTCATCGGGCATCCCCTGGATGCCGAAGTCGTTCTGGGGGCTGCCGGCCCACTGTATGACAAGCTGGCTCCCTACCGCGATGAACTGAGAAGCATCTTCATCGTTTCAAGGGCCGTGCTGGAAAACGGAGAGCTGAGGGGGGAGGGGTGCCGGCAGGGTGAAATGGAAGGGTTGACCATCAGGGTACAAGCCGCCGCGGGACAGAAATGTCAGCGCTGCTGGATCCATGATACCAGCGTAGGCGCCGATGCGGGTCACCCTTCCATCTGCAGCCGCTGCCGCGGGGCGCTGGAAGAAATCTCTTAACAGCCACAGGCTCCCATGGAGCAGGCGGGAAAGGCAGCGCCGGCCTCTTTCCCGGCTGCCGGCCGTGTCAGCAGAACTGGCGAGCGGTGGGGGTTGCGGCCGGAGGGCTTTCTGCGGGGATCATGCGCAAAGGATTCGATCACTATAAGCTGATGCAGCTGTTGACGGTGATGCTGCCGGTAACGGCTGTGGACCAGGCCACCAAGGCGGTGGTGGCGGCCGTCATCGACAGATACCGCACCATCACCGTGATTCCCGGGTTTTTCAACCTGACCCACATCACCAACCCGGGAGGAGCCTTCGGCTTTCTGGCCTCCCAGGGCACGGCTGTGCGCAACATCTTTTTTTTCACCATTTCCTGGCTGGCCATTCTCCTGGTGCTGTACTTCTTCTGGCGGACCCCCCGCAGCCACCGGATCCTGTCTGCCGCCTTTGCCATGATCCTGGGAGGGGCCATCGGCAACATGATAGACCGCGTACGGCTGGGCAGTGTCATCGATTTCCTGGATTTTTACGTAGGGAAATATCACTGGCCGGCGTTCAATGTCGCCGACAGCGCCATTACCGTGGGCATGTTCATTTTCGTTTTCCACCTGCTTTTCGGCAGGATGCCGGATTAACACCCTTTTGCCGCATTTTCTGTCACCATGCCGGAGATAGCCTACCAGGAACTGGACCGCAGGCTGCAGGCCGATGAAAAGCTGCCTTCCCGGGGCGTGTTTCTCATCTGGGGCAATGAGGCCCTGTGCAGCAGAGCGCTGGAGAAGATCGCCGCAACCCTGCTGCCCGACGGCCGCCGCAACCCGGCTTTCGAAACCCTGGACGGCAGCGATGCCAATGTGCCGCTGGCCATCGAAAGGGTCGGCACCTATGCACTGCTGTCCCAGGGACGCATCGTGGTGTTGTCGGACAGCAGTGTCTTTCACGGCCGGCAGGATCGCGGTGAGCTTCTGGAAAAGGCCGCCGTTGCCTTTGCCGACGGCAGGATGAAACAGGCCGCCGACTGGCTGCTCAAACTCCTGGCGGTGGAAAATCTCGGGCTGGACGATATTTCCGTCAAAACCATCCGTCGTCTGCGGGGAAGCGATGGGGCCGAAGAAGATCTGGCCTGGGTGATGGATCTCGTCGATTACTGCCGGGAACAGGGATTGGAAGTACCGGCCGCCACGGATGCCGCCGGACTGCTGAAAGGCGCCGTCGAAAAAGGATTCCCCAGGGGGAATTACCTCATTGTCACCTGCGCAAAGGTTCGCAAGACGACTTCTTTTTACCGCGTGGCAAAAAAACAGGGCCTGATCATCGACTGTTCGGTCCCCGGCAGCGGTCGAAGCGCCGACAAAAACACCCGCCGCCGGCTGCTGCGTCGGCAGGCAGAGGAAATATTGGCCCAGGCAGGCAAACGCATGGCGCCCGATGCCCTGGCGGCGGTCGAAGAGATGACCGGATTCGATCTGCGCACCTTCTCTCACAGCCTGGAAAAACTGATCAGCTACACCGGCGGGCGGCCACACATCACCCGCGACGACGTGGAACAGGCCATCAGCCGCAGCCGCAGGGATCCGATCTACGAATTTACCGGCGCCGTTTTTAAACGCCAGCTGGACAGGGCCTTGTTTTACCTCAAATCATTGCTGGGCGAGGGGATGCACCCGCTGGCGCTGCTGGCCGCCCTGGTCAATCAGCTGCGTCGCCTGATGCTGATCAAGGGCTTCAGCGAAAGCCGGCAGGGAGCCTGCTGGCAGCCGGGAATGCCCTTCAGTCGGTTTCAGGCCGTTGTCCTGCCGGCCGTCAAAGAACAAGATGCCGCCCTGCAGGCGGTGGTGGCCTCCTGGCCGACGATAAGCGCAGCCGCTGAGGGTAAAGCCGGGGGTAAAAAGGGTCCCCCAAAACGGGCCGGGTCATCCGACCTCCTCCTGTTCGGCAAGGGAACATCCCCGTACGCCCTTTACATGCGCTTCAAGGAAAGCGAAGCCTTCAGCATGCAGGAAATGGTGCAGCTGCTGCAGAAGCTGAGAATGACGGAAACCGAGCTGAAAACGTCATCCCGCGCGCCCTCTCTGCTGCTGGAAGATATTGTCGTGAGCATTTGCAGCCCCCCGGGTGCGGCACCAAAGCAGGCAACCGAAAAAACCCGTTCCCGCTGAAGGTCAGCGGCTTTCCTGTTGAACAACCCCGATGTTTATGGTACCAGAAAGCACCTGAAGTCCCCCGACCGGTTTTGATTCACCGGCGCATCCCAACCATTTTTTCCAGCAAGGAGGGTAACATGAAGAAAGGTCTGCTGTTCGTGGTATCGGCACTGGTTCTCTGCATGGCCATCGTTCCCATGGCTTCGGCCAAGAAAGTCGTCATCAAAGTGGGCATCGATGCCCCCATGACAGGGGATATTCCCAAGGTGGGCGAGGGAACCAAATACGCCGCCGAGATGTGGCTCGAGGATATCAAGCAAAATGGCGGCCTGGAGGTGGGCGGCAAGAAATACCCCGTCGAAGTGGTCATCGAAGACAACGAATCCAAGGCCGAATCGGCGGTCAAGGCCATCACCAAACTGATCACCGAAGACGAGGTGCTCATCGTGGTCGGCCCCCAGGCTTCCAGCCAGGCCATCCCGGCCGGCGATGTGGCCAACAACTGGAAAACCCCCATGATCAGCCCCTGGTCCACCAACCCCAACACCACCAAAGACCGCCCTTACGTGTTCCGGGCCTGTTTCCTGGATCCCTTCCAGGGCAGGGTCATGGCCAATTTCGTGAAAAACGAATTCGGTTTCACCAAGGCGGCGGTGCTCTACGACGTGGCCAGCGACTATCCCAAGGGGTTGGCCGAAGAGTTCAAGAAAAACTGGGAGAAGATCAACGGTGCGGGGTCGGTGGTGGCCTTCGAGAGTTTCACCACCAAGGACACCGACTTCAGCTCCCAGCTGACCAAGATCAAGAAGTCCGGTGCGCAGTTCATCTTTACGCCGCAGTATTACAATGAAGTGGCCCTGATCGTTCAGCAGGCCCACGAACTGGGCTTCAAAGGCCCCATCCTGGGGAGCGACAGCTGGGGCAGCGCCGAAACCGTGAAGCTGTGCGGCAAAGACTGCTACGGGCTGTTCTTCTCCACCCACTACGCGGCGGCCGGCGCCAAGGGAGCCACCAAGGCCTTCATCGACCGCTACCAGAAGAAATACGGCTACGTGCCCGATGACGTGGCGGCCCTCACCTGGGACGCCCTGGGAATTGTCAAACAGGCCATCCAGGACTGCGGCAAGCTGACCGGCAACATCGAAAAGGATCGTCAATGTGTGCGCGATTCCCTGGCCAAGATCAAGAATTTCGAGGGTATCACCGGCAAGATGAACTTCACCGAAGACGGCGATCCCATCAAATGCGCCGTCATCGTCAAGATCAACGACAAGGGACAGTTCGAGTTTTACAAGTCGGTATGTCCCTGAGCCGACGTTGTCCGCAGACCTGACGCGCTGCGGACGGCAAGGACTGTTGTGATTCACCACCTAGCGCACAGAGACCACAGGGGAAGCGTTCACACGCCGCCTATGGTCTCTGTGCGATCTCCGTGGTTATTTTTTTGTATCCTACACGGTGTTGGCAATAAGGCACCATAGGAGCCGTCGATGGCGAACTTTCTTCAAAACCTGGTGAACGCACTGCAGTGGGGCAGCTTTTACGCTCTGATAGCGCTGGGGTATTCCATGGTTTACAGCATCCTGATGCTGTTCAATTTCGCCCATGGTGATATTTTCATGGTAGGTGCTTACATCGGCTTCGGGGTGGCCAGCGGATTGATCGCACTGACCAGCATGGGAGCCATCGTGCTGCCCAACTGGCTTATCCTGGTGCTGACCCTGATCCTCACCATGTTCCTGACGTCGTTTGTGGGCATGCTGGTGGAACGGATCGGATACCGCCCCCTCAGAGACGCACCGCGGGCCTCGGCCGCCATCACAGGACTGATGATCGGCATCATCCTGGAAACCGGCAATCTGGCCCTGCTGGGGGCCCAGCGTGTCAGTTTTCCCCCCCTGGTCACTTCCGTCACCTATGATCTGGGCGGTGTTTTCATTACCAACAAGAAAATCATGATCGTGTTCGTTTCCATCGGTTTCATGATTGCCCTGCACCTGTTCGTAACCCGCAGCAAGTGGGGGATGGCCATGCGGGCCATGGCATACGATTACGTGGTGGTGCCGCTGATGGGCGTTTCCATCAACAACATCGCCCGCATGACCTTTGCCATCGGTTCGGCCCTGGCGGCGGTAGCCGGCATCCTGTTCGGTATCGCCTACCCAGTCCTGGATCCCTACATGGGGATCCTTTTCGGATGGAAAGCCTTTGTGGCCGCCATTCTGGGAGGGCGAGGCTCCATCATGGGAGCGACGCTGGCCGGTTTTCTGTTGGGATTCATCGAAATTTTCGTGGCCATGATCTTCCCGTCCACTTTGAGAGACCTGATTGCGTACTCCATCGTGCTGCTGATCCTGGTTTTCAGGCCCCACGGCTTTTTCGGGGAACCCTACAGTGCGAAACTGAGGCTCTGATGCCGTCCCCTGCGCAATGCCGCCCAAGCATCGATGGCGGAACGTATTTTCAGTGGGTGCGGTTTTTTCCTGCATTCCGGTCGGTCAACAGCGGAATTTACCGTCGTTACCGGGCGGGTCTGGAAACGTGAGGGGTTAACATGGAAACAAATAAGGGCGATGCATTGGAAAATAAAGAGGGCTTCTGGAAGAGGATAGGGCGGTACATTACCGGCATCCCGCTGCTGGCCTGGATAATGGGCCTGCTGGCGGCGGCCCTGGTCGAACAGTGGGTAGGCTATGATTTCGCCGAACTCATCGGGCTGCCCAAGATTCCGGTCCTGTTCGGCGCCCTGATCATGCTCAAGAAAAAAGTGTGGGTACAATCGCCGATGCTGATTCCCAGCACCATGCTGTACGTCTTCAGTGTGTACATCGTGGTGATCGGCGTGGTCGCCAGGGTGCTGGCTTCACCGGCCAACAAAATCGCCGCCAGCCTGATGAAGCTGCCGCTGTGGATTTCGGTGCTCATACACCTGGGACTCTTTTACACCGCCCTGCACATCTGGTCGGACATCAGCGCCTACCGGGTGATCACCCTGAAACTGACGCTCATCGCCATCATGGTGACCCTGAGCCTCAACGTCATCAACGGTTACATGGGGGAGTTCTCCTGCTCGCACCCCGGTTTCATGGCCCTGGGCGCGTACGCCGCCTCGGCGTTTACGCTCATTTTCTTCACCAACGACCGGTTGTTCGGATCGGCCCTGCTGCCTTCGGTCCTGGGGCCTTTTATTTTTCCGCTGGGTTTGATCATCGGCGGCCTGGTGGCCGCCGTGGGAGCCCTGGTGGTGGCCATCCCGTCTTTCCGCACGCGCGGCGACTACCTGGCCATCATCTCGCTGGCCTTCATGTTCATCGTCAAGAGCGTCATTGAAAACATGGAAGTCGTGGGCGGCCCGCGGGGCATGGGCAGCCAGCCCAACTACGCCGACCTGCCCACGGTTTTCGTCTGGACCGTACTGTGCATCTGGGTGATCAACAATTTCGTACGTTCCATTCTGGGAAAGGCGCTCAACGCGGTCCGCGATGATGAAATGGCGGCCGAAGCCATGACGGTCAACACGCGCAAGACCAAGATGGTGGCCTTCATGTTCTCCGCCTTCTGGGCCGGGGTGGCCGGGGGGCTCTTCGCCCACGTCATCCGTTTCGTCAACCCCGGCACTTTCGGCATCCAGAAACTGGCCGAAGTGTTGGCCATGGTGTATTTCGGCGGCCTGAACTCGGTTTACGGCTCGATCCTGGGGGCCGTCAGCCTGAACCTGCTGGGTGAGATGCTCAGGCCGCTGGAGATTTTCAAGTGGATCATCATCCCGGTGATGCTGATTCTGGTCATGATTTACCGGCCCACGGGACTGATCGCCTTCAAGGACCTGGACGTCAAAAAACTCATCCGCCCGAGATGAGGTTGGAGGGAATGCATGCCGCTGTTGCACGTTGAAAACATGACCCACTACTTCGGCGGATTGCGGGCCGTTCATAATTACAACCTGGCTGTCGAAGCCGGACAGGTGCGCGGGCTCATCGGACCCAACGGTGCCGGGAAGACCACCATCTTTAACCTGATTACCGGCATTTACAAGCCCACCGAGGGCAGCATCATCCTGGACGGGGAACCCATCGTGGGACTGCAGCCCCACGAGATTGCTTCCCGCGGGCTGGGTCGCACCTTCCAGGACCTGCGCCTGTGGCGGCATATGACGGTGCTCGAGCATGTCAAGATGGCCCGCTATTCCACCATCGGCTACGGGCTGGTGGGCGCCTTTTTCGGAACCCCCCGGCGCCAGAAGGAAGAGCAGGCCATCGAGGAAAAAGCCGTTGAGCTGATGGAGATGATGCACGTGGAGCACCTGGCCGAGCAGCGCGTGACCAATCTGCCATACGGCGCCCAGCGCAGGGTGGAGATGGCCCGGGCGCTGGCCATGAACCCCAAAATTCTGTTTCTGGACGAGCCTACCGTGGGCATGACGCCCGGCGAACTCAACGAGATGATGGGCATCATCAAGCAGGTGCGTGACGAGCTGGGCCTGGCCATCTTTCTCATCGAGCACCGCCTCAAGATGGTTATGGAACTGTGCGAGGTCATCCAGACGCTGGTGTTCGGAGAAGTCATTGCCGAGGGCACCCCCGAGGAAATCCAGAACAACCCCGATGTGATCGAAGCTTACCTGGGCAAGGATACGGTGGAGACATGATGCTGAGCGTTGAAAACCTGACCGTTTCTTACGAAAAAATAAAGGCGCTTCACGGCCTCAACTTCCAGATAGACGAGGGCGAAATCATCACCATCATCGGAGCCAACGGAGCCGGCAAAAGCACGACCCTGAAAGCGATCTCGCGTCTGGTGCCGGTGGGTAAAGACACCCGCATGACCTATATGGGCAAAGATATGCTGACCTATCCGCCGGACAAGGTGGTCAGCCAGCTGGGCATCTCCCATGTTCCCGAGGGCCGACGCCTTTTTGGCAATCTGACGGTGATGGAAAACCTCAAGCTGGCGACTTTTGCCCGTAAGGATACGGCCGGTATCAAACGCGATCTCGAGCGTGTGTTTTCCATATTCACGCGGCTGAAAGAAAGGTCTACTCAGAAGGCCGGTACACTGAGCGGCGGGGAACAGCAGATGCTGGCCATCGGCAGGGCCTTCATGAGCGCTCGCAAGATGATGCTGCTGGACGAACCCTCCATGGGGCTGGCGCCTTTGCTGATGCTCGATGTGTTCGACGCTCTGCGCGAGATCAACCGAGAGGGGACCACCATCCTGTTGGTGGAACAGAACGCCCGCCTGGCCCTGCAGTTCGCGCAGCGGGGGTATGTGCTGGAAACCGGTAATCTTGTCCTGGAGGGCTCCTCCGAGGAGCTTCTCAACAACCCCGAGGTGAAAAAAGCCTACCTGGGCGGGTAGGGGGGAAGTTTGAAGTTTGAAATTTGAAGTTTGAAAGGGACGAGAGGCCCTTTTTTGGGCGGCATCTTTGGTCTGAAGCATTCACGCGGGCCGTGCCCGCTCTGGAGGTGGAAGCAATGGGCTTCATCCGCCAACAGGAGGAAAAGATGGCCCTGCGGCTGCTGGCCTGGCAGTATCAGCGCATGAACCAGCCCCTGCCCGGCGCCCAGGAACTGCGGCGCGAGGCCGCCCGCATCGTCGACGAGGCCCATCGCATTGCCAGGCAGCGGGGCAGCAACCTTGTGGGCATCATGAAGGAGCTGGTTGCCGACATCCGCAGGAAATGATCGGCGCGGCCGGAACGGAGAGAGGGTCATGGTTCGGGTAGGTATTGTGGGGGCCACCGGGTACGCCGGGGCCGACGTGGTGAGGATCATAGCCGGACATCCCGAGGCGCAGTTGTCTCTGCTGACCTCCCGGCAGTATGCCGGCACGCGGTTCAGTGATGTGTTTCCGGCCTTTGGCGGTGTGGTGGACCAGGTGTGTGAAAAATATGACGTGGAAACGGCCTGTGACCGCTGTGACGTCCTTTTTCTCGCCCTGCCGCACAAGGTTTCCATGGCGGTGGTGCCGGAGCTGATCCGGCGTGGACGTAAGGTGATCGACCTGTCGGCCGATTTCCGCTTCAAAACGCTCTCGCGTTATGAGGCTCATTATCAGCCCCATAGCGCGCCGCAGCTGCTGGAAGAGGCGGTGTACGGGCTGTCCGAAATCCACTCCCGAAACATCCGGCAGGCGCATCTGGTGGGCAACCCGGGCTGCTACCCCACATCCGTGCTGCTGCCCCTGCTGCCTCTTGTAAAGGCCGGCCTTATCGATCCCCGCACCATCATCGCCGATGCCAAGTCCGGGGTCAGCGGCGCGGGACGAGGGGTATCCCTGGCGACCCATTTCTGCGAGGTCAACGAGTCTTTCAAGGCTTACAAGGTGGGCAACCACAGGCATACACCCGAAATGGAGGAGCAGTTGAGCTTGGCCGCTGGCCACGACGTGCGCATCTCATTCACACCGCATCTGATTCCCGCCACCCGCGGGATGCTGACCACCATCTACGCCCGGATGAACACGGACCTCTCGCCGCAGGCGGTTCACGAGTGCCTGTCGGACGCATATGGGGACCGTTATTTCATCAGAATCTGCGGACCGCAGCGCTTTCCGGACACGCTGCACGTGAGGGGCACCAATTTCTGTGACATCGGCTTTTACGCCGACAGCCGCACCGGCCGCTTGATCCTGATAGCGGCCATCGACAATCTGGTCAAGGGGGCCGCCGGACAGGCCGTGCAGAACATGAACATCATGCTCGGCCTGCCGGAGACCGCCGGGTTGGCGCAGACTCCCTTTCCGCTGTAAGGCTATCGGGAGACATCCGTGGTCAAGCTGCTGATTATCGGTGCCGGGGGATTCATCGGCGCCATCCTGCGCTACCTGCTGACCGGGATATTCCAGAATATTTCCGGCAGCGCCGTCTTCCCCTTCGGCACCCTGGCCGTCAACCTGCTGGGGTGTCTGGCCATCGGAGTGCTGTCGTATATGGCGGAATACCGCGGGCTGTTCGGGCCCGAAACCCGCCTGTTTGTGTTTATCGGGCTGCTAGGCGCCCTGACCACCTTTTCGACCTTCGGCCATGAGACTTACGGGCTCATAAAGGATGCCAGGATTTCTTTTGCGCTTCTGAACGTCGGGATCCATGTGGTGGCCGGACTGACCTTTGTATGGCTCGGCCGGGTGCTGGCTTATGCTTTCTGGAGGTAGACGATGACACTGACCGAAGAGGGGTGCCTGCTGCGGATTTTCATCGGAGAGCGGGACCGCTACGAGCGCCGACCGCTCTATGAGTGGATCGTCAAGAAGGCCCGTGAGTCCGGCCTGGCGGGTGCCACCGTATTGCGGGGCATGATGGGGTTCGGTGCCAACAGCCGCATCAAGAGTTCCAAAATTTTGCGCCTGTCCGAAGATCTGCCCATCATCGTGGAACTGGTGGACAGCGAGGAAAATTTGAAAAAATTCCTATCATCCATTGATCATGCCATCGGCGAGGGTCTGGCCACCTACGAGAAGGCCAACATTCTCTTTTACCGCAGCCGACACTAATCGATCCCCAATCCTTTCAGCATGTCCCGCACCCCTTTTCCGCCGTGTTTTTCGACGCTCTTGCGAATCCGCTTTTCGATGGCCTGGCGGGCTTCGTAGGCGGCGATTCTTCCCAGGATCTGGGAGGCGATTTGCGTGGCGATTTCACCGGCGGTGCCGCGCAGGTTCTTCAACACCAGCCTGGAAAGCGTCAGTTCGTCAGTATGGCCCTGCTGGTCGGAAATAATGAGGCGCGCATTTTCAATATCGAAAACCCTGATGTCGAAGACCGGTGATGAACCGGTCCCCTTTTTCTTTTTGGTGGTACTGTCGGCACCCGCTTTTCGATGCGGGGAGACCGTGGAATCCTCCTCCGGGGAGGTGCGGTGCTTGATCTTACGGATGAATTCACCGAAGTTGCTGCGGTCCCCTTGCATCTCGATGCGAAAAACAGGCCCGCCGGCATAGACGCGTCGGATGACCCTGGTGCGGGCATCGATCTCGGCGGAAAGCTCCTTGAAATGTATGGCGGGTCGGGGAGAGTATCCCGGGGGGTTTGCCACTTTCAGATCACCGATGACGGCCTTGCCGGCGGACAGGGAAATCGCCACCAGACCGACGGTTACAGGCGTTCCCAACGCCTGCGTACCGGCCTTTTCGATGATCTTCCTGGTGATGTCGTCGATATTGGTCAGGAAAATATAAGCGCCAACCGCCACGACGACTGCCAGGATGAGAACGGCGATGACGATCTTTTTCATGGCTTTTTGGGCCTTCCCAAAACAACGGCTATTTGATGATGCCTTCCTGTTTAGCCCACTGACGGTATTTTTCAAATTGGGGTGGTGTCAACATCTGTTGCGCCTTGCGTACGGTCTTGAACCCCAAGACCTTGGCGCGCACTTCCAGTTCATGGCCGTCGATGTCTCTGTCTTCATAATCTTTCAGATCGGACAGCAGGTTTTTGTAATACCGGCGATGCAGTTGATAGAGGTCTTTTTCCTGCTGCTCCGACAAATCCAGGGCCGGCTTTAAAACGTTCATGTTGCGTGAAGCCGCCATGTCGGGGTCAAATTTTTTTTTCTTTAATCCCATTGCCTTCATGGTGCTTCCGCAGGAAAAAAGGGCGGCAATGCAGATCAGCAGCGTCGCCATGCATACGGTTCTGAATTTCATAGTCTCCTCGCGCTATTTTTCGTTGAGTTCCCTGAGCCGCAGCGCACACGTTCTGGGGTTGGGCAGCTTGTTGATGTCCGTTCAGGTGGAAGACAGCAACGGCAAGGGTGCTGCCGCCTGAAAGCGCGTCGATGCTAAAACAAAGCAGGCTAAAAGTCAAATTGCATTATGACGATCCGAAGCCGGCCAGGTGCCGAAACCTTGAAACACCGGCAGGGCTCAAGGGTGCTTGACATGTGCCCCTGATTGGCATATGAAGCTCTCCAGTGTCGGGCGGCATAACGGTTAGCTTATCACGATTGCCAGGAAAGGAGAGGTCAATGTCAGCCAAACTCATCAAGGGAACGGAAATCCGGGAACAGATTCTGGAGGAAATCACCGCTGAAGTTGCCGAAATCAAGGAAAAGCACGGAAAGGTGCCCGGGCTGGTCACCATCCTGGTCGGCGAAAACCCGGCTTCCATATCGTACGTGACGCTGAAGATCAAGACGGCCCACCGGGTGGGCTTCAAAGAGATTCAGGACAGCCAGCCAGCGGACCTTTCCGAAGAGGACCTGCTGGCGTTGATCGACAAATACAACCATGATGACACCATTAACGGTATCCTGGTCCAACTGCCGCTGCCCAAGCATATCGATGAAAAGAAGGTTCTCAACGCCATAAATCCGGACAAGGATGTAGACGGTTTTCATCCTGTCAATGTGGGCCGGCTGATGATCGGTGGCGACGAGGTCAAGTTTCCGCCCTGCACCCCGGCGGGTATCCAGGAGATGATCGTGCGGGCCGGTGTCGAAACCAGCGGTGCCGAGCTCGTGGTGGTGGGACGTTCCAATATCGTGGGCAAACCCATCGCCAACATGATGCTCCAGAAGGGGCCGGGGGCCAATTCCACCGTGACTGTCGTGCACACCCGAACTAAAGACATGGCGGCGCACTGCAAGCGGGCCGATATCCTGATCGTGGCCGCCGGCGTTCCCGGCCTGGTCAAGCCCGAGTGGATCAAACCGGGTGCCTGCGTCATCGATGTGGGTGTAAACCGTGTGGGCGAAAAGATCAGTGAAAAGACCGGCAAGAAGATCGCTATTCTCAAGGGCGATGTGGATTTTGATGCTGCCAAGGAAATCGCCGGCTACATCACGCCGGTGCCGGGCGGTGTCGGTCCCATGACCATCACCATGCTGATGAAAAACACCCTCAACTCCCTGAAGTTCCAGCTGGGGCTGATGTAAAATCGGCTTTCCCGCTTGCGGCCGCATGCCGACCAACGACGGTCGGCATGCGGCAACGATACCCCTGCACCGGCTGACATGAAAAAACGGATCTCCTTTTTAGTCGTAGACCACTCACGGTCCGCTTTCCGGCGGTTTTCCACCAGCCGTTTTCAGCTGTCCGTACTGCTCCTGCTGGCGGTCGCGGCCGGAATCGCCGCCACGCTGGCTGCCTATGATTACCTGCGTCTGCGCAAGACCGTGCCGTATACCCGTTCACTGGAGCAGAAAATCGCGGCCCAGAATGCCGAGATCAGGGCCCGGCGGGCCGACATGGAAAATCAGCGCCAACAGCTGGAAACGGTGGCTTCAGATGTCGATCGTCTGCGCTTCAAACTGCTGGCGCTGAGCGAACTGGAGAGCAAAATTCGCAGCGTTGCGGGCGCAAACGAAACTTCTGCAGGTCCGCAGGAGAGCGGCATGGGGGGGCCTGTTCCCGAAGATCTAGATCCCCTCCGGACGCTGAAGCAATTCGAGGGCGATACACTGCAGGAGATCCACTACCAGCTGCGGCTGCTGGAAGAGACCTCCAACGTTCAGCAGAAGCAGCTGGAGGCGGTGGTCAATTATCTGGCCTCTCACCGTAAACTGTTCGATTGCACCCCCTCGCTGCGCCCTTGTCGGGGGAGGGTGACGGCCGGATACGGATACCGCCGGTCCCCTTTCAACAACCGCCGTGAGATACACAAGGGAATGGATATTGCCGGGCCCAGCGGTACGCCTATCGTGGCCACCGCGGACGGCGTGGTGTCTTTCGTGGGCCGCCGCAAAGATTTCGGCAGGGTGATTGAAGTTGACCACGGCCGTGGACTGATTACACGGTATGCCCACTGCAAAAAGATCATGAAAAAGCTGGGATCCAAGGTCAAAAGGGGAGAGACCATCGCACTCATGGGCAGCAGCGGGCGCAGCACCGGTTCCCACCTGCATTACGAAGTCCGGCTGAACGGAATACCTTTGGATCCCTCCAAGTTCATCCTCGAGTGACGTTTTTCCGCCAGCAGCTTGCCGGTTTCAACATCATGGTTATCTTTACGACGGTGCTTCGGTTCGCGTCCCGGGACTGATCCGCCGCACCGTTGGGAAGGGCCGCTCGCCTGAATGCCCCCACAGGAGCGCACGGCGCTTGAGGTTGTCATAAATTTCTGCTTTAATGACCACTACCGGCCGATAAGGATAAGGGGGGCTGCTGCGGAAGGGGTTCAGCGTGCGAAGCTCACGTCGGGATGTCAGCTGCGGATAAAGGAAAATCCCGGTATGCAAACGCACCGCTCGGTGTTGTTGCCAGAGGATGCGGCCATGGGCCGCTGGAAATCTGACCCCCGCTTGCCCGAAGGGGGAGGAGATGTAAATGTTCTTTGATTTTTTAACAAGAGTATTCGGAAGTAAAAACGAGAGGTTGCTTAAAAAACTTCAACCTCTTGTAGAAAAGATAAATTCCCTGGAAGAGCGTATGCAGGGAAAAAGCGACGCCCAGCTGCAGGCGTTTACCAGCGAGCTGAAACAGCGTCATGCCAGGGGCGAGTCCCTGGATGAACTGTTGCCGGAGGCCTTTGCAGTGGTGCGCGAGGCGTCGGTGCGGGTCCTCAAGATGCGCCATTTCGATGTCCAGCTCATCGGCGGCATCGTTCTGCACCAGGGGAAAATCGCCGAAATGAAAACCGGTGAAGGCAAGACCCTGGCGGCAACCCTCCCGGCGTATCTCAACGCCCTATCCGGAAAAGGGGTCCACATCGTCACGGTCAACGATTATCTGGCCCGCCGGGATACGCAATGGATGGGGCAGATCTACAGCTTTCTGGGGCTGCGCACCTCCTGCGTGGTGCACGGCCTCGACGACCAGGAGCGCAAAGACGCCTACGGCGCCGACATCACTTACGGCACCAACAACGAGTTCGGTTTCGACTATCTGCGGGACAACATGAAGTTCGATGCCGAGTCCCTGGTCCAGCGGGAACTCAACTACGCCATCGTCGATGAAGTGGACTCCATCCTGATCGACGAGGCCAGGACGCCGTTGATCATTTCGGGGCCTGCCGAACAGTCCACCAGCCTCTACTACGAAGTCAATGCCATCATCCCCCGGCTGCAGGCCGAAAAGCACTACACCAAGGACGAAAAGGCCCGTACGGTGGTGCTGACCGAAGAGGGTGTGGCGCGCGCCGAACAGATCCTCAAGGTGGACAACCTCTACGACCCCAAAAACATCGACTTGCTGCACCACATCAACCAGGCCCTCAAAGCCCACGTGCTCTTCAAACGCGACGTGGACTACATCGTCAAAAACGGTGAAGTCATCATCGTCGACGAGTTCACCGGCCGCCTGATGCCGGGCAGGCGCTACAGCGAAGGCCTGCACCAGGCGCTGGAAGCCAAGGAAAACGTCAAGATCGAGAACGAAAACCAGACCCTGGCCTCCATTACCTTCCAGAACTACTTTCGCATGTACAACAAGCTGGCCGGCATGACCGGGACGGCCGACACCGAGGCGGCCGAATTCAAGAAGATCTACGACCTGGACGTGTGCGTCATTCCCACCAACAAGCCCATGATCCGCATCGATCACGCCGATGCGATCTACAAGACCAAGAAA
>CAYUAQ010000097.1:0-16643 GCA_964442705.1 uncultured Desulfobacteraceae bacterium
ATCATGGAGACCCTCTACGAAGGGTTCAAGGATTCCAAGTACCGGCCCTGCCCCCTGCTGCGCAAATACGTCGAGGCCGGCTGGTTGGGGCGCAAGACCGGCCGCGGGTTTTATGAATACCAATAACCGTTAACCACCTTGCTAATGGGGGGTGCAACATGCCGAGGAAAAAGGCCGAAAAGACCGTCCCCATCGGGAAAAAGATCAAGAAGGCCCGCACGGACAAAAAGATTTCCCTGGACAACCTGGCCAATGACACCGGTTTTTCGGTGGACTACCTGAAAAAGATCGAGGCCGGCAAGACCACGCCGGCGGTGGGCACGCTGCTGCAGATCTCGCGGGCGCTGAAGCTGGACTCCAGCTATTTTCTGAAGGAGCAGGAAACGACCCTGAACAAACGCGTCAGGGAGTACACCAAGCGGACCGACAACTACGCCTACACCACCCTGACACCGGGAGCCGAAAACAAGCATCTCAAGGCCTTCAAGGTGGTCGTCGAGGCCAAGCAGGACCACAAGGGGGTCGGTTATCACCACGAGGGCGAGGAGTTCGTCTACGTTCTCGACGGCAAAATCGAAGTCACCGTGGGCGAGCACGTCAACAAGCTGAACAAGGGGGACTCCCTGCACTTCAACTCGGGCATCTCCCATCATATGAGAAACGTCGGCAGCAAGAAGGCCGAACTGATCGTGGTGATCTACGGTCCGTAACCGCTACGGCAGCATACACGCCAATGCTGAAACGGTCTGCAGACGAAAAGGGGTGGCGCAATGCTCTTCAAACTGACCGATGAACAACTGATGATCCGGGCCATGGTGCGCGAATTCGGACGCAAGGTGGTGGCACCGGGCGCGGCCGAACGCGACCGCACCAAGGAGTTTCCCGGCGATATCCTTAAAAAGATGGGCGAACTGGGTTTCCTGGGCATGATGATACCGCCGGAATACGGCGGCGAAGGGGCCGACACCATCAGCTACGTGCTGGCCCTTTCCGAGATCGCCTACCGCGACGCGGCCACGGCCGTGGTCATGTCGGTGCACAACTCCATCGTGTGCGAGAGCATCTACCGCTGGGGAAGCGAAGAGCAGAAAAAGCGCATCCTGCCGCCCCTGGCCTCCGGCGAGATGATCGGCGCCTTCGCCCTCACCGAACCCCACGCCGGCTCCGATCCCGTGCGACAGGCCACCTCGGCCGAGCGCGACGGCGATTTTTACATCCTCAACGGCACCAAGCGCTTCATCACCACGGGCAAAAACAGCGGCCTGGTGATTGTTACCGCCAAGACCGACGAGCGTCTGCGCCACAAGGGCATCAGCGCCTTCCTGGTGGAAAAGGACACAGCGGGGCTCATCGTGGGGCACGAAGAAGACAAAATGGGGCTGCGGGCCTCGGACACCACCGACCTGATCTTCGAAAACTGCCGCGTGCCGGCGGCCAACCGCCTGGGCGAAGAGGGCGACGGCTTCAAGATCGCCATGACGGCCCTGGACGGCGGCCGCATCGGCATCGCCGCTCAGTCGGTGGGCGTGGCCCGGGCGGCCTTCGACGCGGCCGTCAAATACGCCAAGAAACGCGAACAGTTCGGCCAGAAGATCTCCAAGTTCCAGGGCCTGCGCTGGATCATCGCCGACATGGCCACCGAAATCGAGGCCGCCACCCAGCTCATGCTCTCGGCGGCGGCCATGAAGGACCGCGGCGAGCGCTACACGGCCCAGGCCTCCATGGCCAAGCTGTTCGCCTCGGAAATGGTCAACCGCATCACCGCCAAGGCCATCCAGATCCACGGCGGCTACGGGTTCACCAAGGACTACGAGGTGGAGCGCTTCTATCGCGACGCGCGGGTCTTCACCATCTACGAGGGCACCTCCGAGATCCAGCGCATCGTGATCTCCAACCACATCTTCAAGGACAAGCGCATCCCGCGTTCGTCCGGATAAGGGCCGCCGCGCCGCTTCACTGCAAAAAACGGCGCACGGCTTCCACAAACACGTCGACGCCCACCTGCAGCACGCGTTCGTCCATGTCGAAACGGGGCGAGTGCAGGGGGTGCACCAGCCCCTTTTCCCGGTTGCCGCAGCCCAGGCGGATCATGGCGCCGGGCCGGTCGGCGCAGAACAGTCCGAAGTCTTCGGCGCCCATGGTGGGCGACTCCTCGACCACATTTTCCTTCCCCAGCACGGCTGCCGCGGCGTCAATCATATCCTGGGCCGCCTCGGCATCATTGACCAGGGGCGGCACGCCCTGGTGCTGGACGAAACGGCAATCCACCTGAAAGGCCGCCCCGATGCCGGCGGCGATTTCCTGCAGCCGGTCGATGAGCTTCCGGCGCACCTCGGGGCTCAGAGCCCTGATGGTGCCTTCCAGCACGGCGGTCTGGGGAATGATGTTGGAGGCCTGTCCGGCCTCAAACCGACCCAGGGTTACCACCGCGGCGTGGGTCGGCTTGACGTTGCGGCTGACGATGGTCTGGCTGGCGGTCACGAAATGGGCGCCGGCCACGATGGGGTCGGCGCCCTCGTCGGGCCGGGCGCCGTGGGTACCGGCGCCGGTGATCACCACTTCGAAACGATCGGCCGAAGCGTAGGCCTGGCCGCGGGCGATGCCCACCATGCCCGCTGGCAGGTTGGGCCCCACGTGACCGGCGATGATGCGGTCCACGTGGGGGTCTTCCAGCACGCCGCGCGCGATCATGGCCTGGGCGCCGCGCACGCCCTCTTCGGCCGGTTGGAAAATGAGCTTGACCCGGCCCCGCAGGCGGGAAAGCAGGCCGGAATCGACGATCTTTCGGGCCACCCCCAACATGATGGCGGTGTGCGCGTCGTGGCCGCAGGCATGCATGACCCCGTCCCTGGCAGAGCGGTATTCCACCTCGTTGAGCTCCTGCAGCGGCAGGGCGTCGATGTCGGCCCGCAGGCCAATGGTGGGGCCGTCGGCGGCGCCCTCGAGGATACCCACGGCGCCGGTGAGGTCGGAGAAAGTCTCCACCCGGGCGCCGACCTGCGCGAGCACCCGGCAGATGAGGGCTGTGGTGTCACGCTCTTCAAAAGCCAATTCCGGCTGCCGGTGAATGTCCCGCCGCAGGGCCACCAGCCAGTCGTTGAATTCCGATGCCTCGGCCATCATGACGTTCCCCCGGTGCTCTCGTCGGCAATGGCGGCAAGGGCCAGGCAGTATGCCTTCTGGCCGCGCCGGAAACTGCTCAGGCGAAAAAACTCGTCGGGGGCGTGAATACCCTCATCCTTCAGGCCGAAGGCCAGGCTGATCATGGGGGCCGAGAGGGATTTGGCGAACATGCCGCACACCGGGATGGTGCCGCCCATGCGGACGACGTAAGGCGCCTTGCCGTACAGCCCACGCAGCACCCTCTCCACGGCGCGATTGGCCGGATGCTCCATGGACACCTCGCAGGGCCAGGCACCGCCCGGGATGGGGCTGACCGTCACCCTGACGGCCGCAGGTGCCTGCCGGCGAATATGGGCGCTGACCGCATCGAGCACCTTGTCCGGCTCCTGGTGCGGCACCAGGCGGCAGGAGATCTTGGCATGCGCCTGGCTGGGGATGACGGTCTTGATGCCCTCTTCCTGAAAGCCGCCCCAGATGCCGTTGATCTCCAGGGTGGGCCGGATCCAGCTACGTTCGTAAGTGCTGTAGCCCGGCTCGCCGAAAAGCGCCGGTACCCCCAGCTTGTCCATGTAATCGGCTTCGTCGTAAGGAATAGCCTTGAAGATCTCCCGCTCGGATTCGGAAAGGGCGCGCACGTCGTCATAGAACCCTTCCACCAGGATCCTGCCCTCGGGGTCACGCATGGACGCCAGGATGAGCGCCAGGGCATGGGCGGGGTTCATGAAGGTGCCGCCGTAAGTGCCGGAGTGCACGTCGTGGGCGGCCCCCTGCACGTCGATCTGCAGCGCACACAGGCCGCGGCGGCCCACCACCAGCACCGGCTGATCTTCGGCCCACTGGCCGCCGTCGGCACTCAAAATGGCGTCACAGGCCAGCAGCTCGCGGTGGGCCTGGATGAATTCCGGCAGCTGGGGACTGCCGATTTCCTCCTGCCCCTCGAAGAAGAACTTCACGTTGACCGGCAGTTCGCCGGTGGTTTCGAGCAGCGCCTCCACCGCCAGAATGGGGATGAGCATGTTGCCCTTGTCGTCGGAGGCTCCCCGGGCGTAAACCCGCTCGTCTGCGACGACAGGTTCGAAGGGCGGACGCGACCACTGATCCAGCGGGTCCACGGGCTGCACGTCGAAGTGGCCGTAAATCATGATCGTCGGGCGCTGCCCGGCGTGCAGCCAGTCCCCGTAAACCACGGGGTGGCCGCCGGTGGCCAGCCGCCGCACGTTTTCGACACCGGCCCGCTGCAGTCGGTTCTGCACCCATGCCGCCGCCTGCTCCACATCCGGGGCGTGCTCGGCCAGGCTGGAGATGCTGGGTATGCGCAGGAACTCCATGAGTTCCTGCATGAAACGCGGCTGGTTGTCTGCCAGATAACGCTCCCATTGATGCATAGTGACGTTCCTCCCTGGGTTTTTTAAATGCCGCCGGATACCCATGCGCACGAGCATCCTCGGCAGGATAGACACCGAAGCTGAATTTACCTCATAACCGGCGTGAATACCAGATAAAATATCGGCTTCCACCGCAAGCGCCAAGTGCCTGTAATTAAACCGACGGCGAATCTGTTCGTGCTTGACAGCGAGGACGTAAAACCGTAATTTCGATAGAATTACAGGGCGACATTCTTCAAGCCTGTTTCTTTGCGCGTTCGGCAACGGTGAAAGTTTTATCCATGGCACCGAGTATAAGCAAACGCATCCTTGGCCTGCTGCTTATTTTGGTTCTCGCTCCAGCCATGTCGGCATATGCGGCGACGGCGGGCTGCCCAGAGGCCCGGGTGGCCGTCGAACCACGACTGCAGGCAGCCCGGGAAAAGCTCGCGTTGAGTGAACGCACCCGCGAGCGTGTGGCCCGCGAACTGGAAGCGCTAAAGCGGTCCGGTCAGGCGGATCCCCGCATGCTCCAGGACTATACCACTTACCTGCAGCGGGTGCAGGACCTGGTCGATGAAAATCGGCGCATCGTCCGCAAACTGGAGGCGCTCTGCGCGCCGGGGGCCGATCTGACGGCATCATCGGCCGCCCAGGGCCGGTCGGTGTCATCCGGCCCCGTTTCCCCAGATGAAGAGACGGATGAACTGGCCGCGCTGGACCGCAAGCTGCAGGACTCCCTGGCCTCTTTCGATGAGATGCTGCTCAAGCGTATCAATGCCATCCAGGCGGAATCGGCCGACAAGATGCGCGATCTGGCCCAGCAGGCGGCCCAGGCGGCCGGACGGGCCCGGCAATACGGAAGCGCGGCAACGTCGCCTTCCGCATCCCGCGAGGGAGGCCAGCAGGGCGCCGAAGGTTCCCAGGGCCAAGAGGGTGCCCAGAGCCAAGAGGGGGCCCAGGGGCAAGCGGGTTCCCAGGGCGGGGGCCAGGGGGAAAACACCGCCGGGGGCGGCCAAACCGGCACGGAAACGGCCACCACAGGCATGGGACAGGCTTCCGGGCCGGGCACGCAGGCATCTGGCCGCCGGGGTAAAGGCCAGGCCGCATCGCCGACCCGAGGTCAAACCGGATCGGGCGCCGCCGCTTCCCGGACCTATAACCCGGACGACGATGACATCGTGGCCCGGCAGCTGCGTGAAGCCGCCGAACAGGAAACCGATCCCGAGCTCAAGAAAAAGCTGTGGAAGGAATATGAAGCTTACAAGAAAAACACGCGTCCCTGACACCCGGCGGTGTGAAGGGACATTCCCGCGGGGGCTGTTCCTGCTCCTGGCGTGCGTGCTGCTGCTGTCCGGCTGTGCCCGTTACAGCGCCTATAGGGTCGGACCCACCACGATTCTGCAGGCCCAGCAGGAAATTCCCGAAAGCCAGCTGCTGGATGTGGCCATTCTTCCCTTCCAATCGGCCGAGCTGACGGACAAACAGGCCCAGGAGGAAGGTTCCCACCCGGATATCCGCAAGGCCGAGGGAAACTTCATGGCCGTGCACCTGAAAAACACCCTGCAGCGCAGCGCCCACTGGGGCGCCGTGCGGGTGGTACCCTCCGAAGACAACAGCATGGATCTGCAGGTAAAGGGAAGGATACTGGAGTCCAACGGAGAGCGCCTGGCCGTTGAAATAGAAGCCACCGATGCCACCGGCCGGGTGTGGATCAAGAAAACCTATGCGGCCGAAGCCGACGCTAGCTCTTTCAGCGGCAATCAACCAGGTGAAAAAGACGCTTTCCAGGACCTGTACAACGCCATCGCCAACGACCTGGCCCAGTACCGCATGCAGCTTGCCCCGGACAAGATACAGAACATCCGCACCGTGGCGCAGCTCAAATTCGCCCGCGATTTCGCCCCCGAGGCCTTCTCCGGCTACCTGACCACCGGCCAAAAGGGGGACATCGCCGTCAACCGGCTGCCGGCCCCCGGCGACACCATGATGCAGCGCCTCATGAACATCCGCGAGCGCGAGTACATGTACCTGGACACGCTCAACGGCTACTACGACAATTTCTACGCGCAGATGTGGCCCTCCTACGAGAACTGGCGTAACCTCAACCGCGAAGAGCGCCTCGCCAAGCGCCGCATCCAGAGAGAGGCCTTGACCCGCCAGCTGCTGGGCGCCCTGATGGTGGCCGGGGCCATCGCCATGGGGGTGGGCAACGTGGACAACACCGGTGCTCTGCAGACCGGCATGATCATCGTGGGAACCCAGGTCTTCGTCAACGGCATCAACATCTCCCACGAAGCCCAAATGCACTCCGATGCCATCCGCGAGCTGGGGGATACCTTCGGCAGTGAAATGAAGCCAGTGGTCATGGACCTCGAGGGCAAACAGGTGGAGCTGACGGGTTCGGCCAAGGAACAGTTTGAAAAGTGGAAGGCCCTGCTGCGCCAGATCTACCGGGCTGAAACCGGTTTCAGCGAACCAGAGGGGCCACCCGCTCCCAAAGAGGAATAGACCCATCGGCTTGCACGGCTTCCGCCTGGGGATAAAAATCAATTTCGGCCATGCCTTCTGACGCTCCCCCTGAAAAACCCGACCGCAACGGTGCCCAGTTCATCGGTCCGGTGGATCTTTCCCCCCGGGGAAAAGCCCCATCGGTTTCCCGCCCGCGGCGGAAAATCACCCTGGCGGCGGTGGTGGGCCTCGTGCTGGTGCTGGCGGTAGTCGGCGGCGTTCTGTTGCTGCGCCACCTCTCCAGCCGGCCGGTGCCGACCGGAGAAACCGCTGTCCAAATGGCGGCCCCCGAACCGGTCCCGGCAAGCAGAGTCCCGCCGTCCACGCCCCCGGCAACCCCCAAAGCCCCAGAGGCCGCCGCTGCCCCCCCGGCTGCCGATGCCGGGCAAACCCGCCGCCATAAAGCAGCCGCCGAGGAACAGCTGGCCGCTTTCTTAAAGGCCCGCCGGCATCTGGAAGGTCTGGGAGCGGCGCAATGGGGCGGCAGCGCCTACGAGGACATCATCCGGCTCTCCGACGAGGGCGATGCCCGCTACCGCCGGCAGGACTTCACCGCGGCGGCCGAACTGTACACCCGGGCCGCCCGCAAGGCCGCCCTGCTGGCGGACAAGGCCCCCGAGGCGCTGGCAGAGCTGATCACCCGAGCCGCGGCGGAGATCGAGACCGGCGACGGCCAGAGCGCCCGGCAGAAGCTCCAGGCTGCGCTTAAAATCGACCCCGGAAATGCCCGCATCGCCAAACTGCTGCAGCGCGCCGACAAAGCCGAAGAAGTCCAGCGGCTGCTGGAGAAAGGGCGCGGCCTCGAAAGACAGGGCGCCGCCGAAAAGGCCCTGACCGCCTATGGCCGTGCCCTGCAGCTGGATCCCGATGCCCGGCGCGTGCGGGCGGCCTTCGCCCGCCTGGACAGCCAACTGGCTTTGCAGAGATACCAGCGCTTCATGTCAGAGGGGCTGGCGGCCCTGGAACGCCGGGAATACCGCCGGGCCCGCAAACTCCTGCTCAAGGCCCGGGCCGCCAGGCCCGACAGTCCGGCGGCGGGCGACGCCCTGGCCCAGGCAGAGGCCGCGCTGCAACAGGAGCGCATCGAGGCCCTGCGCCAGAGGGCCCTTGCCGCCGAGGCCGCCGAGGACTGGCGGCTGGCGCTGCAAACCTACCAAGCCGTTTTGAAGATGGACGACAAGGTCGGTTTCGCCGTCGATGGCCGGAAAAGAGCGGCGGCGCAAATCAATCGGCTGCAGCGTCTTGATTTTTTCCTGAAAAAGCCGCAGTCTCTTCAGCAAGAGCGACAGCTGGAAAAGGCCCGCCAGCTGGTCCACGAACTGGAAAATGCACCGGCCACCGGCCCCCGGGCTTTGGAACGTGCCGGCCGACTGAAGGAACTGGTAAAGGCCTGGGAAACGCCGGTTGCGGTCACCATCCGGTCCGACGGCCTGACCCGCGTGGCCGTCTACCGGGTGGGTCGCCTGGGCAGGTTCAGCGTGCGCCGCATCGCGCTGCGGCCCGGCACCTACACCGTGGTGGGTTCACGGGACGGCTACCAGGACGTGCGCCGGCAGATCACCGTGAGGCCGGGGCTGAAATCGCTGGAGATCACCATCGCCTGTAAAACCAAGGCGTGACGGCCGGCGCCGGCACACCGGCAGCGAAACGGAAATAGCCATCGCGCGAACCGGCTGCAAGCGTAAAAAAACGACCTCATGAACACATCGGCTGACCACAGCAACCCCCGGCCGGTGGAGCCGGTGGCCTTCCGGCCGCCCTCCCCGCGCCGCGGGCTCGGATCATCGTTTTCCCGGTGGCTGGTGCTCGCCATCCTGGCCGCGGCCTTTGCCGTGCTGGGGGCCGGCGCCTGGTTCGTGTTCACCGCCCGGCAGGTCACCATCCGCATCGAACCGGTGCCGGAGCAGCTTGAAATCCGCGGCGGCCTGCCGGCGGTGCGTGTGGGCGGCGACTATCTCCTGCGACCCGGCAGCTATGTCATCGAGGCCCGCCGCCGCTGTTTCCAGGCACTGAAAGAGACGTTGACCGTCGGCCGTGAAAAGCGCCAGAAAGCCGCCTTTGAGCTGCAGCCTCTGCCCGGTCACGTGCGCCTGGATTTTCAGCCAACCGACGGCTCCCGGGTGGATCTCGAGGATCTGCAGGTGTTCATCGACGGGCAGGCGGCGAACCTGTCGCCCCACGGGGAACTGTCGCTTCAGCCCGGTAAACGCAAGCTTGAAATCCGCTCTCCGGGCTATCTGTCGCTGACAGCGGTCCTGGACGTGGAGGGCTGCGACCGCCGACAGACAGCCCCCATCCGCCTCGAGCCCGACCGGGCGCAGGTGCGCCTCGACTCCTCGCCCTCGGGAGCGGCAGTTACGATCGACGGGCGCCCGGCGGGACAGACGCCGCTCACCGCCAGCCTGAAGTCGGGCCGCCACCGCCTGGAGGTGCGGGCACCGGGCTACCAGACCTGGCGAACCGATCTGGATGTGGCGGCCGGAAAACCCGTTGACCTGGCCACCGTCAACCTGCGCCCGGCCCCGGCCAGGGTGCACCTGCGCAGCGATCCCCCGGGGGCCAGTGTGTTGGTGGCGGAACGGTTCGCCGGATCAACCCCTGTGGTGCTGTCGCTGGCACCCGGCAAAGAACACACCATCCGGCTTTCCAAGGCGGGTTATGAAAGAGCGGTGCGTCGGTTCAAGCTGGCCCGCGGGGAAGAGAAAAAAGTCACCATTAAACTGACCGCCAGCAGGGGCGTCGTGGAGCTGTCGGTGACGCCGGCGGAGGCGGAACTGCTCGTGGACGGCAAACCCATGGGCAAGGTGTCCGCAAAAGTTCACCTGACAGCCGGATCCCATCGACTCGAGATCCGCAAAAAAGGCTATCTCCCCTTTCAGACCACCGTCACCGTTCGCCCCGGCTACCCCCGCAAGGTCGAAGTTTCCCTGAAGGAGCGCGGCCGGCTTGCCCTGATTACCGCTGCCAACGGATACCCGCTCAAGCTGTTCCGGCCGGCCGGCAGCTTCACCATGGGCTCTTCACGCCGTGAACAGGGGCGGCTGTCCAATGAAACCCTGCGCAAAGTCCTGCTGAAAAGGCCCTTTTACATGGGCCTGCGCGAGGTGACCAACCGGCAGTTCAGGGAGTTTAAGGCCGCCCACCGCTCGGGGGTCTTCGGCGGAAAGAATCTCGACGGGGACGAACTGCCGGCCGTACAGGTCACCTGGCAGGAGGCGGCCCTGTTCTGCAACTGGCTGAGTCTGAAAGACTCCCTGCCGCCCGTGTACCGCATGCAGGGCGGCCGTCTGGTGGCCCGGTCGCCCATGGGCACCGGCTACCGTCTGCCCACCGAAGCGGAGTGGGCCTGGTGCGCCCGCCGCAATGCCGCCGCCGACGGGATCCGTTATCCCTGGGGCAAGCATTTTCCGCCGCCCACGGTCACGGCCAACTACGCCGACGAATCCGCCCGCCAGCTGCTGGCCACGTATATCCCGGGCTACAACGACGGCTATCCCACGGCGGCATCGGTGGGCAGTTTTGCGGCCGGGCGCGCCGGGCTGTTGGACACGGCCGGCAACGTCGCCGAGTGGTGCCACGATTTCTATGGCATCACTCCCTATCAGCCTAGCCGGGTGGACACGGACCCCGCCGGACCGGCCGAGGGCCGGCTGCACGTGATCCGCGGTTCCAGCTGGCAGCACGGCACCATTACCACCCTGCGGCTGGCTTATCGCCACTACGGCCGCAAGCCCCGACCGGACCTGGGCTTCCGCATCGCCCGCTACGCCGAGTAAGCGCTTGGAAATGCGGCCCTTGAAATAGCGCCGGCACCGAAAAGATGGTATGGGTAACAACATGCGACCGATCAGATGGTTTTTCAAAGCGCCGCCGCTGCCCCGGGCAGCCGGCGCCGTGATCTTCCTGGCGCTCTGTGCCGGGTTTCCCCGCCCTGGGACCATTTCGTGCCCTGCCGGAGTGGCTCAGGCCCGGCAGCACCCCCTGTGGATGGCAGAAAAGACACCGCCGAGGGACGGCGCCCGGCCCGGTGAAGGTCGACAGGGGGAGACCGAAACGGCGGCGCCGGTCCCGGCGGCCGGAAAAAACGCCAAGCCTGCGCCCAAAGCACCCCTGACGCCATTCAAGCCTTCGGAAAAGATCAAGCCCGGCCAAGCCGTGGACTTTCCGACGGATATCTGAAAATCGAGGGTTACTTCATGAGAAAAAGCATGCCGGTTTCGTTTGAATTTCTGTACCAGGTGTTCAGCCTGATCCTCATCGTCATCGTGGTGCACGCCCTTTACGCGGGCATGATCCGGCCCCGTGCGGATGCCGTCCTGGCGGCCCGCCAGGCCGCCATGAAAAGCGACAGCGCCGCGGTGACCCAGCGCTCCGTCTACGTGGTGATCCGGGACTACGAGCAGGAAGCCTGCTTCATCCTCATGTTCTGGGCCCTGGCGCTGATGGCCTACAAGAGTTTCCGCACTCTGCGCGAAGGGACCCTGCTGCAGGAGGACCTGATTCCCCTGGCCGAAGACATGCGCATCCTGCCGGAAGACACGCGGCAGCTGTCCCGCCACCTCCAGGACCTGCCCGATGCCCGGGGCAGGGCCCTGCTGCCCCGGGCGCTGCTGGCCGGCCTGCAGCGCTTCAACGCCACCGGCAGCGTCCAGGACGTGGCCAGCGCGGTCCAGTTCTGCTGCACCACCGAGGGCGAGCGGCTGGATGCCGAACTTTCCATGATCCGCTACATCGCCTGGGCCATTCCCTCCATCGGGTTCATCGGCACCGTGCGCGGCATCGGCGAGGCCCTGGGACAGGCCCACAAGGCCATCGAGGGGGATATATTCGGGGTCACCCGCAGCCTGGGCGTGGCCTTCAACTCCACCCTCATCGCGCTGCTGATCAGCATCGTTCTCATGTTCCTGCTCCACCAGCTGCAGCTGCAGCAGGAACACTACGTGCTGGACGTCGAAGCCTACTGCGAAGAGAAACTCACCCGTCACCTGCGTCCGGCGTAGACAGAAGAGGCCTGCCCATGACACTGCTGACCCTTGAAATGAACGATACCGGGATCACGGCCGCCGTCGGACACCCACCGCGCCTGGTGCCCGTGGATGACGACAGCCTGCAAAGCCCTGGCTTTGCCGTGGTGGACCGCAAACAGCTGCTGGTGGGGACCGCGGCCCGAAAACAGGCCCACCTGTCGCCCCGCTTCACCTTCGACGCCTTCTGGGACCATTTGAGCACCGAACCACTGCCCCAGCGCCTGCCCCGCATCCGCTCCCACGCCGAAATGGCCTACCTTCACCTGGAGCGGATATGGCACCGGACCCAGCCCGGCGTGGACGAAGTGGTCATGGCCGTGCCGGCTCATTTCGATCAGCACTCCCTGGGCATCATCGTCTCCATCGCCCGGGAACTTGCCATGCCCCTCAGGGGCTTCGTGGCCCTGGCCGTGGCGGCCGTGGACCGGATGCCCCCCGGCAGCGCCCTGCTCCACATGGACATCCACCAGCACCGCCTCGAAATCACCCGCCTGGCCGTCGACGAGCGCATCGGCCTGGAGGACTCGCGCTGGCTGGAGGAAAAGGGGCTGCTGCACCTGCAGCGCCGCTGGGCCGAAGCTGTGGCGGCCGAATTCGTGCAGACCACGCGCTTCGACCCCCTGCACCGGGCCGCCACCGAACAGGAACTCTACGACCGCCTGCCCGCTCTGCTGGGAGACGTCAAGCGCCGCGGATCCGCGGTTTTCGAGATGCGCAGCGGCCAGGCCGTCCACCGGGTGACCGTCACCCGTGACCTGTTGGTTCACGCCGTGGCGCCCGTGTTTACCGAAATCCGCCGCCTCACCCGGCAGATGCGCGGCCATGCACCCTCCCCTGTCCAGTACACCCACCGCCTGGCGGCCCTGCCCGGGTTTGAAAGTCTGCTGGCCGGCATGGCGGAGGTGCGCCCCAGGCCGCTTGTGCCGGGAGCCGCCGCCCTGGGGACGGCCGACATGTGGCGGGGGTTGGAGAACACCCGCAGCGACGCCCGGGCACTGTACTTCACCAGCCGCCCTTGCCAGGGCCTGCGCCCACCTCCCCAAGACAGCGCCACCGGAGATCCGCAGCCGTCCCGGGCCCCGGCCCCGGCAACCCACGTGCTGCACGAAAGCACCGCCTATCCCCTGTCGGACACCCCCCTGGTCATCGGCAGCCAGCCGCCCGGCACCGCCGGCCTGGCCATCCAAGGGGATCACGGGATCCTGCCGCAGCACTGCAGCCTGTGCATCCGCAACGGTGAGGTCCTGCTGGAAGTCAGCCCCCCTGCAGAGGCCCTGGTGGACGGTCGCCCGGTCAGGGGAAGACAGCGCCTTTCACCGGGCCAGATCCTGAAGATCGGCAACCCCGGCGTCAAGCTGCGGCTGATCACCTGCCTGGGACATCATGAAACGTAGGAAGGTCAACCTCTTCAGTCTTTCTTTCCTGGACTGCATCTGCTGCGGGCTGGGCGCCGTGATCCTGCTGTTCGTGCTGGTCAACGCCCGCGGGGCCATCCGCCGGGACACGGTAACCCGTGACCTGCAGGCCCAGGTCGACCGCCTAGAAAGGGAAGTGCTCGAGGGCCGCAAACAGCTGATCCAGGCGCGCAACGTCCTGGACGAAACCCGGCAGGAACTGGTGAAAACCCAGGGCGCCTCGCGCCGGGTGATCGAAGTCATCCGCAAGAGCAAAACCGAGCTGGCCGAATACGACCGGGAAACCCTGGCCACCACGGCGCACGTCAACCGCCTCAAGGCGGATCTCAAATCCTTGGAAGAAGAGGTCAAACGGCTGCGGGCCGGCGCCAGAAAGCAGGCCGAACAGGGAGAGCGGCTGCGTCCTTTTCCCGGCACCGGCGACCGGCAGTACCTGACGGACCTCAAGGTGGGCGGCCGCCACCTGCTCATCCTGGTGGACGCGTCGGCCAGCATGCTCGACGAGACCATCGTGGAAATCGTACGCCGCCGCTATCTGGAACCCGCCCAAAAGATCCAGTCGGCCAAGTGGCGGCGGGTGGTTGCCACGGTGGACTGGCTGACCACCCAGCTGCCTGCCCGGAGCCGCTTTCAGATCATGGCCTTCAATGAAACCGCCTTCACCCTGGTGAAAGGCGAAGGCGGCGACTGGCTGGATGCCGGTAGCGTGGATGACCTCGACCGGGCCGTGGCGGCGGTGCGCAAACTGGTGCCGGAAAAGGGCACCAGCCTGATCAATGCCTTCAAAGCCGCCATGGCGCTCAATCCCAGGCCGGACAACATCTTCCTGCTGACCGACGGCCTGCCCACCATGGGGACCTCCAAACCCTGGCGCAAGCGGGTGTCGGCATCAACGCGGCTGAAACACTTTTACACCGCCGTGGCTTTCGTGCCCCGGGAAGTGCCGGTCAACGTGATCCTGTTCCCCCTGGAGGGGGATCCGGAAGCGGCCGGCGCTTTCTGGCGCCTGGCCTGGCGCACCCGCGGGTCCCTGCTCTGCCCGTCAAAGGACTGGCCCTGACATGAGACGCTCGCGCCGAGACCTGGAGATTTTCAGCCTTTCCTTCCTGGACTGTATCTGCTGCGCCTTCGGGGCCATCATCCTGCTCTTCGTGCTGTCGAAATTCGCCGCCCCCATGATCATCGAGAACCTCAAAAAGGACCTCACCGGCCAGGTCGAGCGCCTGGAAAAAGAGCTGTTTCAAATCCGGGGCAACACCACCGTACTCAACCGGGAACTCACCGCCGTCAGGCAGCAGTTGTCCGACGAGAAGACGCGGCTGGCCAGACTGCAGGGAGACCTGTCCGCCATCCGGGGAAAGCACCGGGCCTCCAAGAGCGACGCGCGGGTGCAGAACCTCATCGAACAGCGGCTGGCACGCGCCCGCCAGGAGCTGACCGCGGAGATGCAGCGCCTGTACAAGAATCGGCCGCGGCGTGTCGACCGCTCGGTGGGCGGCATCCCGGTGGACAGCGAGTACATCATCTTCATCATCGATACCTCCGGCAGCATGCAGCGTTACGCCTGGTCGCTGATGCGCGAAAAAATGCGCCAGGCCCTGAAGCTCTACCCCCGGGTAAAGGGCATCCAGGTGATGAACGACATGGGAAACTACCTGTTTTCACAGTACCGGGGCCGCTGGATACCGGATTCACCGGCCCGCCGGCGGGCCATCCTGGTGAAGCTGACCACCTGGCGGGTTTTCAGCAACAGCAGCCCGGTGGAGGGACTCACGGCGGCCATCAACCGGTTTTACGCGCCGGACAAGAAGATCAGCATCTATGTCTTCGGTGACGAGTTTTCGGGCGGGGATATCCCCTCGGTGGTGACGCAGGTGGACCGGCTGAACCGCGCCGCGGCCGACGGCTCCCGCCGGGTGCGCATCCACGCGGTGGGGTTTCCGGTGGTCATCGAGAAAACACGCCAGCGGGGCAGCACCGGCGAACGTTTCGCCACCCTCATGCGCATCCTGTGCGCCCGAAACGGCGGCACCTTCGTGGGACTCAACAGCACCCGCCCCTGACGGTTCGTTTGACCGACGGATTGTTAACTCCTTTTCATAATTTGGGAACAGACTTTCCTAAATCATGGGAAACATTTTTCATACTCCAACATCCTCCAGCACTTCAGGACTTGAAATATAACCGCTTGTTTTAAATACTCTTTTTACCAATTTTTCCTTTTTTGGCAGATAATTTGCTTATTTAATCATCGTGACTATATTATAAAAAATAAAACAGATTATTTTAATCCGACTTTACCTGAAAAAAATGCCATGCACGCTTGCACCAAAATAATCCTCTTTGCGCTGGTAACGGCCGTTGCAACAGGAATCCTTCCCGCCCAGATATTCAGCGGCAGCTACACCTACCAGGAACCTGTCGCCATCGTCGATGAAACCATTAAAAAAACCAGCGAACAGGGTCTCAAGAAGAAGCTTTCCCGCCTCGAAGAAGCCCTGGAGGCCGAAGTCCGGCGTCAGCTGGCGATCAGAATGGAAACCGGGGAAAAACGGGAAGGGATCGCGGGCGGGATGTTTGCCCTGCAGCCGGCGCCTGTCGACGTCCTGGTGCGCATCGACGCCCCTGCCGCGGGGCCCACCAGCGGATAAGGTCCCGCACTGATGGGTCGACAGGCGGCGAAAGCCGCTTCGGGCCTTCAGTCTGTAAAAATCTTGGCGGCCAGGTCGATATCTTCGGGACAGAACACGAAAAGGCAGGTTTCGTCGGGTGAAGACACCGAGCCGTAGACGTAGTTGATATTGACGCCCTCTTCCCCGAATTTGGCTGCAATGCGCGCCAGCTCCCCGGGACGGTTTTCCAGCCTCAGCGCCACCACCGGCATGATATCGAAAACATAATCGTGTTTGGAGAGCAGGTCGATGGTCTTGTCCGTCTGGTCCACCAGCAGCCGGATGAGGGCAAACTCGGCCGAGTCCTTGCGCATGGAGTTGTAGCTGGCCACCGATGCTATCCGCTTGAGCGATTTTCCCCGCGCCTGAAAGAGTTCCTTCACATAGGCCGAGGCGTCCTGGATGGTCAGGGCATCGATGTTGATGCCTTCGGCCGAGAGCAGTTCGGCAAACTTGCCCAGCTCACCGGGTACATTCTTCATGAACAGGCTGATTTCGGTTCTAACCATGGTTTTTCCTCCATCAAAGTTG
>CAYUAQ010000098.1:0-16642 GCA_964442705.1 uncultured Desulfobacteraceae bacterium
TGCGCTTCGAGAAGAACCTGGACAAGAAGGTCTCCGAGGTGATGACCAAGGACAACCTGGTCACCGTTTCCGAGGGGATCTCCCTGGAAGAGTCCAAGAAGATGCTCCACAAACACCGCATCGAGAAGCTCCTGGTGGTGGACCGGCGCGGCCGGCTCACCGGTCTCATTACCATCAAAGATATCGAGAAGATCAAGAAGTTTCCCAACGCCTGCAAGGACTCCATGGGGCGGTTGCGGGTGGGGGCCGCCGTGGGCGTGGGGCCCGACATGGAAGAGCGCGCCGCCGGTCTGCTGGAGGCCGGCGCCGACGTCATCGTCATCGACACCTCCCACGGCCATTCCCGCAACGTGCTGGAGACCGTGCGCTTTCTGAAAAAGAATTTTCCCGACATCGAACTGATCGCCGGCAACGTGGGCAGGGGCGAAGGGGCCCGCGACCTGATCAAGGCCGGTGTGGACGGCGTCAAGATCGGCATCGGGCCCGGCTCCATCTGCACCACCCGCATCGTGGCCGGTGTGGGTGTGCCCCAGGTCAGCGCCATCATGAGCTGCGTGGAGGCCTGCGCCGAGGGCGGTGTTCCCATGATCGCCGACGGCGGCATCAAATACTCCGGCGATATCACCAAGGCCATCGCGGCCGGGTCCCACTCGGTGATGATCGGGAGCCTCTTCGCCGGCACCGAGGAGAGCCCCGGGGAAACCATCCTGTTTCAGGGGCGCAGCTACAAGGTGTACCGCGGCATGGGCTCTCTGGAGGCCATGAAAAAGGGTAGCAAGGACCGGTACTACCAGAGCGAGCAGGCCGAGGATGACAAGCTGGTGCCCGAGGGCATCGTGGGGCGGGTGCCCTACCGTGGGGCCCTGTCGGCCAACCTGATGCAGCTGGTGGGCGGCCTCAAGGCCGGCATGGGTTACGTGGGCTGCCGGACCATCGAAGAGCTGCGGGAAAAGGCCCGTTTCATCAAGATCAGCGCCGCCGGCCTGCGCGAAAGCCATGTCCACGACGTCATCATCACCAAGGAAGCACCTAACTACCGGCTGGACTGATGTGAGACGCACGCATCTGCAGGTGCCGCCGGTGCCTTGTTGGATGACAGTCTTTCAGGAACATAGCGCCAGTACCATCTGGTGAGACAGGATTTCCGACCAATGGCCGATGCCCGTATCCCTTTCGTCCATCTGCATGTACATACCGAGTACAGCCTGCTCGACGGCGCCATCCGTGTCGATGCCCTCATAAAACAGACGCGTGAATACGGCATGGAGGCCGTGGCCATCACCGATCACGGCACCATGTTCGGCTGGCTGGAGTTCTATGAAAAGGCCGTGGCGGCCGGCGTCAAGCCCATCATCGGCATGGAGGCCTATGTGGCGCCACGCTCCATCGACGACCGCAGCGCCCAGGACAAGCAGGGCATGAGCCACCTCATCCTGCTGGCCGAAAACATGGAGGGCTACCGCAGCCTGTGCCGGCTGGCCACCATCGCACAGCTCAAGGGGTTCTACTACCGGCCGCGCATCGACAAGCAGATTTTGAGGCAGTACAGCCGCGGTCTCATCGGCCTGTCGGCCTGCCTGCACGGGGAAGTGCCGCGCCGCATCAAGGATGGCCGCATGGACCAGGCCGAGGCGGCGGCGCGTTCATACCTGGAAATCTTCGGCGAGGGCAATTTCTACCTGGAGGTCCAGGACAACGGCATGGAGATCCAGGACCGGGTCAACCAGGGGCTGCGCGAGCTGGGCCGGCGCATGTCCATCCCCCTGGTGGCCACCAACGACTGCCACTATCTGCGCGAAGACGATGTGCGCGCCCATGACGTGCTGCTGTGCGTGCAGACCGGCAAGACCATCCACGACACCAACCGCTTCAAGTTCCGCACCAACCAGCTGTTTTTCAAGTCCGGCGCGCAGATGCAGGCCTCGTTCCGGGATTTTCCCGGTGCCGTGGAAACCGCCCTGGACATCGCCCGCCGCTGCAACGTGGAATTCTCCTTCGGGACCTACCACTTCCCGCGCTTTGACACCGGTTCCGAGGAAACCGTCGAGGAGCTTTTTCATCGCCGGGTAAAGGAAGGTTTTCAGCGCGTGTTTGCGCGGGCCCGGCAGAAAAATCCCGCAGTCGACCGCCGGGTCTACCAGGAGCGCCTGGACTACGAAGTCTCGGTGATCGACGACATGGGATTTGCCGGCTATTTCCTGATCGTGGCCGACTTCATCGACTACGCCAAGAGCCACGGCGTGCCGGTGGGGCCCGGCCGGGGATCGGCGGCCGGCAGCCTGGTGGCCCACGCCCTGGGCATTACGGGGCTGGATCCCATCGAGCACGGTCTGCTCTTCGAACGTTTTCTCAATCCGGCCCGCAAAAGCATGCCGGACATCGACGTGGACTTCTGCATCAACGGACGCGACAAGGTGTTCAAGTACGTGGTGGAGAAGTACGGCGGCGGCGATTACGTGGCCCAGATCATCACCTTCGGCAAACTCAAAACCCGCGCCGTGATACGGGACGTGGGCCGGGCCCTGGACATTCCGCTGCGCGAGGTGGACGCCATTGCCAAGATGGTGCCCGAGCGGCTGGGCATCACCCTGGAAAAGGCCCTCAAAGAGGAACCGCGCCTGGCCGAGCTGGCCGAGAAAAACCCCGAAATCGCCGATCTGATCAACATCTGCCGGGTACTGGAGGGGCTGCCGCGGCATGCCTCCACCCACGCCGCCGGGGTGGTCATCGGAGACCGCCCCCTGGTGGAGTACCTGCCGCTGTACCGGGGGAAAAAGGGGGAAGTGGTCACCCAGCTGGACATGAAGCGGGTGGAGAAGATCGGCCTGGTCAAATTCGACTTCCTGGGCCTGCGCAACCTGACCGTCATCGACAACACCCTCAGGCTCATCGAAAAGAGCGGGCGCACGCCGCCGGACCTGGACAACCTGGACTTCGGCGACGAGGCCACCTACCGGCTGCTGTCGGCCGGCGACACCACCGGCGTCTTCCAACTGGAGAGCAGCGGCATGAAGGACCTGCTCACGCGTCTCAAGCCCGAGTGTTTTGCCGACGTGGTGGCTCTGGTGGCCTTGTACCGGCCCGGTCCCCTGGACAGCGGCATGGTGGATGACTTTGTCGAACGCAAGCACGGCCGCAGGAAGGTGGAGTACCTGGTACCCGAGCTGGAGCCCATCCTCGAGGAAACCTACGGTGCCATCGTCTACCAGGAGCAGGTCATGAAAGTGGCCGTGGAGCTGGCCAACTACTCCATGGCCGAGGCCGACGACCTGCGCAAGGCCATGGGCAAGAAAATTCCTGAAATCCTGGCCAAGCACCGCCAGCGCTTCCTGCAGGGGGCCGCTGAAAAGGGCATCACCGAAGACAAGGCCGCCCGCATCTGGGACTGGATCGAAAAATTCGGCGGGTACGGATTCAACAAGTCCCACAGTGCGGCCTACGCCCTGATCGCTTATCAGACCGCCTACCTCAAGGCCCACTACCCGGTGGAGTTTCTGGCGGCACTGCTCACCAGCGAAATGCACTCCAGCGAGGGAGTGCTCAAGTACGTGGCCGACTGCCGCAGCCGGCACATCGAGGTCTTGCCGCCGGACGTCAACCGCAGCGACCTGACCTTTTCCGTGGACGGCGAGCGCATCCGCTTCGGCCTGGTGGCGGTCAAGAACGTGGGTGAAGGCGCCATCGAGGCCATCCTGGAAGCCAGAAGGGAAGGCGAATTCAGTTCGCTGTTCGACCTGTGCGAACGGGTGGATTTCAAAAAGGTGAACAAGCGGGTGCTGGAGAGTTTGATCAAGTGCGGCGCCTTCGACTGCACCGGGGAATACCGCTCGCGCCTGATGGCCGCGCTGGAAGACGCCATGGATTACGGTCAGCGCATTCAGCGCGAGCGCTCGGACCCCCAGATGGGGCTTTTCGACCTGCCCGGTTCCGACACGGCACGCACCATGAACCGGCCGGTGCTGCCCCAGCTTCCCGAGTGGGGGGAAAAGGAACGCCTGACCTTTGAAAAGGAGGTGCTCGGCTTTTACGTCAGCGGCCACCCGCTGAAGCGTTACGAAACGCTGCTGGCCAGGTACACCAATGCCGACGCCCTCAGCCTGGGGGAAATGGCCGACGGCCGTGCAGTGCGGGTGGGCGGTATCATTCGCGGGCTGCGCGTCATCACCACCCGCAAGGGCGACCGCATGGCCTTCGTGGTCATCGAAGACATGGGCGGCAGTGTGGAGGTGGTCGTGTTTGCCAGGCTCTTTGCCCGGGTGCGTGACCTCCTCGAGGAAGACCGGGCCGTCGTGGTTCAGGGGACGGTGCAGAACGAGGAAAACACCCCCCGGCTGCTGGCCGAACAACTGGTGCCCATGGAGAAGGTGGAGGAAAAATGGACGGCCACCATCCACTTCCACCTCGAGACGCAGCGGCTCCAACGACCGCAACTGGAGGGTCTGCACGGGCTGTTGCGCAAACACCCCGGCCCTTGCCGGGTCTACCTGCATCTGAAAAACGATGACCGCACCGAGACCATCGTCGAGGCGGGCGATCTGACCGTCCTGGCCGGGCCGGTGCTCACCGGAGAGGTCAACCGCTTCCTGGGGTATGCGGCCGTGGAAACGGTCTGCAGCGAAGTGGTATCGCACAACGGCAACGGAAAACGATTTGGAGGAAATTCAGGAAATGGCAGACGGCAGAGCTGAAGTGTACGCCCTTCTTCTGGCCGGTGGATCGGGCACCCGCATGTGGCCCGTGTCCCGGAAGCTGTATCCCAAACAACTGGTGAGCTTCCTGGGGTCCGACTCGCTGGTGCAGAACACCGTCAAACGATTGCACCCGCTCATCGCCGCCGACCGCGTGCGGGTGGTCTGCGGCCGCGAGCACGCCGCCGAGACCGAGCGGCACCTGCGTCAGGTCGGCATTTTTCACGAGCGCTGCATCATCGGTGAACCATGCGGCCGCAACACCGCCCCGGCCATTTTACTGGCCGTTCTGCGCATTCGCGGTGAGGCCACCGCCGACCCCGTGGTGTGCGTGTTTCCCGCCGACCACGTCATCCGCGACATCGGCGCCTTCCACGAGAAAATCGCCACCGCCGTGAAGCTGGCAGAGAAAGGCCATATCGTCACCTTCGGTATTCAGCCCACCTATCCGGAAACCGGCTACGGGTACATCGAAGCCGGCGATGCGGTGGGCCACGGTGGGCACCGGGTGCGTCGTTTCGTGGAAAAACCTCACCGGGAACTGGCGCAGCAGTACCTGCAAAGCGGAAATTTTTACTGGAACAGCGGCATGTTTGCCTTCAGGGTTGCGGTTATCTGCGAGGCCTATGCCCGCCTGCAGCCGGAACTCTACGAGCAGATGTCCGCGTTGGTTGCCAAGGGGGAAGTCAGCCTGGAAGACTACGCCCAGCTGTCCGACATCTCCATCGACTACGCCATCATGGAAAAGACCGACAACTGTGTGGTGGTGCCGTCGGACTTCGGCTGGAGCGACATCGGCTCCTGGAAGTCGCTGTACGACTACTGCGAAAAGGACGAGCGCGGCAATGTCATCAGCGGGGATGTGATGGCCAACGAGACCGAAAACTGTTTTATCCTCTCACACCACCGCCTGGTGGCCGCCAATTATCTGCGCGGACTGGTTATCGTGGAGACGCCCGATACCGTTTTCGTTTCCGATCTCGAAAACAGCCGCGAAGTGAAAACCATCGTCGAACGTCTGAAAGCCGAGGGGCGCAGGGAATTCCGGGAGCACCGGACGGTTTACCACCACTGGGGGAGCACCAGTGAGCTGGATCGCCGGCCGGGGTGTACAGTGGAGCGCCTGGAGATTTACGCCGAGGCGCGGCTGGACCTGACAGTCGAGGAACCGCGGGCCCATTTGTACGTGTGCGGCGGTGAAATCAGCGTCCGGCAGGCCCACACCCAGAGCGTGGTTTCAAAGGGAAACGGCTGCCGGCTGGCGACCGGGCAAACCGCCCAGATCACCAACCTCGGAAAGGACGCCGCCGCTTTGATCGTGGTGAGATCCGGAAAGCACTCCTCATGAAGGTGCCTCTGCTGGACCTGAAAAAACAGTACCGGACCATCCGCCGGGAAGTGCTGGCGGTCGTCGAGGAGATTTTTGAAAGCCAGCAGTTCATCCTGGGTCCCCGGGTGGAAAGCCTGGAGAAAGCCATCGCCGATTACTGCGGCGCCGCCCACGCAGTGGGCGTGTCCTCGGGCAGCAGCGCCCTGCTGATTTCCCTGATGGCCGCCGGCATCGGGGCGGGGGACATCGTGGTTACGCCCACCTACACTTTTTTCGCCACCGCCGGTGCCGTGGTGCGCGTGGGCGCCGTGCCCCTGTTTGTGGACATCGAGGCCGACAGCTACAACCTGTCCCCGGAGGAACTGGAAAAGGCGCTGTCAAGGCTGCCGGCCGACCGCCGGCGGTCGGTAAGGGCCGTGATCCCGGTGCACCTGTACGGACAGTGCGCCGAGATGGACCCCATCGTGGAGATTTGCCGCCGGCACGGCCTGGTGGTCATCGAGGACGCCGCCCAGGCCATCGGCGCCGAGTACCGCGGGCGCCGGGCCGGATCCATGGGGGCGTTCGGCTGCTTTTCCTTTTTCCCCTCCAAGAACCTGGGGGCCTTCGGTGACGGCGGCATGGTCACCACTTCGTCGGTAGAGATGAGTGAACGGCTGCGTATCCTGCGGGGGCACGGGGCACGACCCAAGTACTACCACAAGATGGTGGGAGGCAACTTCCGCCTGGACGCCCTGCAGGCCGCCATCGTCGAGATCAAGCTGAAACACCTGGACCGCTGGACGGGCGCGCGGCAGCAGAACGCCGCCCGCTATCGCCGCTACTTCACAGACGCCGGTCTGGCGGAGGTCATCACCCTGCCCGCCGAGAAGCAGAGCCGCCACGTCTACAACCAGTTCGTCATCCGGGTGCCGGGCAGACGCGACGAACTGCGCAGCCATCTTCAGCAGCAGGGGGTCGGCACCGAGGTGTACTACCCCGTCCCTCTGCACCGCCAGGAGTGCTTCGCCGGGATGGACGTCACCGCAACCCCCCTGCCGGAGGCTGAGGCTGCGGCCGCCGGCACCCTGGCCCTGCCCATCTACCCGGAGCTGACCGCTGACCAGCAGGCCTACGTGGTGGAAAAGATCGGGGACTTTTTTAGCTGAGCCAGGCCAACATGTCACTCCGGTCCAATGCTCAGATCGGGGCGCCCCAAAAATTGGTGATTAGTACCGGTTGGGTAGACTATTGGCCACGCAATACCATACGAACCTCATGAAAGCTTTTTACTTTTAAGCGCCCGTGCGCAGGCATCTGCGAGTTCGGAGCGGAGCAGTGGCTTCATTAAAACATCACATACGCCCAGTTGCTGGGCACTTTTCTCGGATATCTTTTCACTGAACCCGGTACAAAGAATTACCGGCATATTGGGACAAATGGACGCGATTTCTTTGGCCAGTGCATCACCGGTCAGGTGCGGCATGGTTTGATCGGTGATAACCAGATCAAAGCGTAGGGGCTGGGCCCGTAAGAGTTCCAGGGCCTCGAGGCTGCTGGTTCGTGTGGTAACGCTATAGCCGAGTTTTTCGAGCATCTGTTGGCAGATAACACCCATTGCCGGTTCATCGTCCACAAACAGAATGTGGCCGCTGCCGACCGGGAGATCATGCGCGGCCGGCCTTGAAGATATTTTGTGACGCTTGATCAGCGGTAGGTAGACGGTAAATGTGCTTCCTTTGCCTGGCTGACTTTCTACGGTGATGGCCCCTTCGCAGTCAGCCACGATGCCTTGCACTATGGCCAGCCCTAGGCCGGTGCCCAACTCCTTTTCCTTGGTAGTAAAGTAGGGATCGAAAATCTTTTGTTGAAGCTCCGGGGTCATGCCGCATCCGGTATCGGATATCCTGAGCTGCAAATAGTTTCCGACAGACGGCAAGGACAGGCGCGTAGCTGTATCTGCATCGATATCGACCGTACCGAGTGATACTTCTAAAACCCCGTTATCATCGCCCAAGGCGTGAAAAGCATTGGTGAAAAGATTCATGACCACTTGGTGGATACTGGTGGCATCGGCCATCACCATGGCGTCACAGGCGAGCTCTTCGCGTATCTCGACATAGGCAGGCAGCGAGGCGCGCAAAAGTTTGAGTGCCTCTTTGACCACTAGATTTACCTGCAGCGGGACCTTCTCGGTTTCCGACTGCCGGCTGAAGGTTAGAATCTGCTGCACCAGATCCTTGGCACGCAGGCCGGCTTGCAGGATTTCCTCGAGATTGGTCCTGAGGCGGGTGCCGGGCCGGGCATCATCCGTGGAAATCTCGCTGAAGCCGATCACCGCCGAAAGGATGTTGTTGAAATCGTGGGCAATACCGCCGGCCAGAGTACCGATGGCCTCCATCTTCTGAGCCTGACGCAACCACGACTCCATCTGGCGGCGCTCTTTTTCCAGCTGCTTGCGCCGGCGCAATTCGTCCTGCAAACGATGGGTCAGCCGTGCGTTGCTGATGGCCACCACGGCCAGACCGGCAAAGCGTTCGAGCACCGGCAGTACTGTTATTTCAGAAATTTTCCGGCCCGTCTCGTTGTGAGAAAGACCCAAAACACCTAGTACTTCATTTTCCAGTTTGAGGGGGACGGCCGCTATGGCGCTGATGGAACGAAAGCGATCGTCCGGCAGGTGTCGGGGCCAGCTCTGGTAATCTTCGACATACATGGTGGTGGCCCTTTCGAAGACGATTCCCGAAAGCCCCTCACCGGGTTTGATTTTGTATCCTACCATGTCATGGTAAACCCCGCAACCGGCCCGGGTTTCAAGGACCTTCCGGCCATGATCGTAGAGGTGCAAAAAAGCATTGGGAACGCCAGCCAGAGAAGCGGCTTGCACCACGATCGCCTCAAGCAGGGATGACAGATCTTGGTGTTTGACGATGCCCAGAACCGTTTCGAAAAGCGCCTCCAATAGAGTGTTTTGGTATTCTAACTTACTCTTCTGTTCGACAAAAGCCGTGATGTCTCGCACGGATTCAACGACATGAGTGACGTGCCCTTTATCGTTTCGGATTGGTGAAGACAGAACATCGGCCCACAGCTCCGAGCCGTCACGATGTATGTGGCGGTGTTGTTGGCGCACTACCTGTCCGTTTTTTAAGGCTATTTCATGCCCGCAGGGCTGGCCTCGATCCTTGCAGGGTCTATTCGCGCCATGCAGAACGGTGTAGCAGGGCTTGCCGATGATCTCGTCACGCCGGTAGCCCGAGGTCTTCAGTATGCCGTTGTTGAGATCGGAGATGCGCAGATCACGGTCGATGACAATGATGTCTTCCTGCAAGCTGTTGATAAGCGACCGGTAGTAGTGCTCTTTTTCTTTCAATCTCCGGGCAGCCTGTTTGCGCTCGCTGATATCCAGGGTCGTAAAAATCATACCCTTGGAAAGGTCGCTTGGATCAAAGGCCGCCGAGCGCACCAGGATGTCCACCCGGCTGCCGTCCTTGCGGCACAGGCGCGTTTCAACCTCACCCACCCCTGCTTTTTCAATCTGTGGATATTTTACCTTGGGCACGCGCAAGTATTCAGCTTCGTCTTCATAGAGCATGCGCACATTTTTGCCCTCCAGCTCTTGGGGCGTATAGCCCAGCATGTGCGCAAAAGGCCGGCTGACCCACTCCATTATGCGTGACCTCAGCATCCCAATGCCCATCGGGGCCGCCTGAAGGATACGCTCCAATTTCTGTTTCAGCTGTTCAGCTTCTCGGCGCAATCTTTCCGGTGCGGTTACATCAACGACATAGTGCAGGAAGAGTTCAGGTGTCAGCGGTACCCAAAAAGTGTCCCACAGCTTGCCAAAAGCTTCCACGGCCGGCACTTTGCGGGGTGTCATATCCTCCATGGCCTCATCGCAACAACAGAAACTGCACTTGGTTCCCCCTGGCGGCAAGCTGCCGGCATGCTCATTGATGTAGCGTTTGTCTTCTTCCGGGATAAACTCGCTCTGTCCGAAGCTCCGCCAGCAAGGCTCGCCCACGCGGGCGCCAACTTCAAAGGCCGCACGGTTGACAAAAACGATAGTGCGATCAGGGCGGATCAGCATGGCTGGATGGGGCAGGGCTTCCAGGACCAGAGCCGCAAGGCCGCTTTTGTTGTATTCCGGACGGGTACTCCCGTGGTTCAGGGAGGGGGGGGAGTTCTGGCTTTGGCCGGGTTCCCGGCTGCTGGAAGAATCCATGGATTGGCCTCCTCAATGCTAAACTATCAGTAACTATTAACACGGATTGCTGGAAAAAACAATTAATTAATGGATTATTTTAAAGTAAATACCCTATAAAGTCTGTGTAATTGATACGCAAAGCGCTGGTTTAATTAGGTAGTCTATGAAATAGAAAACCGTCCTTGAAAAGATTCGACGAGAAAAGATCATCACCATCGATCCGCTTGTAACACTGCGTAACCGTTCGGTAATGAAGGCGAGAGGGCGACAAAGACCCACCTTGCACCAGCATCAATCAAAATGGGCAGCACGATGCGCTGCCTCAGGTACCTGTTTTTATGGAAATGGTTTGTAGTGGTACCGAACGGTTCTTTCAAGACATGGCAATCTGACCAATACCATTGTCCAACTGCTCAATACCTCGAAAAGTGCGGATAGGGGTGGCAGAGCTTTCTGCTACCGTGAAGCCTGCGTTGAAAATGTATCCCCGGTATCGATGTGGAAGGGGTGGCCGAATTTTTAATATTTTCTTATCGTGGATGGACATTTAAGATATTTCAATAGGAAAAACTTGTTCCTGCCTTTGACGAGGTCATTTTCATTGGCGCTATACTATTTTCATCTGTGTTCATCAAATCCGTGGAAGAATCATAATTGGAGAGGGATAAAAACGCGCAACGGCTCTTTGATTTGCGTGGTTTCCGCAATCATTTTCAGGCGGCTCAGCACCACCTGTCCGATTTCGTTTCCTTTGGTGATCAGCAGCGCTCCGCTAGTGGTGTAGATGTTCTGTCCCAGTATCATGTGGGGTTCGAGTTCGGAAATGGAAAGATCCCTGACTTCGTATTTGGATTCGATTCCGAACATGGCTTCGAAAGCGCTCAGAACGCTCGGATCATAGAGTCCCTTCTTCTTTTTCATTCGTAGCAATGCATTGGCTTTGGGAACCCCGCGGGCCTCGAGGACGTCAAAATCCAGAACCACTTTCAGGATGCGGGCGCCGAGCGGGATCTGGTCCCCGGAGAGGGAATCTCTGGGAATACCGCCACCATCGAACTGCTTTTCCTGGTAGGCGATGATGCGTGAGACTTCCTCTATGCGTGGGATATGCTTTAGAAACTCCGAAGCCATCATCGGATGCATGTCAAACAGCTGCTGTTCCTCGTCGGTGAGGGCTTCTCCCAGATAGACTTTTTTCAGAATATCGCTGGAAAGGACAATCCAGCCTATCTGGGAGAGCATGGCGGCTGTTTCCATCTGCCAGGTATTTTTAACACCCATATAGACCGCGATCTCCCGCACGTAACGCTTGATGCGCGACGCTCGCCCGAAGGCATCCTGGCTGGACATGGAAAGAACATCCGAAAGCACCTCTATGCTGCCCGTGAGAGTTTTTTCGAGAAGTTCTTTTTCCGCCGTCACCAAACGGTACTGCTCGACACCCTGCTTCAGGGATTTCAAGAGTGCCATGCTGGAGCATGGCTTTACCAGGAAACGGAAAATGTTGCCTTCGTTGACCGCATCGATGGCATCTGCCAGGTCGGCATTGCCCGAGAGCATCATTCGAACACTGTCCGGCGATATCTCTCGAACCCTTGACAGGAACTCGATACCGTTCATTACCGGCATGCGCAGATCCGAGACGATTACGGCAAAGGGGCCTGAAGAATTCACGGCGGCCAAGCCTCTTTCTGGCCCCAGAGCGGTAACGACTCTGAACTTGCCGTGGAGCCGCCGTCTCATGGAATCCAGAATATTCTGCTCGTCATCTACAAAGAGTATCTTTTCTTCCATTCAGCTCACCTCTTCTTTCACCTGATCATACAATTGATCCCAGGAAGCGGTTTTGTCCGCCGCCCCGACGCGGAGAAAATACACAAATCTGCTATCAGATGGGGGATCGTCCGGATTCATGTTCGGAATGCCGCCATTTGACAGCGTATCGGCTACCACCACGGCGCTGAGGGGGACAAATTCGTCCGACGCGAAATTCTCTGGAAAATGATGATAGAGTACCGCTTCCACGATGGGTTCCGGCAGTCCCCAGAGGCCCAGAAGGTAGGCACCCACTTCGGCATGGGTGGTCCCGATAATATGCTTCTCGGCCTCGGTGGCGGGTATCTGCTGCTGATCCATACAATCGATTACACGGCGATAATCTTCCGGCAGATTTGTACCCAGTACCAGTTTGCCCACATCATGCAGCAATCCTGCCATATAGCTGTCATCAACAGCCGATTTAGCAATGCCTTCCTGCCTGGCGATACGCCTGGCCAATTCACCGCAGAACAGGCTATGGTGCCAAAGACCTTCCACAAAAGCGAGCGGGAGAGAATCGCTTTTAAATTTGGAAAACACTTCAACGGTCAGGACGAGTGCTTTAATGGTGTCCAGGCCGAGGAGGTTGACGGCATGTACGGGATCGATAATATGCCGGGCCAACCCGAAAAAAGAGGAATTGACCAACTGAAGAACTTTGGTGGTCATCCCGACGTCCCGGGCGATGATTTCCCCCACTTGCTGGATGGAGGTGTCCGGCGATTGTACCTCGGCCATGATATCGGCATACAGCGTGGGCAGGCTGGGAAGTGAGTCCATGCGCGAGATTGCCTGCTTCAGGTTATCCCGGGAGAGCAGATTATTCAGATCGCATGCCCGATTGATGGTGGAGACCAACAACTTGGCTTCACAGGGCTTGGAGAGGTATTGGTGCGTCGGCGATACGGCCTTGAGAGTCAAATCCTGATCGGAATGTCCAGACAGCACGATGCGCACCACCTGGGGATGCCGGCGCTGGACCTCGGCCAGCAGTTGTGCGCCGTCCATACCCGGCATGCGCATGTCGCTGACCACTACGTCGATCGGGTGGCTGTCGAGCACTTCCAGCGCCTGTTTTCCACTGTTGACGAAATACATGCGCCAACGCTTGCGCATAGGCCACAGCATACGTTTCAGCCCCTGCAGAATCTTGGTTTCGTCATCGACAAACAGGATGCTGCGTAATGGATCCATCTAATTTTTCCCCTCCGCTGATTCAAAGGGTAAGAAAATGATGAATGTCGTCCCCTTGCCCACTTCGCTCTCGATATGGATGAAGCCGCCATGTTTTTCTACAATAACAGCATGGGATATCGCCAAACCCTGTCCGGTCCCCTTGCCAACCTCCTTGGTGGTGAAGAAGGGGTCAAAAATGCGGTTGCGAATGTCCTCCGGAATACCCGGCCCCGTGTCAGCGATGCGGATTGCGACCCCCTTGTTGACCTTTCGCGAGGTGATGCGGATGACGCCCTTATGGGGAGATCCTTTGGGGACCTGTTCGCCGATGGCATGCGCGGCATTGATAATCAGATTAAGAAACACCTGATTGACCTCACTCGGCAGACAGGAAACGGGGGGCAGGTCATCATCGAGGTCCATTTCCATATCGGCCACATACTTCCACTCGTTTTTAGCCACAGTGACCGTATTTTGAAGGCCTTTGTTAAGGTCTACGGCGACTTTCTCTTCCATCCCGGGGTGAGAAAATTCTTTCATGGACCGTACAATCTGAGCCACCCGATCCACCCCTTCACGAGATTGGTCGATGGCGGTCGGCACTTCCCCTTTCAAGAATTCAAGATCGATCGTGTCGACAGCCTCCTGAGCTTCTGACAGGAGTGAGACGGGCGCAGGTCCTGATCTGGAGGCTTGGAACACTTTGCCCAATACCTCCAAAAGACCGGAGAGATCGGAAAAGGCGTCTTTAAGAAAATACAGGTTGTCACTCACGTACTGAATGGGCGTGTTGATTTCATGGGCGATGCCGGCGGCCAGCTGCCCGATGGACTCAAGCTTCTGAGCCTGGCTGAGTTGGCTCTCCAGAATGCGTTGTTCCGTGATGTCTGACGCAAGGATAAGCAAACCTCGGGAGGCGCCGTGGTCGTTGGCGATGGGATTCAGCGACACCCGTAGAAAACCTTCCTTACGGTCTTGGCGGGTATATGAGATGGTTGAAAGCGTTTGAGAAACGCCAGTTTTTAAACAAGCCGACACGGAAGGCCGGATTTTCTCCCACTGCCAGGAGATAGGGCATTTTTCCAGATAGCATCTCATCGCTTCGGCATCTGATATGCCAAAGGCTTGTTCCGCCAGCCGGTTCCAGCGTTCAATTCTTCCCTTTGAATCGATGCCGATCAGGATCGACGATATTGAATCGATCAGTTGTTCCATTTCCCTGTGGGCTTGGCTAAGCTCCCTGAGCGCCTGGTTTTGACGGCTGACATCGCGCGCAACGTGTACGCTACCGGTCAGCTTGCCATCGTGATTGAACAAGGGGGAGGTGCTGACAAGGAAATATCCGTTCAGGTTTTTCTCTCTGATTTCGAGCCGGTGCTCAGAGCCGTCGGACAGCGTGCGGCTATGGGGGCATCCCGGGATGGGGGAGTTTGTGCCATGTACCATTGTGTAACAGGGACGTCCGATGGCGTCTTGAGGGCTGATTCCCAGCCGTTCGGCCATGGGTCGATTGATCCGTCGGATGCGATGCCTGTCGTCGAGAATGGCGATCAGATCGGGAACGGAATCAAAGGTCGCCTCCCACTGTTTTTTTGCCCGGATGATTTTTTGTTCAATCCTTTTCTGGGCAGTAACGTCGTAAAAGACGCCCTGGATATATCGAATGCGGCCTCGCTCATCGCAGACAATCTGGCCACGATCCTGAAGCCAAGTGATCCCCCCGTCGCGGGTGCGGATACGGTATTCGCGTATAAACGCACCGTTTCCCTGCAATGCTTGCCGCGTGGCGGCTTTGACCTTCTCTAAGTCACCCGGATGAATCAGATCTGACCATCCGACGCCCAGCTTGCGCATGTCTTTCCGAGTGTATCCGGTCAGATCCCTGAAACTGCCGCTGAGCAGATCCACGGTCCAGTCTGCAAATCCCTTGTAAATCACGCATGGCAGGCTTTTTATCAGTAGTTCGTAGTCCTTTCGGCTGGCCTGTAGCTCTTGCTTGGCCCTTTCAAGGGCGGATATGGTTTCCTGCAACTCGACGGTACGCTCCTGCACCAGTTCGGAAAGATGGGTTTCATGGCGCCGATTGAGACGTTCCAATTCCCGGCGGTGGAGGGCATTGGAGACGGTAATGAGCAGTTCGCTACGATTCAAGGGTTTCAGGATATATCCATAAACACCGAGGTTTCTAGCGGCATCCGCCACCTCCAGGTCATCAATGGCTGACATGACCACCGTGGCGGTATCCGGATAGCGGTCGTGCACATCGCGAATTAGTTCCAGTCCCGATTCCCCGGGCATCCGGATATCGGTCAAAAGAAGTTGGTATCTGTGTTTTTCGAGCAGCGCTTTGGCTTCCAGAGCGCTGGAGACCGAAAAACTGTTGTACCCTTTTGCATCCAGAATGCTGCAAACCAAGCGCCTGATTGCTGCCTCATCGTCGACTATCAGTATTTTGGCCATTGGTCTTCTCGTAATGGAATAAATATCACCACTGCAGCCGGCCTTGCCGGCCAGATTTTTCCACCTTCATGACCGGTTTCCATGTGGAGTCTGACGGTCTGGAAAGGTGGGTTGAATTGTTAGTCTCTCCGGCTCTATGTCTCCTTCTTGTTGGGTTTTGATGTCATTTGTCGAAATCCGGACGATCTTCACTTCCGCAAGTCGTCGAAAGATTTTGACAGCAATGCTCAAATTGCCTATAGATAACGACCTGTAATGTATTATCGACGCTCGCCTTCAACCGGTTGAATATGATATTGTAGTGACAAAACAGTGATGTGAAATCACTGCTGTCCGGTTAAAAATTTTTTAAACTCTGTAACTAACGGTAATATATCTAAAATCTAACAAAATAGAAGGGAATCGATTTGAATTTGCTCTGAGCCCTGATTTCATGTTTCTTTCGCAGAAAAAAGTTGCGAAAGGAACCTTGCGATGAATCATGGAAAAACTGTTTTCTCCCAGGTAATCGATTTCCTGCCAAAGAAAAAATTCCGTCAATGCGTTGATCGCTACGGCGGCAATCACCACATACGTTCTTTTACATGTTACGATCAGTTTCTATGTATGGCTTTCGCTCAGCTGGCCTACCGTGAAAGCCTGCGTGACATCGAATGCTGTCTGAGGGCCATGCGAGAGAAGCTTTACCACATGGGAATAAGGGGTAAGGTTTCCCGCAGTACATTGGCCGATGCAAATGAAACGCGAGATTGGCGCATTTATAGTGATTTTGCCCAGGTACTGATCCATGAAGCCCGTCGTCTGTATATTGATGGTAACTATTCAGCGAAAAAATTGAAAAAGTAGCAAAAAAGACTTGACAGGGTTTTTCTGTCAAAGTCGGAAATTCAAATTTTTATAATCAGTTGGCGTATTTCGGCCACCAGGGTGCCTGACAGCGCGATCTGGAGGTTTTCACGGCAAATATGGCAACACCCTCAGACC